>DSAP01000030.1 GCA_011046415.1 bacterium | reverse complement strand
GGCTGGGCGGGCTCGTCAAACAACGCGGGATTGAGTACATTCAGGGAACGGCTTCCTTTTCCGGTTCCGGCACCCTGGATATCCGCGGCGCAGACGGAAACAACCTCTCCCTGGCCTTTGAAAACTGCATCCTCGCGACCGGTTCGCGCCCCCTGATCCCGCCGGGGATCGCCATCCGGTCCGACCGGTTGTGGGATTCCACGGCGGCGCTGGAGCTGCGTGAAATTCCCCGGTCACTCCTCGTGATCGGCGGCGGATATATCGGGGTTGAACTGGGATCGGTGTATGCGCAGCTCGGTTCCCGGGTCACCCTCGTCGAGATGCTTCCCGGAATCCTGCCCGGGGCGGACCGGGATCTCGTCCAGACCTTTTTGAGGCGATCCGGTAAACGGTTCGCCGGAATCCTGACGGAATCGCGGGTTACGGGTCTCGAGGAGACGGCGGACGGGCTGCGGGCGACGATCGAGAATCAAGGCGAATCCGTCCGGAAGGATTTTCAATATGTCCTCGTGTCCACAGGCAGGCGGCCGAATTCGGACCGGATCGGACTGGAGAAGACAGCCGTCCGTCCGGATCCGCGGGGATTCGTCCAGACCGGGCCGGACTGCGGGACCGGCGATCCCTGTATCCGGGCGATCGGGGACGTCACGGGGGGCGCGATGCTTGCACACAAGGCCTCACACGAAGGCCGCGCCGCCGTGGACACGATCGCGGGCAAGGCGGCGGTTTTTGCGCCGCGGGCGATTCCCGCCGTGGTCTATACGGATCCCGAAATCGCCTTCACCGGATTGACGGAATCCGAAGCCCGCAAGAAGGGGCTGGACGTCCGGGTCCTCAAATTTCCCTGGGCCGCGTCCGGGAGGGCGCAGGCCGCGGCGGATCCGGACGGCCTGACCAAACTGATCTCGGATCCCGGGACGGGGAAGATTCTCGGCGTCGGAATCGCCGGCCAGAATGCGGGGGAGATGATCAGCGAAGGCTCGCTGGCGATCGGAATGGACGCGACCGCGAAGGATTTGGCCTCGGTCATCCATCCCCATCCCACCCTCTCCGAGACACTCATGGAGGCCGCGGAAATGTTCGAGGGAACCTGCACGCATATTTTCAGGCCGAAGAGGTCCTAGGCCTGTCGGTTCCGTCCCTCACCGGATTGAAGGGACACATCGTATTCCCAAAAAAGGAGGAGAACCATGAATATCATCCTGTTCTTGCTCATCGGTCTCGCGGCCGGCTGGCTCGCCGGCAAGATCATGAAAGGAAAAGGGTTCGGGCTGATCGGTAATCTCGTCGTGGGATGCATCGGCGCACTTATCGGCGGTCTGGTATTCGGCCTCCTGGGGCTGATGGCCTCGACCCTGATCGGATCACTCATCGCCGCCCTGGTCGGTGCCCTCATCCTGTTGTGGCTGATCGGGCTGATCAAGACGAAGTAAGCCGGAGAAATTCGACGCAAGCGTAAACCGGGGCTGTATCAAGAGTCCATTTGACGGCGTTTATCATCCCCGAAGGTTTTCGTCCGGGGTTTTCCGACTCCATAAACAAAGAACCCGGCCGGCAGATCGCGGGATGACTCCGGTTCTTTTGATACAGTCCCGTAATCCGAGGAGGAGAAGATGAAAAAGGACACCCCCTGGTATATCCGGCAATCCCCGAAACTCGGGAGCGCCTATCAGCATTTCCGGAATGTCGCGAACGACGAGGGCGTGCTCGATCCGAAAACCCGCGAATTGCTCATGGTGGCCCTGGCCTCGGTATACCGCTGTCCCCATTGTGTGGAAGATCACATTCACCGTGCGCAGGAGGCCGGCGCCACCAAACAGGAGATCACGGAAGCCCTCCTCATCGCCGCATTCGAGGGGGCGGGCACGCAGCTGGCGTGGCGCAAGGAAGTGTTCTCGAAGTTGCTGGGAGAGGAAACGTGAGGCGGCGCCGTGCGGAATTCCGCACAGGAAATCCGGTTTTTTCGGATTTGATGGATGCGCGGTAAACGGTTCACGGTTCAGGAATGAAAATCATCATTTGAAAGGAAAGATGCATGCGGATTGCCCTGGCTTCGGATCATGCGGGATATCGTTACAAAGAGGCGATCAAGAAACATCTGCACGACAATGGGTTCGAGGTGGATGATTTCGGCACGCGGACGGACGCATCGTGCGATTACCCGGATTTTATCCGGCCCGCGGCGGAGGCGGTCGCGCGGGGAGAAGCGGATTTCGGGATTGTCCTCGGCGGTTCGGGCAACGGCGAAGCGATTGTCGCCAACAAGGTCAGGGGGGTGCGCTGCTCCCTCTGCTGGAGCCCGGATACGGCCCGCTGGGGACGGGGGCATAACGATGCCAATGTGCTGGCGATCGGTGAACGGACGGTTTCACTCGAACTGGCCCTGGAGATCGTGGATACCTGGCTGGCCACCCCCTTTGACGGCGGACGGCACGCGCGGCGGGTGGAGAAGATCGAGTCGAATTCGTCTCCGTGAAATCGGGAAAGCCGGGGCGATGTGTTGCAAGACGGAAAAGGATCGGTTTGATGAAAATTTACTTGCTATTTTCTTTCAATATGGTTATAATCAAAACACATTGCTTAAAATTTCAATAAGCGGTTTTTTGTTTTCGGCATGCGTGCCCGTTCACGCTCGGTATGAGGAAGCGATGAAACTTAGCGGAATGATAATAACCCGGATGCGTGCGTGTTGGATTATTATCACTGTCTCGAATACCTTTCTTCCCTTATTCATGCTTTGTAATTCCCTGTTGACTAATATGTCTCCTTTGTTTGTTTCCGGATATAAACCGGAGAAGCCCTGATTCTGATCAAGCGATAAAACTACTTCAAAACAGGTTAATCAAACAGGTAAAGGTTCAACAACATGGAGAGGAGAAAGATGAGAAGACGACAATGGGTAAGTATTCTGCTCCTGTTGGGTATCGGGAGTGGATGGGTGTATGCGCAGACCGGAAAAATTTCGGGGGTGGTGACGGACGATGACACGCGTGAGGCGCTGGTCGGTGCGAATATCCTTGTGGAGGGGACGATGCAGGGGGCGGCTTCGGGGCTGGATGGGAGTTACACGATTTTGAATCTCAGACCGGGCGTATACCGTCTCCGTACCACGATGATGGGATACAGACCGGTGGTCGTAGAGAATATTCGCGTGTCGATCGGACAGACGACGACGATCGATTTCTCACTCCCGCCGACGGTGCTCGAGACGGAGGAGGCGGTGACGATCGTGGCCGAGCGTCCCCTGGTGAATAAGGGGATGACGAGTTCATTCGCATCGGTATCGGCGGAAGAGATTCAGGCGCTTCCGGTCAGCAGCATGACGCAGGTCCTGGAGCTTCAGGCAGGCGTGGTCCGCAGCGGGGGCAACCTGCATATCCGTGGTGGACGTGCGGGCGAGGTGGCGTTTTGGGTCGACGGGGTCGCCGCGACGGACGTGTATTCCGGGAATATGGGCGTGGCGGTCGAAAATTCGGCGATCCAGGAACTGCAGGTGGTGAGCGGCACCTTCAACGCCGAATACGGCCAGGCCATGTCCGGCATCGTGAACATCGTCACGAAAGAAGGCGGCGCCAAGTACACGGGCGATTTCATGGCCTATGCCGGGGATTATATCAGCGACGGGTCGCAGTGGAACATCCTGAAAGATGTGGAGGTGGCGACGGATCCGGTGACCGGCCGGACACAGGCCGTGGGCGTGCCGGAGAATCCGTTGAAGGCGTTCAACCCCTCCTACAACACGGAGTTCAACCTGAGCGGGCCGGTTCCGTTTCTGGGCAAGAACGTGACGTTCTTCGCGAACAGCCGGTATCAATCGACGGAAGGCTATTTCTACGGACGCCGCTGGTTTTTGCCTTCCGGTAATCCGGGCGATTCGAGCATCGTGCCCATGAATCCCTACTGGCGGTATTCCGGACAGGGCAAGATCACCTGGCGGATGAGTTCCAACCTGAAGCTGAGTTACAACCTTTTCCACAATCAGTGGCACAACGACCGGTCATCTCCCGGGCTGGATCCGCGGAATTACCGGTACAATCCGGACGGACTGCCCCAGCAGGACGGAAGGGGGACCACGCATATCCTGTCGTGGAATCATCTGCTTTCCCCCAAGACATTTTACGAGGCGCGCGTGACGCGTTTCTATAACGAGTACAGCAATTATGTGCTGGAAGATCCGCTGGCGAAGAGCCGGTATCTCGTGCGTGTCGATCCGGATACGGCCCGCGGTTTCGAAGGGATCGCGTTGCTGGATCCGAACACGCCTGAAGGCCAGGCGCAGCTCGAATGGGTGAAAAACCAGCGGTATACCTACACCTGGTTTATCGATCCGGCGGCGCCGCTCGGATATGTGCATCCGGATTCGGCCGCACCGCCGACCTCGTACAGCCATTTCCGGTCCGGGATGGGGATGGGGCATTTCAAGCGGAGTTCGGCGTACTGGATCGGCAAGGCGGATCTGACCAGTCAGGTGCACAGGGCGCATCAGATCAAGGGCGGTTTCGAGGCGCGCTACCACGAGCTGACGCTGGATCAGTTCACGCTTCAGCCCCTGCTGGTGGGGGGCGGGGAGCCCAAGGTGCCGTTCGAGCCGATGGTTTATCCGGATACGACCGTGAATCATCATAAATACCGGCAAAATCCGATCGAGTTTTCGGCGTATATTCAGGACAAGATCGAGCTGAAGGAGATCAACCTGAATATCGGGGTCCGGTTCGACTATTTCGACGCGAACACGAACGTGCCGACCGATCCCCGCGATCCCAATATCTATTATCCTTTCCTGAATCAGAACATCTATAAAGACTGGGTCGAACCGCCGCCGGGCCTGACCCAGGAAGAGCGGAGAGCCTATATCGCCCAGTTCAAAAAATACACACCGGAGGAACGGCGGGCCTTCATGCAGAAGAAGGCGACGGCCAGTTATGCCGTCAGCCCGCGTCTCGGGATCGCCTATCCCATTTCCGACCGTGGGGTGATCCATTTCTCCTACGGGCACTTCTTCCAGATTCCGGATTTCCAGAGGCTCTATTCGAATCCCGATTTCAAGCTGTCCGAATCGGGCGGATATGTCATTTTCGGGAATCCCAACCTGAAACCGGAACGGACGGTCCAGTATGAGATCGGACTCCAGCAGCAGCTCACGGAAGTGATCGGCGTGGATGTGACGCTGTTCTACAAGGACATCCGCGACTGGGTGGGGACGAGTCCGCTGATCAATACACCGATTCCGTCCGTCAAATACTCGCAGTACGAGAACAAGGAATACGCGAATGTCCGGGGAGTCACAGTCAAGCTGGAGAAACGGTACGCGAACAATTTCTCGGCCGGGGTTGATTACATGTTCCAGGTGGCCGAAGGAACCTATTCCAACCCGGACGACGCATTCAACGCAATCCAGGACAACGCGGAGCCGCGCAAGTACATCCTCCCCCTGAACTGGGATCAGTCCCATACCCTCAACGGGCGGTTTATTTTCCGGACGGGGACATGGACCGCATCGCTGATCGGCCGGTTCTGGAGCGGCCGCCCCTATACCCCGACTTTCGCGGTCGGCGAGGTGGTGGGGGGGACGGCGACGAGCGGCCTGAAGGAGAACAGCGCGCGCCTGCCCTCGCAGAAGAGCGTGGATTTGTACGTCAACAAACGGATTCCCGTATCGGGGATCAATCTGAATGTGTTCATGAATGTTTACAACGTATTCGATACGCGGGATGAACTGAACGTCTATACGGACACGGGTACTGCGGCTTACACGACCACGATCAAACCCGAGAACTACCCCTATAACACCAGCCGGGTGGGGACGCTCGAGACCTATATCATCCAGCCGAACTGGTATTCGGCGCCGCGCCAGGTCCAGCTGGGCCTCTCTATCGGGTTTTAAGCGAGACAAAGGAGAACGCGATGAAGCGGATAAGAAAGAGTTTAGTTGTTCTGTTTCTGATCGGAATTTCCGGCATGGCGCAGGCGCAGATGGCGGGCCTGTACGGCGACGCCCGGGAGCATCGCAACGGCCTGCACGCCGGCAATCAGTTCCGGACGACTTTCTACAACGACGGCACATACGGACAGATCACCAGCCCGCCCGACATCGGAGGCGAGTGGCCGATCAACTCCGGGCACCAATATCTGATCGACGGCAACACCTTCGTGGGCAGCGAGGTGATCGACCGGGACGGGGATCTCAAGCACATCATGAGCACGGTGCAGAGCTGCAACATCCAATACTCCCGCGGCGACCAGGGACCCGCCGGGGAGTGGTGGACGTTTCTCCCCCTGCCGGGCTTTTTCAACCCGGACGACGACCGGGTGGCCATGAGCAAATGGCCGGAGGCGTGGCCGGCCCACTGGCCGGACATCGCCGATCCCTCGAATCCCCGGTTTTCACCGGACGGATGGCGGGGGTCGTGGAACGGCTATTTCGGCCGGGACCAGTTCAGCGCCGACGAGGAGAGCTATTTCGTGGCGGACGACTATCAGAACCGGGAATTCAACTTCTATCCCGATTCGCTGGACGAGAACCGCCGCGGGCTGGGAATCCGGAAATACGTGCGGGGCTTGCAATGGTCCAACGCCCTGGTCGAGGACGCCATTTTCATCCTGTTCGACCTGGAGAACATCGGGACGCATCATCACGACAAGATGGTCTTCGGGTACAAGATCGGCAACGATCTGGGCAACACGCTCTCGGGCCTCCAGGACACGGGCGACGACTGCGGCGCATACGACAGGGACCTCAACCTCGCCTACATGTGGGACGGCGACAACATCGGCGCGGGCGGATGGTCGCCGGTGGGCTGGTTCGGGGCCGCGCTGCTCGAGACCCCGGGCAACCATTATGACGGCATCGACAACGACGGCGACGGCATCCACGGTCCGGGACCCATCATCTCAGAGACGATGTTCGCCCCCCGCACGCTGAACGCGGGCGACGACATCGTGGTGATCGACTACACCACCTTCGAGCGGACCGTCATGAAAATGCCGAACGACACCCTGAGGATCCGCTATCAGGACAGGATTTTGAAATACTGGCCGGGTCAGGTGATCCGGGAGCTTCCCCACAACCTGATCGACGACAACCTCGACGGGATCATCGACGAGAACAACGGGGTGACCTTCGGGGACCCGCCGGTCACGACCTATCTGAATGTCGGCCGGAAATACATCAACTATTTCACGGGCGAGGGGCTCGACAACCCGATGATCGACGAACGGCGCGACGACGGCATCGACAACGACGGCGACTGGGACCCGGAGCGGCACGATGTGGGCGCGGACGGCGTGCCCTTTACCTTCGATCAGGGCGAGGGGGACGGCGTGCCGACCCCGGGCGAGCCCAATTTCGACCAGACGGACATCGACGAGACCGACATGCTGGGCATCACCAGTTTTGCGCTCTACTTCTGGCCCGATATCCCCCTCTATGACGATGAAGCGGTCTGGAGTGTCCTGATCCCCGGCCGCCTCGACGACCTGTACCAGTTTGACAATGTCGAGCTCTTTTTCGGATCGGGGTATTTCCCCATGAAGGCGGGCGAGACGCAGCGGTTCTCGATGAGCATCCTGTGCGGGATCGACAAGGACGATCTGTTTGAAAACAAACGCTGGGTCACCCATGCGTACGGTGAGAATTACCGGTTCGCCCAGGCGCCCGATGTCCCCACGGTGAAGGCGGTCGCCGGCGACAACCGGGTCACCCTGATCTGGGATTCGAAGGCGGAAGACTCGTTCGACCCGATCACGGGACATGATTTCGAGGGATACCGGATCTACCGTTCGACCGATCCCGGATTCAACGACATGACGCCGATCACGGACGGGATGGGATCGGTGACCTTCCGGAAGCCGCTGGCCCAGTTCGACCTGGACAATGAATATCAGGGTTACGCCGCGGTGCCGATCAAGGGCGTCCAGTTCTGGCTCGGGACGAATACGGGGCTGGTTCATACCTATATCGATACGACGGCGAAGAACGGGTTCACCTATTATTATGCGGTGATCTCATACGACCGCGGATCGGATTCGCTCGGGATCCCGCCGTCGGAATGTTCGAAATTCATCTCGGTCAACCAGGACGGATCGATCGACAAGGGCCCGAACGTGGCGGTCGTGCGTCCGGAGGCGCCGTCGGCCGGTTTCGTGGCGGCCGGCCTGGATTCGATCAAGTCCCTTCCCGGCGGGAGTACGGACGGGTTTATCGCCGTCGAGGTGATCTTCCCGGATTCGGTCCGGGACGGTCATACCTACCGGGTGACTTTCAACGACACGACACTCGGCACGGGGCGGCGTCTCTATCCGGCGACGCGGAGTTTCAATCTCGTCGATGTCACCACGGGCGAGACGCTCATCGAAGACAGCCCGGATTTTACGGAAGGGCTCGAACTCCCCGAAACCCACGGTTTCAGGCTGAGTTTCCACAATGTTTATCCCCAGCTGGCCCTGAATTCCGATCTGTCGGGGTGGAACCGGAGCGGCCTGTATCCCCTCGCGGTGCGGGAATACAGCTACAACCCGGGCGCGCTGGATCTCCAGGTCGGGGATTTCGCGATCATCTTCGGCGAGCTCGGGATAGACACCTCGACGGCGTTTACCCGCCAGGCCCTGGAGCCCGCGATCCCCGTGAATTTCACGGTCTGGAACCTGACCCAGAACCGGAAGATGAAATTCGCCCTGCGGGACCTCGATGCCAATCCGGGCGAGGAAGGCCTGTTCACCGGGTTCACCTCGGGACGGGGGACACGACGGGATGAAATCATCATCCTGACCGATTCCCTGGTCGGCGGCTGGGAGGTCACCCTGCTCAGCTCTCAGACGGACACGCTGTTGCCCCAGCCGGGCGACACGGCTTTCGTGATCACGGACAAACCGTTCCTGTCGAACGATGTATTCGAATTCACCATGCGGGGCGAGAAGGTCGACGCGGTACAGGCCAAAACGGATCTGAACGATATCCGGGTCGTTCCGAACCCCTATGTGGTGACCAATTCATGGGAACCCCGAAGCCCCTTCTCCAGCGGACGCGGTCCCAGGGAACTTCATTTCATCAACCTGCCGGCGCGCTGCACGATCCGGATATTCAATATCCGGGGTCAGCTTGTCGATACGATCGAGCATCATTCGGCGGCGCTTTCGGACGGGACGGTGATCTGGGACATGCTGACCAAAGACAACCTCGAGATCGCTTACGGGGTCTATGTCTACCATGTCGACGCCGGAGATCTCGGGACGAAAATCGGGAAATTTGCGGTGATTAAATAAAATCTGGGCGAGCGGTCAGGGGCTTTTCGCCCCTGACCCCGCGGCCCTCTCGAGGCAACCATGATGAAAGATCAGTCAATAAAAGGAGTGAGGCGATGAAAAGAGTGATGACCCTCTTTTTGATTCTGCTGGTCTGTGTCCCGCTTTTTTCCCAGAAAGTGACGAAGGTGGGGACGACGGCATCGGGTTTTTTGAATATTGATGTGGGAGCCCGGGCGGTGGGTATGGGTTCGGCTTATGTGACGGTCAGCGACGATCCGACCGCGATATTCTGGAATCCCGCCGGTCTGGCACGGATGCAGTCTGCACAGGCGATGTTCAGTCACACGGCCTGGATCGCCGACATCGCATTCAATTACGCGGCCATCGGACTTCCGGTCCGGGGACTGGGCACGGTGGGCGTGGCCGCGACATTTCTGACGATGGACGACATGGAACGGACGACCATCGACCAGCCCATGGGTACGGGAGAGATGTTCAGCGCGGGAAGCTACTGTTTTACGCTTTCCTATGCACGGAGTCTGACGGACCGGTTCTCGATCGGCGGAAATGTCAAATACGTCAACGAGAAAATCTACCATTCGAACGCCAGCGGAATCGCCTTCGACGTGGGGACGCTGTTCGAAACCCAGTTCAACGGACTCATGATCGGAATGAGCATCAGCAATTACGGCACGAAGATGCGGATGTCAGGACGGGACATGCAGGTTCAGGTCGATGTCGATCCCCGCATACACGGGAACAATCCGAACATCAACGCGAATCTCCAGACGGATGCATATGATATGCCGCTGATGTTCCGCGTGGGTATCGGCATGGATGTACTCAAAGGGGCGGGCAACAGCAACCTGATCCTGGCCGTGGACGCGCTTCATCCGAACGACGACGTGGAGTATCTCAACATCGGCGCGGAATACACCTTCAACCGGATGTTTTCCCTCCGCGGCGGCTATAAATCCATGTTCGCCAGGGATTCGGAAGAAGGGCTTTCGCTCGGCGGCGGGGTCCGTTACCGGATCGCCGGATTCACGGAGTTAATGCTCGACTATGCATATCATGATTTCGGCCTGCTGAACAATGTGCAAAAATTTTCGATCACGCTGGGATTCTGATCCGGACACTCCGCGCGGGCAAGGCGTTCCCCGATAGGGGTGCGGATCCATGATGACAACATGACACGGGTGTATCGGTCCCAAGCCGATTCACCCGTTTTATTTCAAACATATCAATGCGGGAAACAAAGGACATGAAACGCGTTCATCGTTTCAGCAAGACAATCCGGATCTGTCTCTTCGCCTTTCTTTTGGGCGGCTGGATGACTTCTTCCCTGATCACCGGCTGTTCGGGCCGGAAGGAGGTCCCGCCGGGCCGCGTCCTTGCGGAAATCGGCGACAAGGTGGTCACGGTCGATGATTTGCGATACCGTGCCGAACTGACCGTCCGTCTCGCACGGATCGAAACGCCGGCCGCCGTACTCAACAACCTGATCGCCGAGAAGCTGCTTTCCATCGAGGCGGGGGATACGAGCCGGCTGGCCCGGAGCGAGCGGTTTCAGGCCTATGTCCGGGGCATACGCGAACAGGCCATGCGCGAGGCGCTGTATCAGGAATTGGCCGTGAAACCGGTCCAAATCGACACCGCGGAGATCATGAGAACCTATCGGCTTTCCCAGCGCGTATATTATGTCGAATTTCTCACGATCAACAATCCGGATATCCAGGCGCGGATCGATGCGCGTCTGACTGCGGATCCGGATGCCCGGCCCGAGGTTTTCGACGAATTAAAGGAATTGGGAGAAACCGGCTTTCAGACCGTAAAGTGGCGCGACCCGGAGGCCGATCCGATTCATCTCGCGCTTTTTTCCAGACCCCTCGGGGCGGGTGAAGTCATCGGCCCGGTCCGTCTCGACGGATACCAGTCGATCATGATGCGGGTCGCGGATGCCCGGATCCAGCCCGTGATCGGCCCGGAGGATCAGAGAATGCGCATCGATCAGGTCCGCGCCAAACTGACCGATCTCAAGGCCCGGGCGACATGGAATGCCTACAAGGCCGGGTTGATGCGCGGCAAATCGATTCAGTTCGAGAAAGAGGTGTTCAATCAGATCGTCGAATGGTTTATGGCCGCCCATGCCGAAAGGGAGGCTCACCGCTATCAGGACAGAGGCGAGGACAACCCCATCGATCTGAAGTCTCCGGAACAGCTCGAGGCGCTGCGCGATCAGCCGTTTTTCAGGGAGAACGGGAAGGTGTGGACGGTCGAGGATTTCAGACGGGCCGTCATGTCCCGTCCGCTGGTTTACCGGCAGACTCCCGGCCGGCATGAGCCATTTCCCGAACGGTTCAAACGGGCGGTCGGCGATCTGGTGGTCGACCGATATCTGAACGAGGCGGCCTATGGCCGCGGCCTCGACAAACTTCCGGAAGTCCGGCATGAAGGCCGGCTCTGGTCGGACGCCCTGCTGGCGCGGCATCATCTCGAACAACACCTGAAGAAAATGGATCTCGAAACGCTGCAGCAGCAGGATCCGGCCTATCTGGGCATGCGGGCCGTCGATGAATATCTCGTCCGTCTCCGGGACAAATACGAGAAGAAAATCCGTATCGATTACGACGCACTGGAAGAGATCGAACTGACCCGGGTTCCACTGGCCGCCCTGCGTCACGAAATGCCGTATCCCATGGCAGTCCCCGGGTTCCCGCAGTACACCACGGCGGACACCCTGATCTTCGGGGGCGGACGCGCGCCGTAAACCTCCATCTTCCCCGGGACCGTACTTTTTTCTCCGCGCTGCACGGGATGCGTCCTCGCGTGCATCCCGGCGCACAGGGGCGGATTCTCAGGGATTCCCGCTTATTTTTATACATTCCAAATGATCCGCATCGTTTAACCCCGGAACGCCTTCGGCTCCGCCCGGATTCCCACTCCTGAGAAAAGGGTTGATTTTGTAACGGAGAAATCTTATCATTAACAAGGCCGATCCGGACGCGGAACCGTCCGGCCGATCCGAATCGACGAAGCCGGAATCCATCACGAAAAGGACATGCGATGAAGACTTTGTACGCCGCCGATCCGGTCCGCTATGCGCGGATGACGACCGCGGAAATGCGGGAAAACTTCCTGCTTGACGATCTGTTCCGGGCCGGGACGATCCAGCTGGTCTATTCCGACGTGGACCGGGCCGTCGTCGGTGGCGCCGTGCCCACGTCGGGGACGCTGACCTTGGCGGCGGCCGATGAATTGCGCGCCGCATTCTTCTGTGAGCGGCGGGAACTGGGGGTGATCAACACGGGGGAGCCGGGCGCGGTCACCGTGGATGATGCCGTTTTCAGGATGGAAAACCGGGACGGTCTGTACATCGGGCGGGGCAGCCGGTCGATCTCATTTTCCAGCGCGGATGCGAAGAAGCCGGCCTGTTTCTATCTGCTCAGCTATCCGGCGCATGCGGCGCATCCCACGCGCCAGGCCCGGAAGGCCGACGCCGAGGCGGTCCCTCTCGGGTCGGATGAGGCCTGCAACAAGCGGACGATCTACAAATACATCCATCCCGCGGGCATCGAGAGCTGTCAGCTCGTGATGGGGTTCACCGAACTCGCCGAAGGGAGCGTCTGGAACACGATGCCGCCCCACACCCATGCCCGGCGCATGGAGGTCTATCTTTATTTCGACATGGATGAAGACAACATCGTCTTCCATCTGATGGGGCCGGCCGACGAGACGCGGCACCTCGTCGTCCGCGACCGCGAGGCCGTGCTGTCGCCGAGCTGGTCGCTCCATTCCGGCGCCGGCATCCGGCGCTACAGTTTTGTCTGGGGTATGGGAGGCGAGAATCAGGCCTTCGACGACATGGACGGGATCGATATCCGGAAGCTGTTGTGATCTCATCGCGGGCCGGATCTTTCATCCGGCGGCCGGACACACAGGTTTTTTCCCCGAACAGGGGTGGAAAATGTGGGTGGGGACAAGCCTGTCATCCATGGAAATCCGTATTATGAAAAGGGAGTGTGATCGATGATTCTGGACCGGTTCAGACTGGACGGCAAGGCGGCGGTCGTGACGGGCGCGGCGCGGGGACTGGGGAGGGCCATGGCCGAGGGGCTGGCCGAGGCCGGGGCGGATGTCGCGCTGGTGGATGTGCTCGACACCGCGGAGGCGAAATCGGCCATCGGGAAAATCGGGCGCAAGGCCGTGGGCATCCACGCGGATTTATCCTCCATCCAATGCGCGGGCCCGATCGTGGAAAAAACGCTGGAAACACTGGGGCGGATCGACATCCTGGTGAACAACGCGGGCATCATCCGGCGCGCGCCGATCCAGGAATTCACGGAGAAGGACTGGGACGATGTGATCAACATCAACCAGAAGACGCTCTTTTTCCTGACCCAGGCGGTCGCGAAGGAGATGATCCGGAAGGGCCGCGGGGGCAAGGTGATCAATACGGCCTCACTGCTTTCCTTCCAGGGCGGCATCTTGGTCCCGTCCTACACCGCGTCCAAGAGCGCGGTCATGGGGCTCACGCGGCTGATGGCGAACGAGCTGGCGCCGCACGGGATCAACGTGAATGCGATCGCGCCGGGGTATATGGCTACGGAGAACACCCGCGCCCTGCGGGAGGATCCGGTGCGGAACCAGGCCATCCTCGACCGGATCCCCGCCGGCCGCTGGGGAACGCCGGAAGACCTTCAGGGGGCGTGCGTGTTCCTGGCTTCTCCCGCCTCGGATTATATGAACGGATACACGGTGGCGGTGGACGGAGGGTGGCTGGCAAGGTGATGCGGGGAGGGTAAGAATTAATCCGGTCCGCGCGGCAAAGGAAAACGATCTTTTCGGGACAATCTATATCTCTTGTACTCCCCACAATTCGTTAATATCCGTCCACGGAACGACGTTGGGTCTCACAAATTTACGTTTCACCATTTCGATAGCTTCGCCTCGGATTTCAATTTCGTTTATAGCAGTAGGTGTCATCCCGGATTTTATTGCCCACAAAATCGTTGGAATTTCGGCTGCTTCAAATCCCATGATGTTCGCTGAAACCATATCGGTCGCAAGAGGATTTGTACCAGCAATTATGAGGTTCATTTTTACAAGACTGCCACCTGTCGGCCCATCACCTTCCATTGCTGTTGAAGCGTCAACCACTACCAAATCTAATTTATTGGCACGTACTATATCAATTGTCTCGAATGCAACTCCAGGGGATTTCTTCTCAGCAGCCCGGTCGTGGAGCCATGATCTTACAGAATAGTATACGGTTCCGGGATATAAACCAATAAGATTTTTCATACTCAAGGTTACAGTTGCTAAAACATGTGTTTTCATCATCGGCACCGAACATAACATATCAACATCCATTAAGGACTTGTGAAGAGTGATATTATTTGATATCAATCCATTGGCCAATTCGACATCAATGAGATCTCCTGAATGTAAGTTAATAAGGGGGGTTTTCAACGATTGAGCAAGGTCGGAATAGCCCAATTGGTCAAAGACGTATTTTTGCATTGAATCTAAAAGATCCTGCTTTCGTGTCCGGTATGTAATTTCATCTTTGAAATTAAATCCCGTCGCTGCTGCCGAGCCTTCTCCAATAAGAACCTCTTTTCCTGCACTTTTCATGAGCTTTGCTAGTGCACGAATCACCGAAGGTTTGGTTGTATAAGTTGGACTTTCGGCGACCAGATTTGGCTTTAACATTATGCTGTTCTTGCCTTTGGTAACAGTTTGAATTCCACCGAGTAAATCAATTGCTTTTTCGACGGCATAGTCAGTTTTATCATTTTTAATTTTCACGATACTAACAATTGGTTTTCTTGACGGAATCGCGCATCCGGATACTGCACTTAATGTGATAGCTGTGCTCGCTTTTAGAAAATCTCGTCGAGTAAACTTGCTGTGTATCATTTTACTCTCCTTGATTTAAATTTCCTGTTCGATGGTTTCTATCACCGGAAGAAAGCTTCTACATCAAGAATGATATTCAGGGGTTTCTCAAGTCAGAAACCAAACGGTTTCTTGATTGATCTTAGCAAACCACTGGTTTTGCCTGTGGTCGTTTATTCAGAAGAAACCGGTTTTCCCCTCTCACGTCTGTATGTGTGCAGAGACACTTCTGTGATTTATCTAAGCCGGACCTGACGGCTGTGTCGAAATAACAGAACCATGCCGACGGCAGACACCGGTCCGCAGATGTCCTGAGAATATCGTTAGGGATAGATCGGAAAAGGCTTCAAAGCCCATGGGGGGTCTCCCTCTGCACATCCATGAAGCCGAACCGGTTCGTCCGTACCGCCGGATGATGAATCGGGAACCTATATCAACGGGTTTATTATATTGAAAAACGGATACAATGTCAAGCGATAAAGACTTTGATAAAAAATTGAATTCCCGGTTTTTTTTGGATCGACACCGGGGCCCTTTTGGTTCTATTTTGATTCGAGCGGGTAGATACTTCTGAAAAAAATCCAGATTTTCAGCCTGAATTGTCTCCGGTTAAAACGATTCGCCTGTATCAGTGACACGAAATCCGTTTAAGCTGTCCACATAAAGGTTCCGTACTTTTCTTTGGCGCAAAGAAAAGTACCAAAAGAAACAGGCCTTTTTGCACGCCCGGCGCTCAGGAAGATT
>DSAP01000037.1 GCA_011046415.1 bacterium | reverse complement strand
CAGTTTCTCCAGACACTGTCATGATCTATTTTTCCGGCCAGGTCCTTTTGTTTGTTGTTGAAGTATCGCATGGGATTGTTTTCCTGTTTTCATGGACATAAACACTGACCCTTCGAATCGATTGAAATCACAAAGAGCGTACAATTGCAACAAAAAGATAAGTAATTATTTTTTGTATGTCAAATGGGACGGAAAAAAACATTTGGAAACCATCATTTTTCTTGAACATGGTTAAAAAAATGTGTATACTATTTTGTTTGATCAGCCGGCCGGAAAAGCATTCCGGCATGGGTTGTTATACTCAGTCAATATATTGGTTTTCGGATTGTATTCAGGCGATCTCACCTCGATTCTCTCCTTGAAAACAAGGAGAGGAGAAAATAATAATGAATCCGAAAACCACGCTGTGATGAGTCTGTTTTTTGTGAATCCATTCTGATTTGTATGGTTTTACGCGGGCGTTTTTCAAGGGAGGAAGCGTCATGAAGTTTTCCATCGTCCAAAAAAGTCTGCTTGATGGTCTTCAGAAGGTTTCAGGCGTCGTGCCCTCCAAATCCCCCACGCCGGTTTTGGAAAACATCCTCTTTGAACTGGGAGAAAAGGAACTTCAGATCACAGGAACCGATCTGGAGGTTTCGGTCACGACCCGGGTCTTGCCCAAGCGCATCGAACGAACCGGTGCGGTGGCGGTTCCGGCGCGTGTGCTGACCGAGATGATCCGCTCCCTTCCCGATATCCCGATCGAGTTCGAGCTGGATGACAACAACCGGATCGCCATCACCACCGATCAGGGTTTTTACAAGGTATCAGGTATTTCCAAAGACAACTATCCGGAAATCGCCTCGCTGAAAGACGACCACACGGTGCGGATCAAAAATGAGAAATTGCTGCGCATGCTGACTAAAACCATTTTTGCCGTTTCCGCGGACGAGTTGCGGCCGGCATTGATGGGGGTATTTATTCAGCTCATGGGCGATGAATTTCGCATGGTCGCAACCGACGGCCACCGGCTTTCGAAGATTCTCGATAAAAATTTTCCTCCCATCGAAACACCCATCAAAATGATCGTCCCCCCCAAGGCGGTCCAGATCGCGTTAAAGCATCTCACGGAAGAAGGGACCACGGAACTCAGGATGGATGACCGGGGCCTGAGTCTGGCATTCGGGAATACGACGCTTTTCACACGCCTCGTGGAAGGGCAGTATCCGGACTATGAACGCGTTATCCCGCGGGACAATCAGAAAACGCTCACGGTCAACAAGAGTCTGCTGCTTTCCACGGTAAAACGGGTCTCCCTCTTTTCGAGTGCGCTGACGCACCAGGTGAGGTTTTCTCTCTCAGAAGGCAAACTGGCGGTTTTTTCTGAAGATGCGGATATGGGGGGAGAGGCGCGGGAGGAGCTGGGCGTCGAATATCATGAAGAACCCATGGAAATCGGCTATAACGCCCAATACCTGATGGATATTTTAAGACATGTCGACACGGAAGATGCGGTTTTCTCGTTGAAGAGCCCCATCAATGCTGCGCTCGTATCTCCCGCTCAGCAGGAGGAAGATGAAGATTTTCTGATGCTGATCATGCCAATCAAACTGAGCGCCTGAACGATTGGAATCGCTGGGAACCATACTCGAACACTATTTTAGAAAAGTAGGCATTACCACACCGGTTAAACGATATGCCGTTTTCAGCCGGTGGGGGGAAGCCGTCGGGCCACAGATCGCCTCCGTCACAGAACCAACTCGCATTTCCGGGGATCGCCTGTTTGTCAGGGTGAAAAGTGATGCATGGCGGAACGAGCTGGTGTTTCATAAGGCGGAGCTGCTCCTGAAAATCAACCGGCATATCGGCGAAACCCTGATCAGGGACATCATTTTAATTTAAAGGATCGTTATGGCACCCGACAGATATGATGCGCAGAAAATTGTCGTACTCAAAGGGCTGGAAGGAGTACGAAAGCGGCCCGCCATGTACATCGGCGACACCGGGGTGCGCGGGCTGCATCATATCGTTTATGAAGTCATCGACAACAGTGTGGATGAGGCCCTCGCAGGGCACTGCACGAAAATCGAAGTGCTCATCGAGACCGACGGCGGAATCACCATCCGTGACAATGGACGCGGCATTCCGGTCGACATGCACAAGATTCAGAAACGGCCCGCACTCGAGGTGGTGATGACCACGCTTCATGCAGGCGGAAAATTCGACGGTGATTCCTACAAGGTCTCGGGCGGTCTGCACGGCGTCGGTGTCTCGTGTACCAACGCGCTGAGTGAGTGGTGCCGGGTACGTGTCTTTCGAAACGACCGGATTTATGAACAGGAATATGCATGCGGTGTTCCTCTGGCCGACATGAAAGTGGTCGGCCAGGCCAAAAACAAGCGCGGCACGGAGACCTCTTTCAGGCCGGACTCCACGATTTTTAAAAATCCGGAATTCAAATTCGAGATTCTCGGACAGCGGTTGATGGAGCTGGCCTTTCTGAACAAGGGGCTCCGCATCCACCTTAAAGACCTGCGCGACGACAATGAAAAAGAGTTTCATGCCAAGGGAGGTCTGCAGGAGTTTGTGGATTATCTGGATGCAAACCGGACGGCGCTGATTAAAAGACCCATCGTCATTGAAAAGGTGCGTGACGGTGTCGTGGTGGATATCGCACTGCAGTATAACGAAAGCTATCAGGAGAACATCTTCAGCTTCGTCAACAACATTCCGACGACAGAAGGCGGCACGCATGAAGTGGGCTTCAAGACTTCCCTCACCCGCACGTTGAATTATTATGCACAGAAGAACAATTTGATCAAGAACGGTGACACTTCTCTCACCGGAGAAGACGCGCGCGAAGGCCTTACCGCCGTACTCAGCGTCAAGTTGAGCAACCCCCAATTCGAAGGGCAGACGAAAACCAAACTGGGCAACGGGGAGGTCCGGGGCATTGTGGAATCGGTCACCGGCGAGGCCCTTTCCGAATACTTCGAAGAGAACCCGGGCAACGCCAAGAAAATCGTTCAGAAGGCCCTCATGGCGGCCAAATCACGCGAAGCGGCCCGCAAGGCGCGTGAACTCACGCGGCGTAAATCCGTTCTGGAATCGGGCAACCTGCCCGGAAAACTGGCAGACTGTTCGATCAAGGATCCCGAGCATTGTGAAATCTATCTGGTCGAGGGTGATTCCGCAGGCGGTTCCGCCAAACAGGGACGCGACCGTCAGTTTCAGGCCATCCTTCCGCTGCGGGGCAAGATCCTTAACGTCGAGAAGGCGAGCATCGAAAAAATCCTCAAGAACAACGAGATACAGACCATAGTGTCCGCCCTCGGCACCAGCATCGGAAGCGATGCGTTCGATATCACCCGGCTGCGATACGGCCGGATCATCATCATGACGGACGCCGATGTGGATGGTTCCCACATCCGGACGTTGTTGCTCACGTTTTTCTTCCGCTACATGCGGGAACTCATCGAGCAGGGACATGTCTTTATCGCCCAGCCGCCGCTTTACCTCATCCGGAAAGGTGGCCAGGATTTGTATGCCTTCAACGAGGATGAACGCCAGGAGATTTTGAAGAAGACGGGAAAAGACGGGGTCTCCATCCAGCGTTACAAAGGGCTGGGAGAGATGAATCCCGAACAACTCTGGAAGACCACCATGAATCCGGAGACCCGGACCATCCTGCAGGTCACGATCGACGACGCGATCGAGGCCGACCAGATTTTTTCCATCCTGATGGGGGACAAGGTGGAGCCTCGCCGGGAGTTTATCGAAAGCAACGCACAATTTGTACGCAACCTGGATGTCTGAGCATTTGATTTCATCGAGAAAGTTCGCATAAAGGTTCGAAAGAAGGACGTATGGCAGAAAAACGCGACCGGATCATTCCGATTTATATCGAAGACGAGATGCGCAATTCCTACATCGATTATTCGATGTCTGTGATCGTGGCGCGCGCCATCCCGGATATACGCGACGGGCTCAAACCCGTACACCGCCGTATTCTATACGGCATGCATGAACTGGGCCTCCGCTACAATCGGCCGTACCGGAAGTCCGCGCGCATCGTCGGGGACGTGCTCGGCAAATACCATCCCCACGGCGACGCGGCGGTGTATGACGCGATGGTCCGGATGGTTCAGAATTTTTCCCTGCGGTATCCGCTCGTGAACGGGCAGGGCAATTTCGGATCCGTGGACGGCGATTCGGCCGCGGCCATGCGGTATACCGAGGCGCGTCTCAATCCGATTTCAGAGCTCATCCTTCAGGATTTGGAGAAGGAGACCGTCGATTATGTCTCCAACTTCGACGATTCACTTCAAGAGCCTTTGGTTATGCCGTCCCTTTTCCCCAATCTGCTGGTCAACGGGGCTTCGGGCATTGCGGTCGGCATGGCGACCAATATCCCCCCACACAACCTGGGGGAAATCGTGGACGCGCTCGTCGCCCTGATCAACCGTCCGGATCTCCGGCCGGAAACATTGATGCAATATGTGACCGGTCCGGATTTTCCGACCGGCGGCATTATCTATGGCGTCTCCGGAATCCGGGATGCCTATATGACCGGACGGGGGAAGGTCATCGTCCGCGCACGGGCCGCGCTCGAAAAAAGCCGCAGCGGCAAAGAGGCGATCATCGTCTCCGAAATCCCCTTCCAGGTGAACAAGGCCAACCTGATTACCTCCATCGCGGAGCTCGTGAAAGAGAAAAAAATCGAGGGAATTTCGGACATACGCGACGAATCCGACAGAGACGGGATGCGTGTCGTGATCGATCTGAAGCGCGACGCGCAGCCCCAGATCATTTTGAATCAGCTATACGCGCACACCCAGATGCAGACGACGTTCGGCGTCATCATGCTGGCGCTGGTCAAGGGACTCCCGAAAATTCTCGACCTCAAGAGTTTCCTCCAGCACTTCATCGACCACCGGCATGAAATCATCCTGCGGCGCACCCGGTTCGAACTCGAAAAGGCCGAGAAACAGGCGCATATCCTCGAAGGCCTCAAGATCGCGCTCGATCACATCGATGAAATCATCCAGCTGATCAAGAAATCGCGGGATCCGGAAACCGCCAAGAACGGACTGATGCGGAATTTCGGGCTTTCCGAAATCCAGGCCAAAGCCATCCTCGATATGCGGCTCCAGCGTCTCACCGGGCTTGAACGCAAGAAGATCGAGGAAGAGTACCTCAAACTCATCAAGCTGATCGAAAAGTTGCGTTCCATCCTCTCCAGCCAAGACAAACAGATGGCGCTGATCAAGGAAGAACTTCTCGAGGTCCGGGAAAAATATGCAGATTCCAGGCGCACAGAAATTATCGCGAACACCGAAGAGTTCACGGTGGAGGATTTCATCGCCGAAGAGGACATGGTCATCACGATTTCCCATTCCGGTTATATCAAACGGTTCCCGGTGTCCGGATACAAACGCCAGCTGCGCGGCGGGAAAGGGGTCATCGGCGCGGGAACGGGTGAGGAAGACTCGATCGAGCACCTTTTCATCGCGAGTACGCATCAATACATCCTTTTTTTCACGGACAAGGGGAAGTGTTACTGGCTCAAGGTGCACGCCATTCCCCAGGCCGGACGCGGTTCAAGGGGACGGGCCATCGTCAATCTGATCCAGGTGGAGAAGGGAGAGAGCATCTCCGCGGTGGTTCCCGTGAAGACCTTCTCGGACGAGCACAATTTGTTCATGGCGACCGAGCGCGGGCTCACCAAAAAGACCAGCTTAATGGCGTTCAGCCGCCCCAAACGTACGGGCATCACGGCCATCACGCTCAACGCGGGAGACCGGCTGATCGAAGCCAAGCTGACGGATGGGAGCCAGGATATCGTACTCGCGACGACCGATGGGAAGGCCATTCGTTTCCATGAATCGGATGTCCGGCCCATGGGACGCACCGCGGCCGGCGTCCGCGGAATCCGGCTGCCGGAAAACGACCGGGTCATCGGCATGGTGGTGGTACGGCGGGAAGCCACGCTCATGGTCGTGACAGACAAGGGATATGGAAAACGGTCCGCCATCGGCGATTACCGGGTCACCGGCCGGGGAGGCAAGGGAATCATCACCATGAAGACGGGCCAAAAGATCGGGAAAATGATCGCCATCATGGATGTCATCGATTCTGATGATTTGCTGATGATTACCGCCAGAGGACAGGTCATCCGGCAATGGATTCAGAACATCAAGGTGCTCGGCCGCAACACACAGGGGGTCCGTCTGATTCGGCTGAACCCCGAAGATTGTGTTGCGGATGTGGCGCGGGTCGTGCGTGAAAATGATGGAGAAGAAGGCGGGACCGTGAGTCCGGGGAACGGGAAGGATGCCGGTCCGGAGGAGGAGAAGGAATAGGGTGAACCGTCCGGGGTGATGGCAGACGGGGAACAATTTGGCGGCGATTCCCGGCCTCAAAAAAAAGACGGCGAAAAGGGTCATGCGGCCGATGGGCAGTGGTTTTAAAATATTGAATCATACGTCGGATCTCGGTATTCGGGTCTGGGCAAAGACGCAAGTTCAACTTTTTGAAGAGGCGGCGATCGCCATGTTGACGATCCTGGTCGAAAAGCCGGATGAGGCTCTTGGAATCGAAAAAAAAATCCGGCTTGAGGCGGAATCTCCCGGCGAACTTTTATTGCTGTGGCTCAGGGAAATTTTGTATTTGATGGAAAATGAAAGCGTTGTTTACACACAATTTCAAGTTGAAAGCACCAATATTACCGAAAAAGACGTATCTGCGTATTTTCTGGTTGCGAATCTCGGGGGATTCCCTTCTTCTAAATTAAGGCATGAAGTTTGCAAAGAAATCAAGGCGGTCACCCGTCACGGATTTTACCTCAGGAAAAACGAACCGTGGTGGGAGGCCAGTGTCTTGTTCGATATTTAGAAGAAGGTGGAGATCATGTGGGAAAATGAAACCGTCGTTCTTGTCATCAGCCTGAAAAAGCGGATCCTGGGGGCAGAAACAAAAGCCCGGTTTTCAAGGATCTCTTCAGACAATGCCATCCCCCCGTTCATCAAGGCCCTGTTCCATCAGAAAGTCGAAGACTATCTGCTGGCCGAATCCCCGTTTTCAGTCCATACCACGCCTCACTTTGAATTCCGCCCAGAGGATCTGACCGGAATCAGGCATCGTTTTGACGAGGTGCTCAGGGATGCGGCCGTGTTTCCAGCCAAAGAAGTGGAGGATATCCTTCGGGAAGCACTGGTACTCCGGCTCGATTATCTGATCAAACCGGCCGACACGATGCGGCGCCTGCTCTTCGAGAAACGGGATCGTGTGGAACTGGTCCAAATGGAGCGTGTGCTAGACCCCTATACCAAACTGTTGCCCTATGCAGAACGGCTGTTGAGCGAATGCCGCAGGATGAACCATACGATCGTCGCGTCTGATGAATACAGCCGGATCATCCTGGATCTGTTTCATCAGATGATGAACGGCGAGTCCGTGAAAGTGGTATTGCATGATTTCTCCGTCCTGACCGACTTTCTGTCCGAAACCAAAGGCGAGGAAGTGGTCCGTGTCGACGGAGATTTGCTCCAGGAATTTTTGGCCGACCGCAATCTCTGGAATTTCAGGCGGGCGCTCGACATCGAACTCAAACTCGGCAAGGAAGATTTTGACGCCGTGGATCTCGAACTGACCCTGAAACGGTATCTGGAACTCCGGGCCGAATTTGCCGAAGACGCGGCAAAAGGTCCGGTAAACGCTTCAGGAAAACCGCTCGTTCCGCGGGAAGAGATTCAAGTCGAGGCGGAGAGCACGAAAGAAACGGAATCTTTGCCCGAACCGGAAGCCGAAGTGGAGTCGGAAACCGAAGCCGGGCAGGAATCCGAGTCATGGGATCTCGAAGATGTGATCGGTGAAGAGCCGTTGATGATCGAGGATGAACCGGCATTTCCTGTCATCGAACTGGAACCCGACATGCCTTCGGCCACCGAAAATGATGTGATCGCTCCACTGGCAGAGAGAGATGAGGCGGAAACAGAACCCGGGAAGACACAGGAATCACCGGCAGGAAAGAAACAACCTGCGAGTCAGATGCGTATCATTCGAAGAGATTCCAAAGGTGGAGAAGAGGAAAAACCGGCTGCGCCGGCCGTGAAAAAACAAAAATCCGAGACGGAACCCCCGGTTTCCTCCGGGATCCGGGAGCTGATCGACGACCGCACAGAAAAGATTTTTGTCAAAAAACTGTTTGATGGTGATCAGGACAGTTATCAGGGACTTCTCGAAAAATTGGAAGAGGCCGAAAGCTGGCGCGTAGCCAAGATTCTGATCGACAATGAACTGTTCAAACGCGATGTGGATCCATTTTCCAGAGAAGCGATCAAGCTGGTGGATCTGGTCTATAGCCGATATTATCCCGAAGAAGGAGTAGGAGGGACATGATGAAAGCGCGTCTTTCTTGGATCGCCGGGGCGGTTTTATTGGTCATCGCCGCCGTTTGTCTGTTCGGTCTGCCTGGTGACGAGAAAAAGGGGATTGTCACATACACAGACGGTCAGGTCAAGAAAAGCCTCACGATCGAGGAAACCTGGCTGGATGCCCCGGTGAATACAGAAATCCTCACGGGGGACCGGGTCAGGACCTACAGAGAATCCCGTGCAGAACTCAATCTGGCCCGGCTCGATGTGATCCGGCTCGCACCGCGGACGACGATACATGTCAGCAAACTCTACGAAGAGAGCAAGGAAAAGAAGATACAGACGGCTATCCATCTCGAAGAGGGCGATCTCTGGGCTTCGATACACCAGGTCGAGGCCGCGACGGAGTTTGACATTTCCGCTCCAATCGCCGCCGCAGCTATCACGGGAACCGTTCTCCGCATGAAGGTCAAGGAAGACACTACGACCCAACTCAAGGTCTATGAGGGGGAGGTCAAAATACGCAACAGGCCGCAAGCCCTCGTTCCTCAGCAACGGTCACTGGCCCCCCATGAAGTCCCCGGACCGTATGAGATTCCCGGACCCAGGGAGGTCACGGTCGAAGAATGGTTCTATATCATCCAGGCGATGCAACAGATCACGATCGACAAAAAAGGAGCCGTGGTTTCACGAAGTGATTTTTCTCTGGAAGATGCCGAAGAGCAATCCGACTGGGTGACATGGAACCGGCAGCGGGACAGGCGGAAAACGAAGCGGATCACAGAATAAAAAAGCCATTTCCATATCAAATCGATTCCTGCCCCGGGGACGTTTTTCCCGGGGCTTTTTTATTTCCTGTCATGTGTGGCCGATATACATGATAAAACTTGACAAATATGCGAATGTTGGTTATATTATCCGCACATTTTCTTGATGAATTTCATGATATTCCAATTTAGTCTTAGGGGGACCCATGCGGAATACCATCCGGAAATCCTGCGCCGAATTTTCGAAGTTCCTGCATTCGATTGATCAACATTCGCTTCCGGATTACAGAGACCGGTTTTTCGAACACGTCGACATCATCGCGGATCAGATTTCCCGATCGGATCAGCCCGAGGAGGATTCAGCTCTTTTTTTCGAAAGCTGCGGACCGATCGACGCGAGTTTTCTACATCGCCGCACACGAAAAAAACCGCTGGGATACGCCGGTGATTTCCTCCTGATCGACTGGATTTATACCCATAAAACGGCCGATTCGGGGGTCGGACGTTTGTTCGATGAGATGTTTCATACCTATGAAGCGGCCCGGGCCGTCAGAAACCGGAAGAAATACTTCATCGAAAAGTGTCGCGAACTCGCGGAAGGCGGAAAAAAACATGTCAACATACTCGATCTGGGTTGCGGTTCCTGCCGGGATGTTGTCGAGGCCTATACCCTGTGCAACAACGGGACACGCTACCATTTTCACTGCATCGATCACGAACCGCAGGCCATCGAATATGCGAAAACTCTGCTCGGGGACTCCGGAGCCGGGAATCAGGTCACCCTGGAATGCGCGAACGTTTTCAAATTCCGCGGTGACGGGAAATATGATTTGATCTGGTCTGCAGGGCTGTTCGACTACCTCGAAAACCGGGTCGCCACCCTGCTGATCCGAAAATTCTGGAAATATCTCGGGGACGGGGGAAAGATCATCTTCGGAAATTTCAGCCCCCTGAATCCGACCCGGAAAGGCATGGAGCTCGTAGGCCAGTGGCATCTGATCCATCGTTCCGCGCACGAATTGATCGGCATATGCGAGGAGGCGAACGTCCCCTACGCGTCGCTCGAGGTGGAGTCGGAAGAACTCGGCATCAATCTCTTTTGCATCATCACTAAATAAATCGGGATGCACGAACTTTTCGTTCCACAACTGTCTGCGTCCCGTGCATATGGGCGGATGAATCCCGTATGAAAAACGTTAAGACCCGTCAATCCCCGAAGCAGGTCCCCACTTCTCTGGCCACCTCAATGAGTTTGTGATCCGGTGGGATGGTCCGGGTCTTTCCGTCGACCCGGCTCAGCGGCACCGCGATGATTTCTCTGCCGCGCAGGGCCACCATCACGCCGCTTGCTCCGGATACGCAAAGCTCTGCGGCCTTGACGCCGAAACGCGTCGAAAGGACCCGGTCGAACGGGGTCGGCACGCCGCCCCGCTGCAGATGGCCGAGCACGGTGACGCGACATTCAAGTCCGGTCGCCTCTTCCAGTCCTTCCGCGACATTCTGGCCGATCCCGCCCAGACGGACCGGATCCGGGCTGTCCGCGACCGTCCGCCGGACGATCATTTCGCCGCCCTCGGGCCGCGCTCCTTCGGCCGCCACGATGATGCTGAATTTCCGTCCGTGTTCCGAGCGTCTGCGTACCTCCGCGGCGATTTGTGAGATCCGGAAGGGGATTTCCGGGATGAGGATGACGTCGCCTCCGGCCGCGAGACCGGATTCGAGGGCCAGCCATCCTGCATACCGTCCCATGACCTCGACGATCATGACCCGGTGATGCGACATGGCCGTCGAGTGTATTTTATCGATGGCCTCGGCCGCCGTGGTCATGGCCGAATTGAAACCGAAGGTGATGTCCGTCTCGGCGATGTCGTTGTCGATGGTTTTGGGGACGCCCACGATCGGGATCCCTTTCAGGCTCATCTGGTGGGCGATCGTCATGGTCCCGTCGCCGCCGATACAGACCAGGATGTCCAACCCGATTTCACGGATATATTTGACGACGGCGTCCGACACATCCTGGACGGCGGTCTTCCCCTGCCCGTCCGGGACCGGATACCGGAACGGGTCGGCCTTGTTGTTGGTTCCGAGAATCGTGCCTCCCTGGGTGAGGATGCCCGAGACCGCCTCCCAGTCCAGGGGAATGACGCGTCGTTCCACCAGCCCCTGGAATCCGTCGAGGATTCCCACCATCTCCGCGCCGGACCGCCGGATCGCGGCCTTGGCGACTCCCCGTATCACGGCATTGAGGCCGGGGCAATCGCCTCCCCCGGTCAGTATGCCGATCCTTTTTATCCTTGAACGGGACATGCACCTCCCCAATTAACTGGAATGTAAAACCCCGATCCCTCAACAGGATCGGGGTTTGAGATTCAAGATTCCGACCGGAAATGGCCGGTCACAGCCGGTTACAGAGATTGTCCGGCAGCGTGACGTTGTAATAAACATGATTGCCGCTGGCCGTGGCTGTGACATAGTTTCCGGATACGAAGACGGAATAATCGGCGTAAAAATCGAACAGGGCGCTGTAGTATCTGCCCCGGTAAAAGGTCTTGATTTCATACCGTTTGGGGACTTCGAAATTGCAGATTTCGAGGACTCCGTTCCGGACGTACCCCAGATAACGCCAGCGGGAGGTGCCCGCCTCGCGGATCCACACGGGCAGTGAAGGCCGGATGTCGAGGCGGTCTTTGTTCGGACAGGTGCCCGTGATATGGAAGACCCGGTAGGTATTCGTGGACTGAATGTTGATATTCATCACGGGCTGGGTGAGGTCGCAGAGATCCTCGATCCGCAGGGGGCCGCCGACCCGCCGTCCCCACCGGTCAAAGGCCGTGATCTCGACGGGCAGACTTTTGGGAACGATATAGTAAAACTGGATGAAGTCGTCGCAGATATAGCGCCAGCTCGTCCATCCGCCCCAAACCGCTTTGACGTTCACCCAGAGACACCCGTCGCAGTCTGTCTTTCCCTGCAAAACAATGCGTTTGCCCAGTGAGCACCACCACCACCACCAGTCGAGGTTCCACCACGACAGATGACCGGTCTGGTAGGAAATCTGGAAATTTCCGTTGGCGTTCGGGCCGGTCACGACCCCGGGGCCTTCATATTGCCATTCCCCGGTGGCATTGTCATAACTCCAGACCGGGATGATGTCCCCCGCAGCTACGGGCAAATCCGTTTCGGGATTGATGGTTCCGGGGGCGATTTCAATGGTCAGGGTGATTTCCGGATCGAAAGAGGAGGCTTTGCGTCCGTTTGCGTCCGTGATTTCGACGACGATAAACCCGGCGGTAATGAAGACGCCCTCGCCCGGATTGCCGTCCGGATCTGCGCTCACGTTGACCGAGAAACCGCCCGGAAAACTGTTGAGAGAAGATTCCGTCTGGCTGTTGAAATACGTCACCTCGACCGTGAGCCCGCCCTGGAGGGGATTGCCGGATCCGTCCGTGACGATCGTACCCTGGGGGATGGTCACGGTCGCCGCGCATCCGGATTCGGGTTCCGGGTCCGTGCTCACGACGATCGCGCCGAGGACGGCGCCGTTGTTGCCGGCCTGTCCGGAATTGTCCGAAGTGGTGGAGACGCCTTCAGGGGGATCGGATTTCAGGACCATGAACACGGAGAAAGGATGGCTTCCCGTCGAATCGATGACCACCGGCAGGCTCGTCGGCAGATAGCCGGCGGCGTTCACGATCAGACGCAATTCGAGAGGTGAATCGGGCGTGGGCGTCACGCCTTCCCGGATGCCGAAACTGATCAATCCTTCCGTGACCGAAAACCGGCTGGCCGGTTCGTTGGTCAGGTCGACCGCCATAGCCCGATCCTTTCCTTCGACCTGGAGCGTGATCGTCCGGTCGTCGATGGTCGCGCCTGTTTTGCTGTTCACGAAATCCACGGCCACCGTGGTCTTGACCGACTCAAAATTGACGATCAGCTTCAGATTGTCCGTCGGGTTCTTGAAGTTACAGGTCGAGAAAAAGATCAACGCGATTCCCAGAGGGATCGCCAGCCAAATATATTTGCGTAAATAAGATTTCATGACGTTCCCCCTTTTTTAAAAGCTGTATGAGAGTCCGAAGGATACGACCGGGAAAAACCGGAAATCCTTCACGTCGTTCTCGATGTCCGGCTGCTGCTCGGCCGTCGGTTCGACCATCCCGGTCGCAGTCACGCGCACCCGCGGCGCATTGTGATACAGGGTGCCGACGTTCAGTACGAATCCGATCCGTCCCGGTTCTTTGACCGGATTTCCCAGCCCCAGTCCCACATAAGGCGAGATCTTCGAAAAATTCACATCCACCTTCAAATCCCCGAGGTCCTCGGGCGTATACACGCTGCCACCGTAGGTGTAATCGACGGTCGACACACCGGACGCCTCGATTCGGTTGTTGTTGATGTACGCCCCGGCGCTCAGAAAGAATCCCCCCGGGAGTCCGTGCCAGTCGGCCAGGAGGGAAAAGGATTGCAGCCTGAGTTTGGCGTCATATTGGACGTCATAATCCTTGTTCGTCTGATTGAGTCCGTAAGAGAAGAAATTCCCCCCGACGCGGGCGTTCAGATCGGGGAGGACATTCTTGACCACCTCGACACCGAATCCCAGAGAGCCGGCCTGAAGCGTCAGTGCGGCTCCGAGCGGACCGGCATGGACACCCGTCGCGGCGGTCAGCATGACGGCTGTGGTTAAGACCACGATCCCTGTTTTCTTCATGATTACGCCCTCCTGGTTGTGAAAGAAAGTCCTGATCGGATTGTCCGCTGAAAGAGGCCGCTATGTTTCCGATGCAAATGTACGGAGCGCTTTATCAAAAAACAATCTCTTTTTTCCGTCTACGCCCTCAAACGATCCGGTCCCCGGC
This sequence comes from bacterium, assembly GCA_011046415.1. GTDB lineage: Bacteria > Zhuqueibacterota > QNDG01 > QNDG01 > JABMRT01 > DSAP01. Next base: position 2,419 of record DSAP01000037.1, on the reverse strand, counting down.
GCCGAATCTTTCCGTGACACGAACAAAGGCGCCGACCGCCCGATCCAGATGCGTCCTCTCATGCGCCGCGGAGATCTGCACCCGGATCCGGGCCCGGCCTTTCGGCACGACGGGATGGCTGAATCCGACCACGTAGATGCCTTCCCCGAGCAATGCGTCCGCCATGTCGTGGGCCAGTCTCTCCTCATACAGCATGATCGGCACGATGGGATGGACGCCGGGTTTGATATCGAAGCCGGCCTTCACCATTTCCGTCCTGAAATACCGGGTGTTTGCTTCCAGTTTATCCCTCAGCGAAGTGGTTCCCGAGAGCAGGTCGAGTACCGCGACGGTGGCGCCCGCGACCACCGGCGACAGGGTATTGGAAAACAGGTAGGGGCGGCTCTTCTGGCGGAGATATTCGATCAGCTCGCCGCGGCCTGAAACGCATCCGCCCGAGGCGCCGCCGAGAGCCTTGCCGAAGGTCGTGGTGATCAGGTCCACCCGTCCTTCGACGCCGCAGAATTCCGGGGTTCCCCGGCCGGTTTTCCCGAGTATGCCGGTGGCATGGCTGTCGTCCACCAGAACGAGCGCATCGTATTTTTCCGCCAGGTCGCATATGGACTTCAGATCCGCCACTTCTCCGTCCATGGAGAAGACACCGTCCGTGGCGATCAGCCGGTTCTTCGCGTCCATGGATTCTGAGAGGTTGGATTCAAGATCCGCCATATCGCCGTGCGCGTAGATCATCCGCCGGGCTTTCGTGAGGCGGATCCCGTCGATCAGGGAGGCATGGTTCAGCGCGTCGGTCAGGATCACACCGTCCTGATCCATGAAGGGCTCGAACACCCCGCCGTTGGCGTCGAAGCAGGCGGCGTAGAGGATCGTGTCTTCCGTGCCCAGGAAGGCCGACATCCTCTTTTCCAGCGTTTTATGGACGGCCTGGGTGCCGCAGATGAACCGTACTGAGGACATCCCGTAGCCCCAGGCGTCCAGCGCCCGGTGCGCCGCCTCGATGATTCCGGGATGGCTTGAAAGACCCAGATAATTGTTTGCACAAAAATTAAGGACTTTCCGGCCGCCTTCCACTTGAATTTCCGCACCCTGCGGTCCGTCGATCACCCGTTCCTGCTTGTACAGTCCCGCATCCCGGATTTCTTTCAGCCGTTCAGTCAGTTCGGACCGGATTCTTCCGTACATGCTTTCCCTCCTTCGGGCCGGGATTCCTTCAGTCCAGCTCGAGAATCACCTTCCCGCATTGTCCCGACGTCATGATCTCGAATCCGTCCTGATAATCCTCAAACGGGAGCCTGTGGGTAAGCACGCCGGAGATGTCCAGACCGCTCTGCAGCATGGTATGCATCTTGTACCAGGTTTCCCAGATTTCCCGGCCGTAGATGCCTTTGATTTCCAGCCCTTTGAAGATGATCTGGTCCCAGTCGATCCGGGTGTTTCCGGGGAGGATGCCGAGCAGGGCGATGCGGCCCCCGTGATGCATCGCTTCGAGCATGGATTCGAACGCCCCCCCGTTGCCGGACATTTCGAGGCCGATATCGAATCCGATCATGTTCAGGTCTTCCATGCATTCCCGGATCGACGAACGGTTCACATTGATCGCCCGCGTGGCGCCCATCCGTGCGGCCAGCCCGAGCCGGTAATCGTTGACGTCCGTGATCACCACATTGCGCGCCCCCACATGACGGGCGATGGCGACGGCCATGATGCCGATGGGGCCCGCGCCCGTGATCAGCACGTCCTCGCCCACCAGGTTGAACGAAAGGGTCGCGTGCGTGGCGTTGCCGAAGGGGTCGAAGTAAGCCGCGATTTCATCCGGCACGGCGGGATCCACATGCCAGGCGTTGGAAGCCGGCAGGCTGAGATATTCAGCGAAGCATCCGTCCCGGTTGACGCCGATGCCTACGGCGTTGGTGCAGAGATGCCTCCGCCCGGCGCGGCATGAACGGCACATGCCGCAGACAATGTGCCCCTCTCCGGAGACGCGGTCTCCGACGGCGAATCCGGTCACGTCAGGGCCCTTTTCCGCCACCTCGCCCACGAACTCATGGCCGAGGATCCGGGGTGTCCGGATGGTGTGCCGAGACCATTCGTCCCATTTGTAGATATGGAGATCCGTCCCGCAGATGGCCGTTTTGCGGATTTTGATGAGCAGGTCGTTGTTGCCGATCCGCGGCGCGGCGACCTCTTCCATCCAGATCCCTTTCCGGGGGAGCTTCTTGACCAACGCTCTCATCGGTGTCATTCCCGTTTTTCGTGAACCCAATCGCGGTCTGTCCTTTTCGGAGGACGGAACGGAATGTTCTGTTGAATATTCCTTCGGGAATTTATCACACTGCACTTTCAATGTCAAGGATTGTGTTCTCACCGGAACCGTGTCCGGCGTCATCGGTCATGTGAAAAAGAAGAGAAAAAATATCCGGCT
>DSAP01000189.1 GCA_011046415.1 bacterium | reverse complement strand
TGCACCTTTGGCCGGTATCGTGGACTGGTTTGTGCAACGGCGTGGCGGTTATGCGTTGAAAACCATGTCGCCATTGCCATACGTAAAAGATGTCAAAGTTCCGGTGTTGTATGTTCAGGCCTATGCGGATCGTTGGACGTCTATTGCCGATACGCAAAGTTTTTATGATGCGACGCCGGACCCGAAAGAAATGTGGTGGATTGAGGGTATAACGCGGCGATTTGATACCTATAATTACATCGGTGATCATCCTGAGCGGGTCCTTGGCTTTGTGAAGGAGCATTTTGATCATGCGGATGAGGCTTGATACGCCGTGAAAATGATGCCGTTCTTCTTTTTTTTGTGGACCATTCTTTCCCCGGGAGAACCCGTCTCCGCCCGATCTCCCCTGCTCACGCCGGAAGACCTGAACCGGCCCGTGTCGTGGCCGGCGCCGCAGACCGTTCCCGTTACCCGGCAGGATGCGCACCGGGTGGCCTTCCGGGGATACCGGGATGAAGACGCCGTGCGGAGCACCCTCCCGCAGCTATACGGACTCTCCCGCGGCGCTCCCCTGGATCTGCGTCCCTATTTCGAGGTGAAAGTGGCCAACACCTATGCCGATCTGGATGAAGATGCGGCCGCGTTTCAACTCCTCGAAAAATTTTTTGAACGGAAGGGGAACCGCCCGTATCAGGGAGGGATCGACGGATTTCCCGAGACCTTCGAAGGGCTGCGCCGCCGCGCCGGTCTCCTCCTGGCGCGTGTGCTGGCGCGGAACGGGATAAAGGAGGCGAGTGAGGCGGTCCTGGGCGGATTAACGCCTGTGACCGGTTATGAAGCGCTCCTGATCGCGGAAATTTACATGCTGCTCGGGGACGGCGATGCCGTGAAGCATCATCTCGTCCAGGCTTCGGGGAAATCCGACGGGCATCCGGATAGCCGGTGGGGTCATGCGTTTATTCCGATGCGCGGCATCCAAATCGCGCGGGCCGCGGGCCGCGATTCACTCGCAGCGGCCTGGGGAGCCGGTTTCATACGGAAAGGCCGGGACGCCGAGATCCGGCCGCAATGGCGCGCTTCCTGGGACATCGCGGCAAGGACCCTCGACCCCGGCGGGCCTGTCCCGAAAATCCTCATCGACGGAACCTATGAAGGATCCTGTCCGGGGTTCGACGGCGACATCCGCGTCCGCCTGGAGATCGAGGGAGGCCGGATCTCGGCGTTGCGGGTCACGGCGCAGGCCGAGAGCCGTCCCTACGGGGCGCTGACCGTGATTCCCCGGCGGATTCTGAAACATCAGAGCCTCGCCGTGGACGCCGTGACCGGAGCCACCGTCACCTCAAGCGCCGTCATCGCGGCGGCCGAAGACGCCCTGATCCGGGCGGGCGGGGGGAAGCGGCCTTGATATTCCAGAAACGGCTTCCGGAGTCATCGCACATTGCGGACCGTCCGCTTTTTGAAGCGGAACAATCTCCTTGTTAAAAAATCAGTGTCCTCTGTTTTTTTTGTTTTGTATATTGTCTGGGTTGAATGAACGAAACAAGAAAGGGAACCGGTCATGTACAAACGAACAGGCGGTATTATGTCCATGCTTCTGGTGTCTTCCATGTTATGGGGAGAGGGAGATGCCCTTTCCCAGGCGCGCCCGCGGGAAGAGGTGCCCGTCGCGCATACCTGGCGGCTCGAAGACCTGTATGCCACCGATACGGACTGGCGTGACACGAAGAACAGACTCCTGAAGGAGATGGATACCATCCTCCAATTCAGGGGGAAACTCACCGCATCCGCGGAAAACCTGCTCGCCTGCCTCGATTTCAACAGCGATTTATCCAGGGAATTCGGCCGGTTGTACAGCTACGCAGCCATGAAATCGGATCTCGACACGCGCAACGCCGAGAATATGGCGATGAAACAGGAGATGGCCCAGCTGGCGACAAACTTCCACTCCAAGGCCTCATTCATCGAACCCGAACTGCTGACCATGGACCGGAAAACCATCGACCGGTTTATCCGCGAACAGTCCGGACTGGAAGTGTACCGGTTCTATCTGTATGATCTCCAGAGGCGCAAGGACCACAAGCTCTCCGAGAAAGAAGAGAAAATCATCGCGGAGGCCGGTCTCATGGCCGGCGGTCCGTCCAGCATCTACACCATCTTCGCGAACGCGGAGCTGCCCTATCCCGAAATCGAACTCTCGGACGGGACAAAAGTCCGGTTGAATCAGGCCGGATACGGCCTGCACCGGGCGGCAGAAAACCGGGCGGATCGCGAACGGGTGTTCCGTGAATTCTGGGGCAGGATGAATGACTTCCGGCAGACTCTGGGCGCGGCCCTCTATGCCAACATCAAAAGGGATATTTTCTATTCCCGCGTCCGCGGATATGACTCCTCGCTGCACGCCGCGCTCGACGTCAACAACATCCCGGTCGCCGTGTATCACGCGCTGATCGAGAACGTGAACCGCAATCTCGATACGTTTCACCGGTATCTGGGGATTAAGAAGCGCATGCTCGGCGTGGATACCCTGAAATATTCCGATCTCTACGCCCCCACGGTCGAAGGGGTCAACCTGGCATATACCATCGAGGATGCGAAGAAACTCATTCTCGAAGCCGTCAGACCGCTCGGCAGGGACTACACGCGGGTCGTCGAAGAGGCGTTCGCCGATCGCTGGATCGATGTCTACCCCACCGAGGGCAAGCGGTCCGGCGCCTACTCGAACGGCAGTGCGTATGACGTGCATCCCTACATCCTGCTCAATTTCAACGGTAAGTACGACGACGTGAGCACGCTGGCGCACGAACTGGGGCATACCATGCACAGTTACCTGTCCAACCAAAACCAGCCCTATCCGCTCGCGGATTATTCCATCTTCGTCGCGGAGGTAGCCTCGACGCTGAACGAGGCACTGCTCCACGACATGATGATGCAGAAGATCGAAGACGACGACGTCCGGCTGTCGTTGCTCATGGAATACCTCGACGGCATCAAGGGCACGGTGTTCAGACAGACGCAGTTCGCGGAATTCGAACTCAGGATCCACGAGACCGCGGAAAAGGATCAGCCCCTGACCGGCAATACACTGACCGACATCTACGGGGAAATCCTGGACAAATACTACGGAGCCGACCGGGGGGTCACACACATCGATGAGGGGGTACCCGTCGAATGGTCATTCATCCCCCATTTTTATTACAATTATTACGTGTATCAGTACGCCACGAGTTTCACGGCCTCCACGGCGCTGGCCGAGAGGGTGATCAACAAAGAGACAGGCGCGGTGGACCGTATGCTCGCGTTTCTCTCGGCCGGGGGGAGCCGGTATCCTATCGATCTGCTGAAAGAAGCCGGTGTGGACATGACCACTTCCGATCCGTTCGACAAGACCATGCAGGCCATGAACCGCACGATGGACGAGATCGAGAAGATCCTGGACAAAAAGGGGCTGTAACACACATCCCGGACAGGGGGGCGGGTCAAACCCGGAACACCGGGAGTGGGTGTCCATCATCTTCCCCGCCTGTCACAGAGGAAAAGAGACCACCCTTCGGCAGGGGAGATGTCGTCCCCAAAGATCAGGTGCCGTGGGCCGGAGGCGAACGTCAGTTTCGGGGCCGCCCGGGCGGACGGATCGGCAGGCGGACGAACCTGTTTGTGCGGGTAAGGAAACCGGAGCCGACGGCCGGAACCGGAGAATCCGGAAAATTCATTTCGAACGAGGAAACCATGACACAATGGTATGAAGCCCTTTTCGAAAATTATGGACGGAAATACGACCAGGAAGTGTTCACCCAGGGCACGGCCGGGGAATGTGATTTCATCGAGCGCGAAATCCATTCCGACAAAGGGCTCGAAATTCTGGATATCGGCTGCGGGACGGGCCGTCACGCCATCGAACTCGCGGGGCGGGGATACCGGGTGACGGGCGTCGATCTCTCCGAGTCTCAGTTGCGGCGCGCGCGGGAGAAGGCCCGAGAGCAGGGGGTCGAAGCGGAATTCATCCGGGCGGACGCCCGGGAGCTGGATTTCGAGAACCGGTTCGACCTCGTCATTATGTTGTGCGAGGGCGCGTTTCCCCTGATGGAAACGGACGAGATGAATTACCGGATTCTGCAAAATGCCGGAAAGGCGCTGCGGCGGCCCGGCAAGCTGATCTTCACGACGTTGAACGGACTCTTCCCCCTGTCCCATTCGATCGACGAGTTTCACGCATCCACGGAGGTCGAAGGCAACGCGGTTTACAAAAATCATACCTTCGATCTCATGACCTTCCGGGATCACAACACGACCTATGCCGAGGACGATGACGGAAACCTGAAGGAGCTGCAATGCAATGAAAGATATTATGTTCCGCCCGAAATCACCTGGCTGCTGAAGTCCCTGGATTTCCAAACCGTCGACATCTTCGGGGCCAGGCTGGGCGCTTTCAGCCGGGAACACACCCTCCGCACGGACGATTTCGAGATGCTGGTCGTCGCGGAGAAATAATTCCCGGCTGGGAGGCTGAATCCGATCTCTCCCGGATCGGGGTTGTACTCCATCACACGCAATCCGTCATGCCGATGGGTATTACCCCGTTTTTACTTTCCACATACGAATGTACCGTGTACCGGATCCTGCGGCCCCGCTTCCGAGGGCCGTAGGATCCGGATCTCTATTTCAATAAGAGTAATTTTTTGACCACCACGAATCGATTCGCCGAGAACCTGCAAAAATATTGTCCGGAGGGCAAAAACTCCGCATTGAAATACACCGTATGTTCTCCGGCCGCCTTTTCCCCTTCAAAGAGCGTGTGAATTTTACTCCCGGTAAGGTTAAAGATCTCGATCTTAACATCCGAGTCCTCGGGCAATCGATACCCGATTCGTGTGACCGGATTGAACGGATTGGGATAGGCCTCCATCAATTGATATCCGTCCACCCTATTGTCTTGCCGCTGCTCAATCGTCGAATGACGCAAAATTAAATGGCTGAAGTTTGGGCTGAACCCGCATGAATAAAATGATCAGTGTCTTGTGAAAAGATTTGTCAGATGTATAAGCAAGAATCAAACCATAATGAAGGGCCGGTCGAAGAACATGGCATCGATGAGGCAGACAGTTACGAAAATTTCATAAAGAAGTAATCGCTGAAAATTAAAAACGGGGATAAACCGTCTGTCATTGTAAAATAATATGATTCGGCTGATCGGTTTTGATCCAGAGACCGGTCATTTTTTCCCTTAATTTCGTTTTTATTTTCTTCTGCCAAGAAAATGGATGCGGATTTTTCTCGCCAGTCCGGAGCCCATGATCCGGTCCGCCTTGTTCAGTATTTCCTGAATCGTGACCAGGAGGTCCCGGCTGCCCGTCCAGTGCCGGGTCACGATCTCCGGGTCGGTGCGGTTGATCAGGCTGTTCAGGGCGTAGGCGGCCAGGACGATATCGTCCAGGAAGCCGACCGGTCCCAGAATCAGTTCGGGAAGCAGGTCCATCGGCTTGACGAAATAGGCGACGGCGACGGCCAGTTTGGCTTTTTCCCCGACCGGTACGTCCGGGTCCGCGCTCAGACGGATGAGCAGGTAAAAGAGGTCCGGGGCCAACAGGAGGATTTCGGTCCATCGGTGGGACGATCCCTCCCGGCTTTCGGACCAGGCCACGATCCGCGCACGGAGTCTGCGGTAGAAATCCTGATTTCCCAGATGTTCCGAATCCGGATAATCGGTCATGATCAATCCTTTACCGTTTCAGGCGGGAACGGAATGGCGCGACAGCTTCCCGATCGCCTCACGGGCGATACGCCGGATATCGTGGCGTTCTCCCGCCCGGACGCTGATTTTTCTGAGCGGATCGATGGCGGCCGGATCGCCGAGTTCGCCGAGTAGCCGGACTGCCCGGAAACGCAGCGTCCATGATTTGTTTTGGAGCGCATGAAGCAATGCATCCACCGTCCGTTCGCCCAGATTCAATAGAGAAATCTCGGCCGCTTCACGCACCCCCCAGTGTCTGTCGGTCATGGCCGAGATGAGCGGTTCGACCGAGCGGTCGTCATGGAAGAGGCCGAGCAGCGCGGCCGCATGCCGGCGGACGTTACGGTCTTTATCTTTGAGGGACTTCAAAGCCAGATCCGGGACTGCGGTATGGCCGGCGCCGCATAGGCGGAGCAGGCGGACTGCTTCCATGCGCACGTAGGGATCCTTGTCTTTCTCCGCGACCCGGATCAGGGCGGCGACGGCCTCTTTGCCGCCGAACCGGCCGAGGCTGCGTATCGCCTCGAGACGGACATTCGACGAGGAGTCCGCCAAAGCGCGGATGAAATGGGGCAGCACGGCCGGATCCCCGAGCTCGCGCAGGACCACCAGGCTGCTGCACCGTCTCCAGGCCGCGGTTCCGATGGCGGCGAGAGACTTCTCCGCCTCCGATGCGATGGCGGCGTCGCCGGAAACCCTTAATTTCTTCAGTGTTTTGACGGCGCGGTGTTCCTCCAGTGCGCCGAGCGCCCGGATCGCCCGGATCCGGCCCAGCAGGTTATCTTCCGTGGTAGCGGCGCGAACCAGTGGCCGGATGCCGGACTGGTTGACCGAGAGATTCGAGATCAGTGGGGAGGTCACCTGAGGCCCGTAGCGGACGAGCGCACGGGTCGCCGTGTTCCGGATGACGAAATAGCTGCTCCCGAGTTGCCGGACGAGGGCCGGGATCGCGGCCGGGTCCTGTATTTCACCCAGCGTATACAAAATGGCCCGGATCACGAATTTGTTGGGTTCATGCGTCAGCACATTCAACAGCGGCGCCGTGCTTTGTCTCCCGAAGGCGACGAGGGAATCGATCGCTTCTTTCTGGACTTTTTCGACATTGTCACTCAGGCAGTGCACCAGGGGTTCGATGGCGGAGATATCGCGGATCTCGCCGAGTGACTGCACCGCGCTGCGGCGGACGTATTCATTCTTGTCCGACAACAGCGGGATAAGCAGGGGCACTGCGGCATCGACCTGCATCCGGCCCAGCGTGGCCGCCGCATTCTCGCGGATCCGGCTGGATATGGATTTCAACCCTTCGAGCAACAAATCGATGCTGATCGTGCCGAGTTCGTGTAATCCGTCGATGGCCAGATCCACGATCTCGCGGTCTTTCATGGCCAGAAGACGGATGAGCATATGCGCCGATTTCTTCTCCCGTTCCCGGGTGATGTCCCTCACGATGGCTTTTAACTGCGTGACCGCCTGATTGCGCACGATCCAGGCCTCGTCGACCACGGCCGAGACGAGGTGGTCGATGATACGGTAATCGCCGAGTTTTCCGATGGCTTCGACCGCGGCCCAGCGGACATCCACGCTGGGCGAACGCAGGATTTTGGGTTTGGCCAGCTCCTTGATCGCCTCGGGATTCCCGAAGCGGCCCAGGGAGATGATTGCCGCGTGTTGAATGCCGGCGGACGGATCATTGATCTGATCGAGCAGGGTGATGTAGACGGCGGGATCCCGCTCGTAACCCAGGGCGATGATCGCTTCACGCCGAAGGCCCGCGTCCGCCGGATTCCCGGCCTGTTCGATCCGTTTTCTTAAGTTAGAATCCATTTAGATCCGTTCGATGGTTCCCTGACAGTCTCCGTTGATGTTGAAAGACCGCACTTCGTAATCACAATCCAGGTTGGCCAGTACCTTCACGGCCGCCCTGAAACAGCCGATCCGGGCGCAGGTCAGGTCGCGGATGGCGAATCCCTCGTCGATGAGGCACTGACAGCTTTTCAGATACTCACAATGATGTATCGTGATGTCGAGCCTGTGGGGGTTGACGCTCACGAGTTCGAATTCGCTTTCATCCTGAAACAGGCCGCCGATGACCCCGATCTGGATGTAATGTTCCACCGCGCTGCGAATCGTATCGGCCTTTTCGACCTGCAGGCCGTACTCATCCCCGAGCATCTTCAGATAATGCTGCACGGAATGGTCGTAGGCGCGCTGGCAGAAGACTTTGGGACGGGTGCCGTGAAAGTCCCGCGCCGCTTCCTCGAGTGCGCTGAGCCAGCTCAACGCGACCATCCAGCCGGACTCTTCCTTGTTTATTTTTCCCATGGTTGATCCTGTTGTTCGGGTACCTGTCTCCGGAATTCCGTCACGTGAGTCCGAGATATTCCAGCTCTTCCCTGACGATTTCCGTCGTGATGGGTTTGCTCAGTTTTTTACTCAGCTTTCTCGCCAGATCGGCCGGTTTCGCGCCGGGCTCTTCGGCCCACAGCAGGACCAGGTCCGCCTTCTCGTGTCCCACAAAATGGCTGATCCGGCCGTTCCCCGCCTCCCTGGCCGCCGTTTTCTTCAGGGTTTCCTCGCCCAGCACCAGGATCTGCTTGGTGTCCCGCGCGATGGCCAGTTCCTCATTGGTAGGAATCACGAGCACCGCGACCGGTCCGGTGCCGATCGCGATTTCGTTCTTCCGGTTCTTCTCCGCATCCACCGCGATGCCGAAACGGGTGAGATTCGAGACCGATTTCATTCGCACATTCCGGGAGTTTTCTCCGATACCGCCCGTGAAGATGACGGCGTCGCACCCCCCCAGTTCGGCCATATACGCCCCGATATATTTCTTGATCCGGTGACAGTAGATATCAACGGCCAGCTTGTGACGTTCGGAACCGCGGGAGACTTCGGCCTCGATTTCGCGCATGTCGTTCGACGTGCCGGTCAGGCCGAGCATGCCGCTGTGTTTGTTCATGATGGCGTCCATCTGGTCGGCGGTCAGTTTTTCGCGGTTCATGATATAGGGGACGAGGGCCGGATCGATGTCGCCGCAGCGGGTTCCCATGATGAGGCCCTCGAGCGGGGTGAAACCCATGGATGTGTCGATGGATTTTCCGCCGTCGATCGCCGTCACGCTCGCGCCGTTACCGAGATGACAGGTGATGAGTTTCAGGTTCTGTGCCGGTTTTCCTAGGAATTCCGCGGCCTTGTGTGCAACATACTTGTGCGAGGTGCCGTGAAATCCGTAACGCCGGATGCCCAGTTTTTCATAAAGCGCGTAGGGCAACCCGTACAGGTAGGCTTGCGGGGGGATGGTATGGTGAAACGCCGTATCGAAGACCGCCGTCTGCGGCACACCGGGAAGGAGGCGTTCGCAGGCCTCGATGCCCTTCAGGTTGTGCGGATTATGCAGGGGCGCGAACTGGATGCATTTTCGGACGGCCGCGACAACTTCATCGGTCACGAGCACGGAATCGGAGAAGTCTTCTCCGCCGTGCACGACCCGGTGGCCGATGCCGTCGATTTCCGTCCTGTCCCGGATCACGCCGTGCTGGGGGTGGAGCAGCATGCTGATGACCAGATCGACCGCCACCTCGTGATTCAGGACTTCGCGGGTTTCCCGGAGTCTGTTCTGATCCCTGGCCTGATAGGTGATGATGGCGTCGCTCGCGCCGATCTTCTCGACGATTCCCTTGGCCAGTACCTGTTCATCCGTCATGGCGATGAGCTGGAACTTGACCGAGGAACTGCCGCAGTTGAGTACTAGGACTTTCATGGATTCTGGAAACCTCCGCACAGGACGCGTGTCAGAAAGGCGATATCACGGCATGGGAAAGGTCCAAATCCTGTTCCGGATGTTGGACCTCGCAGGGTGCCTCGAAAAAGTATCCCGGATTCATCGGTGCCGGTATCCGGATCCGTTCCGGGGACGCACAGGATGGAAGAATGTATCAAATCACAACCTGTTCTCATACGGTTTACGTTCTGTTCCTCTGTTCACAAAATACTGAAATTCCCGGTCCAAATCAACCAAAAAGACGGGCCGCGATGCCCGTCTCCTGTCAGGCGTTCCGGCTATGAATCCTGACCCGCAGCCGATTTCTGTATGCCTCGATGTCGATTGCCACCTGCGCCACGCCCGAGGCCATGGCGGCTTCGGCCACGGCCGAGGCCTCCCATTCGAGCACGCGCGGATCGAAGGGCTTCGGGATGATGTATTCCGGCCCGAAACGAAATTTATCTCCGCCGTAGGCTTTCGAGACGGATTCGGGCACGTCCTCCTTCGCCAGACCGGCCAGGGCCCGGACCGCGGCCAGTTTCATGGCTTCGTTGATGGCCGTGGCGCGCACATCGAGTGCGCCGCGGAAGATGAAGGGGAATCCGAGCACGTTGTTAATCTGGTTGGGATAGTCGCTCCTTCCCGTGGCCACGATCGCGTCCGGGCGGACGCGCCGCGCCGTCTCGGGCCGGATCTCCGGATCCGGGTTGGCCATGGCGAAAATGACCGGGTCGGGCCCCATGGATTTGAGCATGGCGGGGGTCAGCAGGTCCGCCTTCGAGAGGCCCACGAAAATCCCGGCGCCCGTGATCGCCTCTTCCAGCGTCCGGCAGGATTCCGTCGTGGCGAATTCCTCCTTGTATGGATTCATCCCCTCCCCGCGTCCTTTGTAAATGACGCCTTTGCTGTCGAGCATCAGGATGTTCTCTTTCCGGACGCCCAGTTGGACGAACATCTTCGAACAGGCGATACCCGCCGCGCCCGCGCCCACGACCACCATCCGGACCTTTCCCAGATCCTTTCCGGACAACTCCGCCGCATTGAGGAGTCCCGCGCCGCTGATGATGGCCGTGCCGTGCTGGTCGTCGTGAAACACGGGGATGGACATCGTTTCTTTGAGTTTTTCCTCGATGTAGAAGCATTCCGGCGCCTTGATGTCCTCCAGGTTGATCCCGCCGAAGGTGGGTTCGAGGAGCTGCACCACGCGGATCAGCTCGTCCGGGTCCCGCGTATCGACTTCCAGGTCATAGACATCGACGTCCGCGAAGCGTTTGAAGAGGACGCCCTTGCCCTCCATGACCGGCTTGCCCGCGAGCGCGCCGATGTCTCCCAGCCCCAGTACGGCGGTGCCGTTCGAGACGACGGCCACGAGATTTCCCCGGTTGGTGTACCGGAAGGCGTCCCGCGGGTTCTTTTCGATTTCGAGGCAGGGAGCGGCCACTCCCGGAGTGTAGGCGAGGGAGAGTTCCTCACGGGTCTCGCAGGGCTTGGTGATGTGCGTGGCGAGTTTTCCGGGCACGGGTTTTTCGTGATAATCGAGGGACTTTCGGTTGAGGTCGGTCATATGATCTCCCGTTTTCCGTCAAAGAAGAAGGCGATCTCCCTCTCCGCGGTCTCGGGGGAATCGGACGCATGCACGGCGTTCCTCCTGCCGTTTTCCGCCAGGTCCCTTCGGATCGTGCCCTGCGCGGCATCGGCCGGGTCGGTCTTGCCGACGAGTTTCCTCAGCTGCGGGATGATGTTCTCCCCCTCCAGCACCACGGGGATGCAGGGCCCCTCGGTCATGAAATCCACGAGCGGTTCGAAGAAGGGCTTCCCCCGGTGTTCCGCGTAGAACGTCTCCGCTTCCTTCCGGGTAAGCCGGCGTTTGTACAGATCGACGATCCGGAACCCCTTCTCTTCCACGCGGCGGAGGATTTCGCCGATTTTGTTTTTCGCGACGGCATCGGGTTTGATGATGAGGAGCGTGCGCTGCAAATGAATCCCTTTCCCAAAAGCGTGAGCGTTCCTGTATTCTGACATTTAATCAATATAATACTTTTCATGGAGCGGGACAAGGGAGGATTTTTCACGCAGGTGAACGGGAGTGCGGACATCCCGGACGATGGAAAAGATGCGCGTCGCGGATAGTCTTTATCGGATGCATTCCTTCGGGCCGTCCGAAGACAGGCAAACCCCGGTTGTTGTGCATTTTCTCAGCGCAATGCCGGGTTTTTGTGGGGGGAGGAGTAAAAGAAAACACCCGGAGCCCTTCGGACATCCGGGGTTTGTGAGGGTCAGGGAAAGCGCTCTCCATGGATCGGGAGGCCGGAGAGTGCCACGCCGCTTCACTCCTCGCAATGACAGAAAGGGACTTCCCGATCGCCCGGGGTATCCACCCCGGGCGCGGGTTGAACGGGATATTTATTCATGCCGGGTGTTGGTTGAACCGGACGTTTGATACAGCCCCTGATGGGATTCACGGATGCCCGGTTATGTCCGCGACAGTTCTCTGACGGGCCGTCCCTCGATATACCCCCGATACCCCTGGGGCTCTATCTGGAACCGCGGCGCATCCGGGTCGGCCCATTCGAATCCGTAGATTTCGGGATTGTACGATTTCATCACATCCCACAAATCCCGGATCGCGACTTCAAAATCCTCGTCCCGGAACGGAGGACCCTGAAAGATCATCATCTTGCAGGGTTTGAGATCGATGATTTCGAATCCTTCCGGGATTTGCCCCGAATAGTCCGCGGGGACTTCCACGCCCTGTGCATAGACGGAAGTTCCTTGGCGCACCATTTGGGGCGGCAGCCACAATCCCGCGGGTTCATAGAGCGCCTCTTTGACGCTGACAAGGAGGCCCCAGATCCCGCATCCAACCTCTTCACAGTATTCATAATAATCTGTCGCTTTGATTCCCCTTTTCAGGATCATTTTGCGGGCGGGTTTTTCGATGACCTGCACGAAAATGGTCTTGACGGAATCGGTGTTCTTTTTTTCCAAATTTTCTTTTTCCATCTGGCGCTCCTTTTGAAATGGGTTCGGGTAGGAATCCATGATCCGATACGGCAGAAACAGTTTGACGGGAGGGGGATTCTTTTTATATCGGTACGGATTGATTCCGAATTGTCTGGAAAACGCCCGCGTGAATCCTTCGTGGGTGTCGAATACGAAATCGAAGGCGACATCGATCACCCTGACGTTTTCATCCCTGAGTCTGAGAGATCCTGCGGGCCCGGATGTATTCGAAGGGGGGCTTGCCGAGGAGTTCCTTGAATATCCGGGATGCATGCCAGGGCGAGAATCCGCAGGATTGCGCCAGGTCGTACAGGGTGATGGGGTCCTGGAGATGGCGTTTGATGTAATCCTGCATTTTCCCCACGGCTTTGATTTTGTCTTTTTTCATTGATTTATTCTCCGGTTGAGACAAGACAATCAATATTCAAGACGATTTCTTGACTTCGGTTGCGATTGATGAAGAAAATCCGTCGAGTTGTATCGCTTGACATTGAATGTTGTTTTTCATATCATAAATCGGTTACGATTTGACCTCGTTTGAATCTTCATGATTGCCGGCATCCCGCACCGCATCGTCGACCAGCGCCAGTTCATGGACTCGGCCACCAACCCGGTTTTTCGGCCCGGGATTTCAAGGCCGTGCCCGAGAAGTTTTACAAACTCGTACCGAAGAATATGAATTATTATGTACCGTTCAACCAGTTCGCTTCGTGACAGATTGCCAAGAGAAGCACAAAAGGGGAAGATGAGATGGAAATTTTGTGCTCTTTGTGGCTGATTAGGAAAGAGATTGGCCACAAGAAGCACAGAGGACGCAAAAATATTTGAGAATAGAAATTTTGTGCTCTTTGTGGCTGATTAGGAAAGAGATTGGCCATAAGAAGCACAAAAGGTATATAAATTTTTTTAATTCTGTGCCTTTTGTGGCTTACCCGGAGGAGTAACCTGCCCGGCGCCGGCCCCCTTTCCCTCTTCATCACCCGCCCGGCTCAAAACCGTGGAAATCTCCTCCCGAATCAAAATTTCTTCAAGACCTCCTCCAGCGTCGGCTTCCCGGTTTCCTCGAGCCGGTAGCTCACGCGCGCGGCGGGCCTGTCGATCCGGATCAGTCTGGAGAGATCGATGGGCGTGCCGATCACGACCGCGTCGCAGTCCACACGCCGGATCGTCTCCTCCAGGTCCTTCATCTGCCCCTCGCCGTAGCCCATGGCGGGCAGCAGGGGGCCGATACCGGGATATTTCCTGAATGTATCCGCGATCGTCCCGGCGACCCAGGGACGGGGATCCACGATCTCCGACGCCCCGAACTTCCGCGCGGCCACGATGCCGGCGCCGTACCGCATGTCGCCGTGCGTGAGGGTGGGGCCGTCTTCCACCACGAGGACACGCCTGCCCCGGATGAATTCCGGATGATCGGTCTCGATCGGCGAATTCGCCTCGATGACCACGGCCTCCGGATTCAGGGCCCGGGCGTTCCGCCGGATCGCCTCGATATGTTCCTTTTCCGCCGTGTCCACCTTGTTGATGATGAGCACGTCCGCCTTCCTGAAATTTGTCTCACCCGGGTAATACGACAGCTCATGACCCGGGCGATGGGGGTCGGCCACGGTGATCCACAGATCCGGCCTGTAGAAAGACGTGTCGTTGTTGCCGCCGTCCCAGAGGATTACGTCCGCCTCTTTTTCCGCCGCCTCCAGGATCGCCCCGTAATCCACGCCGGCATACACGATGTTCCCCATATCGAGATGGGGCTCGTATTCCTCCCGCTCCTCGATGGTGCAGTCATGCCTGTCCAGGTCCCCGGAATCCGCGAACCGCTGGACGCGCTGCCGGACCAGGTCTCCGTATGGCATGGGATGGCGGACTGCGACGATCCGTCTCCCTTTCTTTTTGAGGATTTCGCTCACCCGGCGGGTCGTCTGGCTCTTGCCCGCTCCCGTCCGGACGGCGCAGACCGCGATCACGGGTTTTGCGGATTTGAGCGTCGTCCTGTCCGATCCCATCAAAACGAAATCCGCGCCCGCGCCGTTCACGATCGAGGCCTTGTGCATGACGGTTTCGTGGGAGACGTCGCTGTAGGCGAAGACGACCTGGTCGATCCGCCTGAGGCGGATGAGTTCCGGGAGTTCTTCTTCGGGATGGATCGGGATGCCCTCCGGATAGGCCGGTCCGGCGAGTTCGGGCGGATAGAGCCGTCCCTCGATGTTCGGGATCTGGGTCGCCGTGAAGGCCACGACCTCGTAGCCCGGATTGTTCCGGAAGAAGACATTGAAATTGTGAAAGTCGCGGCCCGCCGCGCCCATGATGAGAATGCGTGTTTTCGCCATCAGTTCCTCCAATCGGATGTTGAGAGATTCCTTTCGCGTTCCGGATTGAAGGCGGTCATTAACAGAATCCCTGCAGCCAGCGGATGTACAGTGTTTTACGGATGTCACGGCGCATCTTGGTTCACCGTTCTGCCAAAGCGTTTACGAACCGGGTTGGGTTTTCCTTTTTTTGACCCGTCCGGCGATCTTCTTCCGGATCTTCTCGAAAGAGGGCGGCGGGCCGGTCCGCACCTGTTTTCCGTCGATGAACAGCGCGTCGGAGATGCCCCACTCCAAGAATACGTTCCTGTCCGATGTGCGGATTTCCTGGAATACCGCTCGGTCTCCGAATTCCGCCGCGGCGCGTCTGGCCCTTTCATGCACACCATTCTGCGCCGTACACCATCTATTCACAAATGAGGTGACGGCGACCCTGTCCGTAAGCGGCTGGGGTTTCTTTTTCAGCCGGATCCAGCGGGGAGGGGCGGCACCGTCCGCGAAAGGTTTCCACAAAAGCACGGCCATGCCGTCCTTGTCGGCCTTGCGATATCCCTGTTTTTTGAACCACGAGGCTTTCATCCAGAAGGGGAGGGCGAGGCCCCAGGCGGCGATGCCTTTCCGTCCCATCGATTCGACATCCCGTTCCGTCGCCTCGAGCAGGGCTTTCCCCATCCCCCTCTTCTGCCGGTTTCCGACGCCCTGTTTGTGGCCGTGCACCCAGATGCAATGGATGAAATACAGATCGTCGCCTTCGATGAAGGAATGTTCCGAAGGCACGTACTGAATCATCCCGCAGGCCTTGCCGTCTTCCACCGCGATCCGGACGCGGAGTCCGCGGTCTTTCATCCGGTTGAACCAGACGTGCTTGTGGTTCCCAGCTTCCCTCATTTCGTCGGACCAGTCTTCCAGACAGTGTAAATAGGTTTGGAGATGTGTTTCATTCAGGTCCAGGATTTCCATCCGGATTTTCCTTTTGTCCATACCGGGCGGGAACGCCGGTCTTCCCGTTTTCAGGAGGCCGGCGCGGCCGGTTTCCGGTCCGGTTTTCTCCCGTTCTTTATCAGCGTGATTTCGAACACCTCGTCCAGCCATTCGACGAGGGAGAACTTCATGGTCTTACGGATGTCTTCCGGAATTTCCTCCAGGTCCTTCTCGTTGAATTTCGGGAGGATCACATGGTCGATGCCGGACCGTTTGGCGGCGAGCATCTTCTCCTTGATCCCGCCGACCGGGAGCACCTTGCCCCGGAGCGTGATCTCGCCCGTCATGGCCACGTCGCGTTTGACGGGCCGCCGGGTGAGCAGCGAGGCGATCGCCGTGGCCAGGGTGACGCCGGCGGACGGGCCGTCCTTCGGTGTGGCACCCTCCGGGATGTGGATGTGCAGGTCGTGCTTCCGGAAGAAGTCTTCCGGGATGCCGAAACGGTCCGTGTGTGACCGGATGAACGAGAGCGCGGCCTGGGCGGACTCTTTCATCACCTCGCCGAGCTGTCCCGTCATCACCAGCCCCTTGCCCCCGGGCATGGCCGTGGCCTCGACGAAGAGGATCACGCCGCCGATCGGAGTCCAGGCCAGGCCGGTGGCCACGCCGATTTCGTTCTTGCGCTGCGCGACCTCGGGGAAGAATTTGCGCGGGCCGAGCAGGTCGGGCACGTTGTCCGGCTTGACCGTATAACGCCTCGCCCGGTTCTCGGCGATCATGCGGGCGACCTTGCGGCAGCAGGACCCGATTTCCCGCTCCAGATTCCGCAGCCCCGCCTCGCGCGTGTATTCCGCGATGATTCGGCGGACCGCCCTGTCCGTGAACCGGATCTGGGCGGATTTGAGGCCGTTCTGTTCCCGCTGCCGGGGGATGAGATAAGTCCGGGCGATCTGCAGCTTTTCCTGCTCGATATAACCGGGCAAGCGCAGCACCTCCATCCGGTC
>DSAP01000064.1 GCA_011046415.1 bacterium | reverse complement strand
TCAAATGATATGAATGATTAATCGGGACAGACCTATGAAGCGGCCAGCGATAATAACTGTTACTACGATTTTTCTTCTAACCTGCCTGTCGTTCGGTCCGGCCGTGATGGCCCAGACCCCCCAGTGGTGCGACTTCTGGGGGGAGGCCGGTTTTCGCGGGACGCCGGTCGGTTCGGGCGATGTGATCCGGGCCTATAATGCCGCGGGTCAGCTCTGCGGCGAGACCAGCGGCAACTCGGGATGGTTTAACGTCCGCGTGCATGGTGTGTATGAGGGATCTCCCTATTATCCGAACGGGGCGACCGAGGGCGGGGTGATCACCTTCCGGATCAACGGCCAGACGGCCAACGTTCTTTCAGGCTTAAACACCTGGAAAGCCATGGGTTCAGAACGGGTGGACATCGAAGTTCCCTATCAGATCGTGGTCATCGCCAATCCCGGGGGTCCGTATACCGGAAATGAAGGCAGCCCGATCCAGTTCAACGGGTCCGGCTCCCAGGATGCCGTGACCTATGAATGGAATTTCGGCGACGGCAATACTGCGACGGGTGTTTCTCCGATCCACACCTATCTGGATGACGGGGTCTATACGGTCACGCTGACCTGCCGGAACGGAGAGCTGAGCGATACCGAGACGACCACGGCGACGGTCGCGAATGTCCCGCCCCAGAATGTGAGCGCGGGGGGAAATAAAACCGGAAACGAGGGTCAGGTCATCAGTTTCAGCGGAAGCGCCACGGATCCGGGCGTACTGGATGTGCTGACCTATTCCTGGAATTTCGGAGACGGCAACACGAAGACCGGCAAGAATGTCACCCATGTCTATGCCGACAACGGAGTCTATACGGTCACCCTGAGCGTCTCGGACGGCGACGGCGGGACGGGTACAGACCAGATTACGGCGACCATATCCAATGTCCCCCCCACGGCCAATGCGGGCGGGCCCTATACGGGTGTGGTCGGCGTGGCTGTCCAGTTGAACGGATCGGCCACAGATCCGGGGACCGCGGATATCCCGACGCTCGTCTATGCCTGGGATCTCAACAACAACGGACAATATACCGACGCGACCGGGCCCAATCCACAGGCGACATTCAATTCAGAAGGGATTTTCCCCATTTCTTTGAAGGTGACCGACAAAGACGGCGGAACCTCCACGAGCAACACGACGGTTACCATCACTTCGAGCGTTCAGATCACGATCACGACGAATCCATCCAACCTGCAGATCAAGGTGGACGGTCAGACTCATAACGCCCCCCAGACATTTCTCTGGGCGCCGGGGTCCCAGCACGTCATCGAGGCCGTGACGCCCCTCTATGTGACCGCATCCCTGCGGTATGTGTGGAACCGGTGGGATCACGGGGGAGATTACCGGCACACCTATACGGTGCCTGCAAACCACACCACACTCACGGCCCATTATAATCCGCAATACAAACTCAGCGTGATTTCGGATTACGGCGATCCGCAGGGCGAAGGCTGGTATGATCCGGGCAGCCAGGCGACCTTCGGCGTTACCTCCCCGGTGAGCGGCGGAAACGGCATCCGGCATGTTTTCACGGGCTGGACCGGGACGGGAAACGGATCGTACACCGGACCCGATCTGTCCCGTACGATCCAGATCAACAACGGCGTCACGGA
Source organism: bacterium (assembly GCA_011046415.1). GTDB lineage: Bacteria > Zhuqueibacterota > QNDG01 > QNDG01 > JABMRT01 > DSAP01. The sequence continues at coordinate 15,335 of DSAP01000064.1, read as the reverse complement.
AACCGCAGGCTGGCGGACCGAATATTTTCTCTCCACCCTGGTGAGCCCGCAGGATGCCGGCGAGGTGACGCCGGCGCCGCCCGGCGCATGGTATCAGGCCGGCGCACTGGCCGCCCTCGGCGCGACGCCGTACGAGGGCAGCCAATGGTCGGGATGGTCCGGAGACCTGACCGGGACGGCGACCCCGGCGACCCTCACCATGGACGGACCGAAAACCGTCGTCGCCAATTTCATCAGCCCGATTCGAATCACGATCAGGACGAACCCGGAAGGACTCGTCTTCGAGGTCGACGGGGTTTCCTATTCCGAAACCCGAGGTTTTGAGTGGGCACAGGATGAAACACATCAGCTTGTCGCTCCCCAGATCCAGTCCGGTGAAACGGGCATCCGATATGTCTTTTCGGACTGGAGCGACGGAGGTGCGCGGGAACATGAATACACGGTTCCCGGACAGAGCACGACCGTCACGGCCAATTACACGACACAATACCATCTGACGGTCGTATCCGAGCGCGGAAATCCGCAGGGAGAGGGTTGGTATGACAAGGCGTCCCTCGCCGAATTCGGAGTCGATTCCACGGCGTCCGGGGCACCCGGCGAACGGTACCGGTTTTCGGGGTGGACCGGATCCGGCGCGGGCAGTTATACCGGCACCAGCCGGGTTCCTTCGATCGTCATGAACGGGCCGGTCACGGAGACGGCGTCCTGGCGAAGGCAATGTTTTGTATCCCTGGCAGTCGAACCGGAGGGTTCCGGAACCCTCCAGCCGATCGACGCGCCGGGCGGATGGGCCGATGCGGGCGAGACCCTGCGGCTCACGGCCGTGGGGAATGCGGCCGCCGGGTACGGATTCTTCGAATGGACCGGGTCCTTCACGGGCACTACGAATCCGCTTTCGATTCTCGTTCAGAATCCCTTGTCTCTGACGGCTCATTTCGAAAGGGGACTGATACAGATCAACACGGAACCGCCCGGGCTTTACCTTGTGGTGGACGGCGAGGAGATCATTACACCCAAAATTTACAACTGGGCGTCCGGAACGACTCACCGGATCGGCGTGGTCTCGCCCCAGGGCGACAGCAGTTCCGCGGTCTATGTCTTCAGGTCGTGGAACGACGGGGGCGCGGCGGAACACGACATTACCATCGCCCAGGGCGAGGAAACCTACACCGCCTATTTCGATCCCGTCTATCGGGTCTCCGTGGAGTCCGATTACGGCACGCCCCGCATCGACGGGGTTGCCGTCTCTCAGGGTTTATTTCCAGGGGGCAGCCGGGTTTCGATCGATATCGACAGTGTGGCGCCCTTCCATGAAACGATCCGGCAGCGGTTCGACGGATGGAACGGGTCAGGTGCCGGGTCACAGACCACAGCCCTGAGGGAAATCGAGGTGATTGTGGACGGGCCGATCACCCAGACGGCCCGGTGGCTTCCGCAGTTCAAGGTGACCGTCCATAAAAAACCGGCCTATGCGCCCGGCGCGTCGTTTGCATTTGATCCGGCCGGCCCCTGGTTTGACCGCGACCAGACCGTCACACTTTCCGCCGTCATCACAGATACGGCTTACACCTTCCTCGGATGGAGCGGGGCGGTGACCGACACACATGCGGTCATTCGCTTCCCGGTTCATGCGCCGATGGACATCACCGGTTCGTTCTGGACGCCGAATCAACCCCCGGTGATTGGTCGGATTCCGCTGATTGACATGCTCGAAGACGCTGTCTGGCGGCGTCCCTTCGACTGGTTTCTTGAATTTATTCACGATGAAAACGATCCGCTCGACATGCTGGAATTCGGATTCGTCGCGGGCCCGCATGTACAGGTTGTGATCGATACGGTGGACCGCCGGGTGAGCATCATTCCCGAACCCGACTGGAACGGCGTCACGACGATCGAGATCTGGGTGATGGATCCGTTCGGCGAATCGGATCGCGCGACCCTCCAGGTCCTGGTCCGGTCCGTGCCGGATCTTCCCAGGCCGTTCAGCCTCCTTTCTCCCCATTCCGGATTCCAGATGGATTCCTGGGAAACACCCATGACCTTTGTGTGGGAAAAATCCCTGTCTGTGGATGAAGGCGTCGACATACAATATACATTCTATCTGAGTCCACACGGCACGCTGATGGGGCTGGGGACGTTTCGCATACCCAGCCTGCAGGATACCAGCATCACGATTTTTCCCCAGGTTTCGGGGAATTACTGGTGGGGTGTTCGCGCCGAAGACACCAGGGGGAATCAGGTCTGGTGCGATGATATCTTCCGAATCGATATCGGAACCTCTGCGGTGGAGGGGACCGTCCGGATTCCCGAGACGTTCGCATTGCGGCAGAACCATCCCAATCCCTTCAATCCCACGACCGTGATTCCCTACGAATTACCCAGGGCTTCCCAAGTGCATCTCTCGGTGTTCGATCTTTCCGGAAGAAACGTCCGTACTCTGGTCGAGGCGAGCCGGGAGGCCGGATATCATCAGGCGGTCTGGGACGGGAAGAACGAGAAAGGCATGGCCGCGGCCTCGGGCGTCTACCTCATCCTCCTGCGGACGCCGGAGTTCCGGGCGCATCACAAGATGATTCTGATCCGGTGAGGTAGATTCGTTTTTTTCTCCGTCCAGACGGAGACGGTGACCGGCGAAAAATAGCACGGGGGCAGTCCCCGAACCGGGAGAGCGCCAAGGCATCATTCCCCGGCGGCCATGATTTCTGTGGGGTCGAATTCGGATTCTGTGTCGAGGTTATGATTCCGCCAGCCAGTCCAGAGCCGTATCCACGTCTTCAAACAGGGTGATTTCCGGGATACCCGCCGTTTCGCGGACATCCACGAGAAAACGCACGGTATTCTCGGGGCATCGGACGATCTCCGCTTCGACGGCATCGACTTCTTTTTTCAATCCCTCGACGTCCTCGCTGAAACGGGTGTAGTCCGCATACATGATATTCTGTCCTTTGTGATCAAGCCATTTCGATCTCATGCTTTTCTCTCTCCACAGTACTTACTCTTTTTTGCCCAGAAAGAACATGCGCGACAAGTCTCCCTGCCGTCCCGCTCCCGGATCAGGCTGTGTTCAAACCGGTCCGCTACCGGTTCCGTCTGCCTGATGTGTATCCTGTCCCCGAAAACCGCTTCGGCCTGAAAACGGATTGCCAGTTCCATCAGCATCCGGGTCTGATGGAAATCCGCGGAGAATCCATCCAGAATCCATTCCATGAACCGGATGTTGTTGACATGGGCATTCACGTCCAGGTCGAGGTATCCGGCCTCGACCGTTCTCCGTATGTCTTCCGTTTCCGGTGTGCGGAGATGATCGAAGGCGTCCGGCCAGACCTTTTCCATCCTCTCATACGGAATGTGAAAATCCAGATCCGTCCGGCAGGGACGGTGTTTCGCGATATCGACCGTGATCCATTTCGTGGTGGCGATGCCGACTGGTTCGTCCTCCAAAAAAAACCTGAAATCCCGGTGATAATAGATCCGGTCCCTGGCCGACGGCCAGGTGCGCACGGTGATCGTATCGTGCCACCTGGGGTACCGATCCATCCGGATCGCGAGGCCCAGCAGCATCCAGGCCCGGCCGCTTGCAGACAGGACGCTATGGCCGACACCGAGATGCTCGGCGTGGTAATAGGCGGTTTCCTGGAGATAGCGGCAGAGATGGGGCGCGGTGACATGCCCTTCCCTGTCCACTTCATAGGAATGGACGGAATATGCCTCCGCCCAGACGGGTTTGAGTCCGGTCATTCGGATATTCCTTGCTGCATGCTGCTGAAAAACGTGCCGGTACGACGTATCACAGAGCCGCCCCGGCTTTCAGCGTAAGAAAACCGGGACGATATCCGGAATCGTGTTGCGCTGCCCAAAAGCTTCTCAGCTTTCCCGGGACACCTCACTCTGGACGATGTCTGTGATTTCCCGGAAGTTGATTTTGCCGCTGCCCAGTTTGGGCATGTCGGGGATGACGATAAACTGTTTCGGGATTTCGATGGGCGGAAGTTTCCGGCCCATTTTTTTGATCAAGTCTTTCTCGCTCACCTTTTGAGTGACCGCGGCGATCAGCCGGGCGCCTTTCACGGAATCGGGCACTTCGACGATGCAGCAGTCCACTCCATCAGGCAGAAGCTGTTCGAGCACGTTCTCGGTCTTTACCAGCGAGACCATCTCCCCGCCGATCTTGACGAACCGTTTCAGCCGTCCCCGGTGCCAGAGGAATCCGTCGTCGTCGAGCATGCCCATATCACCGGTGTCATACCAGCCGTTTTCGATCCGGAGGGAGGTTTCTTCGATGTCGTCGAAATATCCCTTCATCACGATGTCGCCCTTGACCAGAATCTTGCCTTCATGGTTTGGCGGCAATACTTCACCCGATTCAAGGTCCGCGATTTTGACCCGGACGCTCGGCAGGGGCGGTCCGATGGAGCCGGGTTTATTTCTGTCATGCAGGTTGACAGAGATGACCGGGCTGGTCTCCGTGGTGCCATATCCTTCGAGCAGATCGAGGTTGTGTTTTTGTTTATAACCCGCACGGAGCGCATCCGGGCATTTGTCCGCGCCGGCGACGGCGTGTCTCAGGGTTTCGAAATCGCCGGGTTTCGATTCGCGCAGATATCCGGAGAAGAAAATCGGCGTGCCGGCGATCATGGTGGCTTTCTGTTCTCTGATGATCGACGGGATGGCTTTGTAATCCAGCGGATTGGCGTAGGTCACGGCCGTCATGCCGGTGGTCATCGGCAGCCAGAAATTTACCGTGTACCCGAACACGTGAAACAGGGGCAGGATGGACATGAGGATGTCTTTGTCATTCAGTCCGAACAGTTCGACCACATCGCGGATGTTCGACCCGATGTTTTTGTGGGTCAGCTGGACGGCCTTGGGATCTTTTTCGCAGCCGCTCGTGAAGAGAATCACCACCACGTCTTCGATGTCCGCTTTCGGTAATTTACGGACGAGCGTGCCGAAAGGCAGTTTGGAGCGCAGGGCCGCCTGCAGTTTGTCTCCTGCGGTGATGGTTTCCATCAAGTCTTCCAGAAACACCATGCCCGGAACCAGCCTGCATCCGATTTTCTCGCACAGGGCGCGCGAGGTGACGATGGTTTTGAAGCCGCATTTTTTCTGCGCATATTCACAGTTGTTTGCGGCACCGGTCGAATAATTGATCATGACCGGTACCTTTCCGGCCATGATGATTCCAAGCACAGTCAGGAAACTCCCCGCCGAGGTCGGAATCATCATGCCGATGTACCCTTCCTGGTATTTACCGAATTTCTTCGTCAGGATCAGCGAGGCGATCAGCGCCTTGGCATAGGGCACTTCCTTGCCGGTGGTCTTGTCGATGATCGCCATCTTATCGCCGAATTTCTTTGCCATTTTGATAAACTCGTGGTGCAGAATCATCATTCACCCCCATCTGTTGGTTGCGGTTCATGGTCTCAAGAAAGAAAACATGGAACAGAATTGTTCACAGACGAATATCTTACAATGAGTTTAAGAAAATAAGGGAGGAAATCAAGGGAATTTTTCCGGTTTGATTTTTTTCTAAAATTTGACATATTCATCCGGAGGCAGAGCTTCTGATGTTAACGGAAGGCGGGCGGCGGGGGGGGCAATACAATTATCCGACGGGAAGCAGGAGAGAAAGGAGAACGCATGTCCCCCGTCCCGGAGGACGGTGTCAGAGTTCCGGCGCGGCGGCAAGTGCTGTGCATCGGCCATCGCGGCGCCGCGGGCCATGCGCCGGAAAATACGCTGCTGTCGCTTCGGGAGGCCGTGCGGCTCGGCGCGGACTGGGTGGAAATCGACGTACGGCAGGCGTGTGACCGGCTCTTCGTCCTCCATGACGGCCGGGTCGACCGCACCACAGACGGGACCGGCCGGCTCGACCGGATGGACACGGAGCAAATCCGCAGTCTCGATGCGGGTTCCGGCGAACGGATTCCGTTCCTTTCCGAAGTGCTCGAAACGGTTGCGGGCCGGACCGGACTGAATATCGAAATCAAGACGCGGGGTACTGCAGGGCCGCTTTGCCGGATTCTCCGGACCTGTCCTCGAGAAAAAATCCTCATCTCTTCGTTCCACTTCGAAGAACTCCGGGAACTCCGGCGGCTGGATGATCACATTCGCATCGGTCCCCTGTTCGTCCGTCCGCCCCGGGATATCCTCAAGCGTATGCGCAGCCTCTGTGCCTGGTCGGTGCATCTCGATCACCGGTTTATCTCCCGTCCGCTCGTCGAGAGAATCCATGACGCGGGCATAAACGTGTTTGTCTATACCGTGAACCGGATCGGAGCCATCCGTCAGGCGATCGAAGCCGGCGTGGACGGAATCATTTCTGATTATCCGGAGCGGGTCGTCCGGGTGAGGGACGGGGGGTCAGCGTAAGCCTGCGGCGATCCGGGAGGTCAGGGAGGCCGCCTCTTCGGCCTCAACGGTGCGTCCCGTGCGGGCCAGAATATCCCGCCATTCCCCGATCATCCGCCGGAGGGCCTTGCCGTAATCCGCGTCGAGGATGCGCAGTTCGAGCAGTTCTTCGGTCATCTGTCTCGCGGATTCCCAGTCTCCCTTGATCCGGAACGACTGCATCGCCCGGTGGAATGCGGCACGGGTGTTTTGAGTCAGTCCCGGATCTCCGGGATAGCGATAGGCACCGTCCGCCAGCACGGCAAATGACGCCGTATAATTTTTCTCGTCAAACAGCTTCTTTCCCCAGGCATGATAGAGCCCCCGTTCGAACTGTGTGTTCGAACGGGAATCGCGATTGAAATCCTGCGCCAGCAGCACCAGATCATAGGCGCGGGCATAATCGCCGCGTTTCCTGGCGAAATAAGCCTGATTGTAGGCGAGGAGTCCGAGCAATTCGGTGTTGTCGATCCGTCTGCCGCGGCTCTGTTCGTGATAATAGAGCCGGTCGAGTCCGATCCGGGCCACCTCGCTTTCCGGGTAATAATGCGCGATATATCGGGTGTATTCCTTCAAATTTTTCATGATGTCGAAACCCATCGGACTGGTGTTTTCGACCATGAGCTCCTGCGTGAAATTGAGGAACAGGGTGTAAACATGGGTCGGCGTCTCGAAGGCCATGGTCTCCCAGCCGAGGTCTTCGCAGATCAGGTTGTAAAGGATGGTGGCCGAGACGCAGTTGAACCGTTTCTCATGCACGACGTCCAGCAGGGTCGTGGCTTCGAGTTGATAAGTCCTGAACCACCGGGCGTGAAGCACGTTAAACACCCTGGCGGCGTTTCCGGGCCGGTCGGCGGGATCGGAGGGCATATTGCGGATTTCCTGCACGAGACCCCGGTACCAGTCCAGGTACAGATCCAGGCTGTCTTTTTTATTGACGCCGGACAGGATGAACGCCGCCTCGATATGGGAAAAATCATTCAGTACGTGATTCCGGATGTCCCGGGCGAGGCGTTCCTCAAGCGTCTCCGCGTGAAGAGCGGCCGGAAACCGTCCGGTCTCCGCATGCAACCCCGAAAGGAGGATCAAAAGAACAATCATTCGGTATGGACTTGTCCTATGCATTGTTTCTGCACCTTTTCCGCTTCTTTCCGGTGTTCCTGAATCCGTTTTCTCACCGTCTCCTCAACTTCTAACGCCAGGATGGCTTCCGCCTGTTCCAGCGCCGCGCCACAGTTCCCCGTGGCGGCATACGCGGCCATCAGTTTCTTCCGGCACTCGGCCTCGTTGTACCCGTTGTTGAGCGCGCCGTTCCGGATCGATTCGAGAAGGATTTCATGAATCCGGATCGCCTCTTCCCATCGCCCGATCTGCTGATAGCAGGCCCCCGCGCCCCACAGATAAAAACGACTCTCCGGGAAACGGGAGAGACCTTCGAGGAACGCTTCGAGTGCGGCCGTGTAATCTTTCCGGTCGTATTCGATCCATCCGAGGCTGGAGAGGCCGACCCATTTCGAGAAAGCCCCCTTTTCGATCGATTGGCGTATCAGGGCGATCCCGAGTTTGCGCTCGTCCCGGATAAACGGCAGCCAGCGCAGCAGTTTATAGAATTTTCCGGCCCAGTATTTGTAATTGCCGATCATCAGACAGGCGTCCCAGAGTGTGGAATCCTGACGGACCGCCTCTTCCAGCAGGCCGACGCCCTTTTGTGCATTCCGGAATCCCGGGATGAAGGATCCCGACTGCGCCAGGAAGAGTCCCTTGTACCCGTAGGCGTTTCCCAGATAAAAGCGCAGCCAGGCGTCCGGCGCGGTTTGCGAAAGGCAGGCTTCTCCCAGACGGATTGCGCGGTCCACGGTTTCGAGGAATTCGGATTTCCACCGGTCCGTTTCATAGTCCATCATCGCGGACTGCAGGGTCGCGGCCCGGTAAAATGCGCCCACCGGATGGTCCGGAATTTCCGCCTCGATCGCCTCAAACAGGACGAGCGCCGAGTCGAATTCCGACCGGATCGTCATTTCGATCCCCTTGCGGATCAGCGCGTCCGTCACTGCGCCGAACGGTCTCTGGGCGGGGAGGGCGGTATACGAGAACAAGAGCAGAAGACATAAACGGCGAACCATCCGCGATCCTATTTTTTGACAATCGTCCAGTGTGAGTGGAGGAGCTTCCAGTCATCCCCCCGTTTCTTGAATATTTCCGTGCTCAGCCAGCGCGATGCCGGGCGGTCTTCCGCATCGAAGTTCTGAAGGGCAAAGGTCGGAATCGCGATTTCCCCGGAGACACTGACATGCGGATCGATCATTTCGAAACATGGCCTTCTCCTTTTCGGATTCACATCAGAAACACTGCAATGTAACAGAAATCATAGGTCCAGTCAAGCGGCTTTGCCGTCACCCTGAAATTTCCTGGCATAAAATATGCAGATCAATGAACGTTTTTCTACGTCGCCGGAGCCGGATTATGAAGGGACGCATGCCACAGAAATCCAATTTTCTCCTGATCGCCTGGACGGCATTGTGTTTCGTTCTTTCTGTACATCCCTTCCTCTATGGAAACAAGGCCCTGTTCGAGGGTCTCTCCGTGGACCAGGGGCTTTCGCACAACCAGATCAATGTGATCAGACAGGATCGCCGGGGTTTTATCTGGATCGGGACACGCAGCGGTCTCAACCGGTACGACGGCCTGCGGTTCGTCCATTTCAGTCAGGAAGCCGGCCATCCCCGGACGCTTTCCGACAATCGGGTCAATGACTTGCTGGAGGACAGGGACGGTATCCTCTGGATCGCGACCGGAAACGGCTTGAACCGCCTGGATCCGATGGCCGAACGGATCACGGTTTTCGAATCCCGGGAGGGTGACACCCTGTCGCTCAGCAACAGGCATGTCGTCCGGGTCGTCCAGGACAGCGAGCTGACACTCTGGGTGGGGACGTCCTGGGGGCTGAACCGGTTGAATTCCGACCAGTCCGCCTTCAGACAGTTCCTTTTTGATCCGGAGTCACCGGACGGACCGGACAAGAACCGGATCTGGGATATGACCGCCGACGACTCGGGCCATCTCTGGATCGGTACGGACGCCGGATTACGCCGGTTCGATACGCGGACCGGCGATTCGAAAGTCTTCCGACGGGACGACCGGAATCCCCATTCCCTCGATTCGGACCGGATCCGGGCCGTGCTGTTCGATTCGAGGGGCCGGCTCTGGGTCGGCACACAGGGCGGATTGAACCGGATGCATCCCGAGACCGGGAGATGCCATCATTACAGGTACGGTTCCCAGGTGGAAAAGGGGTTGAGCCGGCAGCGCATCTCGGTTCTCGCCGAAGACCGGCACGGAAACGTCTGGGTGGGCACGGAATGGGGATTGAACCGGATCACGCCGGGCAGGGAGACCATCGACAAATTCTATCATGATCCGGCGAATCCGTACAGCCTGAGCAATAACTTCGTCTCCGCGATCGCCGAAGGGAAATCCGGGATTCTCTGGTTCGGCACCTATCATGCCGGGGTGAACAAATTCGCGCCGCACAAACAGCTTTTTCGCAGCGATCCCTTTCTGACCATTCAGGGAGGAGGCGGGGCGAGCGACCGCAACATCATCTCCCTGTGTGAATACGACCGGGACCAATTGTGGGTAGGCACGTACGACGGTCTTTTTATCTGGAACCGGAAGACCCAGGCATACAGCGTCCATACATCGGAACAGCGCGCCTGGCTGGCCGGGAATTTCGTGCGCGCGTTACACAAGGACCGCAGGGGTTCGGTCTGGATCGGCGTGCTCGAGGGGGCAGAATCCGGCCTCGGCCGTTACGACCCGGTGACCGGGAGATACCGGTTTTTCCCCCATGTTCCCGAGAACCCCAACAGCCTGAGCTCCAATGATATCACCGCGATTCTCCAGGATCAGGCCGGAACTATCTGGGTCGGCACGGACGGTCACGGCCTGAACCGGCTGAACCCGCAAACCGGAGAAGTCAGGCGGTACGACACCCTTTTGGGCGTACCCGGCCAGATCGCGAGCAAATGGATCAGCGTGATTTTCGAAGACAGCCGCTCGCGGCTGTGGGTCGGGACCGACCAGGGGATGAGCCGGTTCATCCCGGAGACCGAAAGTTTTGAAAATTTTCTCACGGACCCGCAGGACAAACACAGCCTCAGCGGCATGCGGATCCATGCGATCCATGAAGACCGCAGGGGGCGATTCTGGATCGGGACGGAGAACGGCCTCGACCGGTTCGCGCCCGATTCCTCGGTTTTCCACCGGTTTTCGGACAGGCATGAGTTTCCGAGCCGCATCATCTACGCCATCCTCGAAGACGAATCGGGTCATTTGTGGGTCAGCACCTCCAAGGGAATTGTACGGATCAATCCCGATACCGGGGAATGTAATTTTTTCGACGATCGCGACGGTCTCCGGGTTACGGATTTCAACACCGGTGTCGCCCTCATATCCGGCGACGGGGAGGCGTTTTTCGGCGGAAAAACCGGATTGATCCGCTTCCGTCCGGACGCGTTCTCCTGGCCTCATGAAGTTCCACCGGTCACGATCACGGATTTCCGGGTTCATCAGGAGACGCGTCATATCGGTCCCGGCCTGGCAGCAACGCGCCCCCTTATCCTGAAGCACGATGAAAATACCCTGTCCTTCGAATTCGCCGTCCTCGATTTTGTCAGCCCCGAGAAGAACCGGGCTTCTTACAAGTTGGAGGGGTTAGACAGACAGTGGATCGATGCCCGCGACCGTCCGTTCGTCCGCTACACCAACCTCGATCCGGGCGACTATGTGTTCCGCGTCAAGGGCGCGAACGCCCAGGGCACCTGGAATGAAAAAGGCGTCGCCTTCCGGTTCCGGATTCAAAAGCCGTTCTGGGAGACCGTATGGTTCCGATCCCTGGGTCTGCTCCTCGGCGGCATGGCCATCTGGGGGCTGTATACGCTGCGGATCCGCCAGCATGCACTCCAGAAGAAGAAACTGGAAAAGACCGTGGCCGACCGGACTCAAGAAATCGCGGCGAAAAACGAGGCGCTGTCCCGGTCCAGAGAAGAGTATGCCCGGTTGTTCAACGATGCGCCGATCTGTTATCATGAACTCGACATGGAGGGACGCATCCTCCGCGTCAACACGACGGAGGCCGAGACGCTCGGGTATACGGTCGGAGAAATGCTGGGGCGATCCATTTTTGATTTCATCGCAGACGAAGAACGGGAAGCCGCGAGGCAGAATTTCACCGACCGGGTCTCGAAAACCGACCAGATCGACCGTTTCGAACGGCAGTATATGCGGAAAGATGGAAAACCCCTGTTCTTTTCCATCTCCAGCCGGCTCTATCATGATCAGGAAAGCCAGCGCACTGTCGTCCGGTCTGCGCTCGAAGACATCACCGAAAGGAAAGCCCTCGAGACGCAGCTGCGCCAATCCCAGAAGATGGAAGCCGTCGGAAGGCTCGCCGGCGGTGTGGCCCATGATTTCAACAATCTGCTGACCGTGATTCGGGGACATGCGTCGCTGATCAAATCGGAGATGATCGGTGACCATCCCCTCTATGAAGAGATGGAACTGATCGAAGAAGCCGGGGATAAAGCGGCGCAACTCACCCGCCGTCTCCTTGCGTTCAGCCGGAAGCAACAGATCAGGCCCGAGATTTTGGATCTGAACCGGCTGATTCAGAGCCTGTCGAAGACTCTCACCCGGCTGATCGGGGAGGATATCGTACTCGAGACCCGTCTCGAGGCGTTCCCCTGGTCCGTGGAAGTCGATCCGGACCAGATCGAACAGATCCTCATGCACCTGGCGGTCAATGCCAGGGATGCCATGCCGGACGGCGGACGCCTGCTCATCGAAACCCGGAATACGGTTCTGGACGATCATTATTGTGAACATCACCTGGATATCCGTCCGGGCCCTTATGTGCTGATGGCGGTCAGCGACACCGGCCTCGGGATGGACCCGGCTACCCGTGAGCATCTTTTCGAACCCTTCTTCACCACCAAGGATCAGCCTCAGGGAACCGGACTCGGCCTGCCCATGGTGTACGGCATCGTCAAACAGAGCGACGGGCACATCGAGGTCTACAGCGAACCGGGTCATGGCAGCTCGTTCAAGATCTATTTCCCCCGCACGGAGTCGGAAAGAACCGAGAAACAGGCCGAACCGGACAAACAAACCGTTTCGGGAGGCAGTGAGACCGTACTCGTGCTCGAAGACGATGAGAACGTGCGCCGGTTTGTCGTCCGCGCCCTGCGGAAATATGGTTTTGAAGTATTGGAGGCGCATGATTATACGAGTGCGCTCCGGACCGCCCGCGAGCATGAATCGTCGATTCATCTGATTCTGTCGGATGTGATCATGCCTGACATGAACGGCCCCGATATCGTCCGGGAATTGAATGCTTTCCATCCGGATGCGGGGGTGCTCTACATGTCCGGCTATAACGATGACATCATCTCACATCAGGGCATTCTCCATCCGGGCGTGCATTTCATCCAGAAGCCCTTCGTCATCCAGAATCTGATCGATAAAATCCGGGCGGTGCTTGATCACGGGTGATCCGGATACAATTCGAATCGGTTTTTTTAATCCGGGAGGTTTGTTTTGCGCATTTCTTTTCCCGTTCTGTTGACGGGTATCCTGACCGTGTTTCCCGTCCATTCATACACGCAGGTTCCCGACCTGCTCGACGCCCTTCGGAATGTCCGTACCGCCGAGTTCTGCGGCGAACCCGTGCCCTTCCAGGATCCCGATGTACGCGAACGGTTTGAGAAAGAGTTCATGCTGATGCTCTGGAACCGTCCCCAGGTGCTGCTATATCTGAAACGGACGGCGCGTTTTTTCCCCGTGATCGAAAGCATCCTGAAAGAAATGGATCTGCCCGATGATTTGAAGTACATGGCCCTAGTCGAAAGCGCGCTCCGGCCCGAGGTGAGGTCCCACAAGGGCGCGGCCGGCATCTGGCAGTTCATGGAAGGGACGGGCCGCCAATACGGACTCGCAATTACCGATTCCATCGACGCCCGGCGCCATACGGACCGGGCCACCCGGGCCGCCGTACGGTATCTCGTTATGCTCAGGGACACCCTGGGCTCCTGGACGCTCGCCGCGGCCGCCTACAACATGGGCGAATACGGTCTCAAAGAGGAAATGAGACGCCAGGGTATGCGGGATTATTACCGTCTTCACCTTCCCATCGAGACACAGCGTTACCTGTTCCGGATCGTCTCCGCGAAACTCATCCTGTCCGACCCGGTCCGGTACGGTTTTATCTTGATGGAAAGCGATCTGTATCCGCCCCACGACGCGGTCCGCGTGACGCTCACCCTCACCCGCCCGCTTCCCGTCCGGCTGATCGCACTGGCCGCGGAGACGGATTTCAAACGGATCAAGGATCTCAATCCCGAGATCCGGGGATACGACCTTTCCGCCGGCCGCCATGAGATTTTCATTCCCCGGATGGCGGAGGACCGGTTCCGGAGCCGGATTCAGAAGATGATCCGGAGCTGGGAAGAGACGGTCCGGTCCGGTGCGACGGACCGGTAGCGATCACTCCCGGCAGTCCCGGTCAGGGAAAGCGGAAAGCGGAAAGCAGAAAGCAGAAAGCAGAAAGCAGAAAGCAGAAAGCAGAAAGCAGAAAGCAGAAAGCAGTATCCCCTTCTATCTTTCTTCGTTTTCGAGACGGATGGTGTCCGGCCCCCTTTAACGCTCCCGAAAGCGTTTGATCCGTCGAAGGATCAGAAATAACGAATCCAGATATAAAGGACCGCGATCACGAGAGACTGGATCATGAACGGAAAACCGTAACGGGAAAAGCGCATGAACGTGATGCGGCAGTTGTTCTTTTCGCTGATCTTGGCCACGATCACGTTGACCGATGAACCGATCAATGTCCCGTTTCCGCCAAGGCACACGCCCAGCACCAGCGACCACCACAAGGGATGCGCGATCTGGCTGGTGATGAGCGCGTGATCCGTCATCCCGCTTTCCGCCGAAAGGGTCTCGATCATCTCCCGGATCATGGGCGCCATGGTGAGGGTGAACGGGATGTTGTCCAGCACGGCGGAGATGAACGCGCTCCCGGCCAGGACGATCACGCACAGGAGAAACAGGTTGTTTCCCGCGGCCCCGAGCAGGCCCCCCGCCAGCAAATCGATCACGCCGTTATGTTCCAGCGCGGATACGATGATGAAGAGGCCGACGAAGAAAAAAATCACATTCCACTCGACATGAATGAAGCTCCTGTCCACATTCACCCGGCAAAGGGCCAGCATAAGCATCGATCCCGCGAGTGCGATGATGCCCGACTCGATGCCGGTGAGAGACTGGGTCATGAACCCCGCCAGAATCAGCCCCAGAACCGCCAGCGCCGTGATCATCTTGCGGCGGTCGATGATCGCGAGAGAAGGCGTTGATTTGGTGACGCGTTCACGGATTTCCAGGGGGACGTCCCACATTTTTCTGAACATCAGATATACGGTGCCGAGGAAAACGACGAAGACCACGGCGATGCCCGGCGCGGCGTGGAAAACGAAATCATTGTAGGTGAGTCCCGCTTTGGACCCGATGATGATATTCGGCGGATCGCCGATGAGCGTCGCCGCGCCTCCGATATTCGAGGCGAGGGCCTCGAGGATGAGGACGGGAACGGGCGAGATCTCGAGCAGCTGCATGATCAGGATCGTCACGGGCGCCAGGAGGATCATGGTGGTGACGTTGTCGAGAAATGCGGACAGGACCGCCGTCGCCACCAGGAAGATGAGGGTGATCCGGAAAGGATCGCCACCGGCCTTCCGGGCCAGGAGGGTGGCGATCCATTCGAAGAAGCCGGTCTGGGAGAGGATATACACGGAGACCATCATCCCGACGAGCAGGAAGATCACGTTGAAATCGATCGCCGAAATCGCGTCCTCAAATGAGACGAGGCGCAGCAGGAGGACGAAGAATGCGCCGAG
>DSAP01000115.1 GCA_011046415.1 bacterium | reverse complement strand
TGTTGAATGATAACATATAGCACCTCCTGATTATATATGCAGACATAGAGTGATTCACAATAATTACGGGTACACAGTTAAAATTCTGTATGCGTGGGTAGATTTTTCAAAATTACTGACATCCACACAAATTTTTACTTTTCCATAACTTTTGCTTGTATAATGGTTCCAAACATTATTAGCCTGCCAAGATATCTGCTTCGATTCTCTTGAACCCAGAAATGATCCTTCAACATAATTTTCACCATTAATAACATCTATATACCAAATATAGTTTAAGGGTCTACCTTGAGGATCAGAAGCATTAACGCTTAAATTTACAATTTCACCGACTTTGATCGAATTACTACTGATTGATACTCCGCTAACTGAAGGCGGTTGTATCTCTTTTGTTTCAGGGTCAGACAGATCTGGAAAATCACAAGATAGAGATAGGGTAATAACCACTGCGAAAGCATACAAATAAGTGATTGATCTATTCATTCTTATTGCCTCCTATCAAGTTAGTGTTGAATTTTTCAATTTTCCTAATACCCAACCCAACATATTGGCAACAGAAGACTTATATAAAACATTTTGTACTCGGACACATTCGATATGATTCCACCTAATCTTGCTTAGATTGACCAGATATCTGTAAGGGGTAGATATGCTGTCAATAGGCAATGTATATGTAATATTATATTAATAATCTTTATGCTGGCCTTACAAATGCTATTCATATTACATCTCCAATTGCCTTATTTTTGAGCAAGTGGTAGTTAATCTATTTTACTATTAATCTTCTTAATCCCTCGCAAATAATACTTGATGACTCCAGTGATATTAAAAGTGTATTTTTTGATTTATTATAGCCAGTTAAACCACTTCCGAAGGGAAGATCTTTTGTATAGCCAACCCCCTCGATATCTTCAATTCTTTTATTTCTAATAATGTTGTTGTAGCTTGAAATTTTGTTTAACAGTGAATTTATTTTTGATTCTTCTTCATAATTATTTGAAAACGCATTGGCAGCTTCTCTGAAACTTTTTGAAAGTTCCTGTGATTGATCTACGGTTAGCAAAATTGAATACGCCATAGTAAAACCCATAGCATCAATTGAACGGGAGATGGTTCTTAAATTGTTCGCTGCGTCTAACATCGAACTAGCAGGTGATCCCGCTAACAACATTGATGAAAATAAATTTATACCACTAAATGTTTCTGTAACAAACTCATCTAATAATCTTTGGCTTTGACTTTTTGACAATTCATCCCAAAACTGATGACTAAAAAATTTAGCGAAATCATTTAATACAACAATCATTTTTCCACGGTCAAGTCTTGATGGTATACTGAAGATTGTTCTATTGAATTTATTTCGATAATAACCATCCATAGTATTATCAAACTGCCAAGTATAGCCAGTTCCTCCCCAGACCTCAACATCAATTTCATATTCTCCGATTTTATTAGGTGAGCAGTAGAATTCAAAAGATCGTTCTAACCCTTTAGGACCAACATTTCCATATTTTGATTCTCTAAAAATCTGTCTTCCACCAGCATTAATTATTAAATCAACTCTAACGTTACCTGTGTTGTCAGTACTTTCAATGGTCTTTACAGAAATATGAATTTTTTGAGTTTGATTCCTCTCGATAGTTTTATTTTGGATTTGTATATTCGAAATATCAAAGTCCCAACTTCCAACACCCAAAACGCTTAATTTATTACGAGAGAATGAATTATTAGCTAAGGTAATAATAAGTAGACAAGGCAAATACAATAGAAACAAGTTTTTTGAATTATTTAATTTCATTTTAAAACCTCCTGATAATTTTGGCAAAGTAATCAGATTTTAGCCCCCTCGTTTTTTTAATGATTCCTTATTGAAAGGTTTTAGGTTGAACCGAGTGTGTAATCAAAATCATGATCTCCGGCAATGAAGCAAATTATGTTAATGAAATTCTCAATTTTTCTGAAGCCTCTTACTCGTCATTTCACGAGTTGGATCTTTATAATGACACCCTCAAGGATTCCATTTGGTATTTTCATCTTAACCCAAAGTCGAAAATTGGGCTAAAATCAGAATAGAGTTGTCTTTTTTTAAATTGCTTACATTCAACTTTCATACCAATTCACAATCAACGGGATTGACCACAAAAAAAGAGCACGCAAGGTGCCCTTCAAAGAAAATTCGTGTCGGATGCGCCACGGCAGCCGTGGCGTTTTTGCCCCAAGGGTCATTCGCCGTCCATGCCCAGCCCCTCCATCTTCCGGTACAGATTCCGCCGGTCGATCCCGAGATTCTCCGCCGCACGGGTGACATTCCCCCCGGCCTGCGCGAGGGCGGCCCGGATATAATTCCGCTCGAAGTCATCCCGCGCCGTGCGGAGTGTTCCGGATTCTTGATTGTCGTATCTGAACGCCGCTTCTTCTCCCAGGAACTCACGCACATGCTGCAGATCCACGTATGAGCCCGAATGGAGAACCATCATCCGGGATACGAAATGTTCCATTTCACGCACATTGCCGGGCCAGGCATAGCCGCACAAATAATGCACCGCGGAAGGCGCGAGACGGAGCGGGATGATGCCTTCTTTCATGGCGGTCCGGGTGATGAAAAACTCCAGCAAAAGGGGGATATCTTCCTTCCGTTCGCGCAGGGGCGGCAGATGAATCTTCACCACATTCAGGCGGTAATACAGATCTTCCCGGAAAAGATTTTTCGAGACCCGGTCCCTCAGATCCTTATTCGTCGCGGTCAGAACCCGGACATCGCACGTGACCGGTTTTTCCGAGCCCACGCGCTGGATCTCACCGCTCTCGAGGGTCCGGAGGAGTTTGGCCTGGATGCCCGGGCTCATCTCGCCGATTTCGTCCAGGAACAGGGTGCCCTCATGGGCCGTGAAAAACCGGCCCGGTCGGCTGGTGTGCGCGCCGGTAAACGCCCCTTTTTCATGACCGAACATCTCGCTCTCGAGCAGATTCTCCGGGATGGCCGCGCAATTTAACCGAACGAACGGTTTCTCAGACCGGTTGCTCTGATTATGCAGCGCCCGGGCCACCAGCTCTTTGCCGGTCCCGCTTTCTCCCGTGATGAGCACGGAGATGTCCCGGCCGGCCACCTTTTCGATCAGGGTGCGTACCCGGCAGATACCGTCCGAACGGCCGACCATCTCGAATTGATCGGCGCAGGCCTCGCGGTACCGGTCGCGTTCCCGCCTTGTATCGGCATAGACCAGGGCGTTCCGGATCGAGAGCAGCAGACGGTTCCGTTCGAAGGGTTTCTCGAGATAATCGTAGGCGCCCGTCTTGGCCGCTTCCACGGCCTGGCCGAGCGAGGCCGCGCTGGTCATCAGAATCACCGGAATCTGCGGATAATCGGCGAGCAGCCTGGGGAGCAGATCCATGCCGTTGATGTCGGGCAGCATGTGATCGAGAAGGACGAGACGGATGTCTCCGGATTGGAGTCCGCGGAGCCCTTCCGTCGCGGTATAGACGCTCTGTACGGCATAACCGGCCTTCGAGAGCATGCGCTCGACCGACCGGCAGAAATCCTGCTCGTCATCGATGATCAGTACGGTATGCATCGTCGATTCCGGGTTTCGATACGTTTCACGATATTCGCTTCCAGCCACTTCCATGCAAAGTTCAAGCAAGATACATGCCAGTTCAGGGAAGGTTGTTCGCAGGACGGAAACGCAGCATGACCGTGGTGCCGATGCCGGTCTGGCTCTGGATCTCCCAGCATCCGCCGTGCGTCTCCATGACCCGGTCCACGATGGTCAGGCCGAGACCGGTTCCGTTCGGTTTCGTGGTCACGAACGCCTCGCGGATGCGGCCGATCTGTTCCGGCGGGATGCCCGCGCCCGAATCCTGGATGCGCAGTTCCACCCAGTGCTGAATTCCGTGTTCGGCGTCGAACACTTCTGCGGGATGTGTCTGGATCAGAATCCGCCCTTTCCCCGCGATGCTTTCAAACGCGTTCAGGAGGAGGTTCTCGAACGCGAAAACGAATTGAACCGGATCCAGTCGCACCGCGGGGAGGGTTTTGGCCGGTTCCCATTCGATCTGGATGCCCGACGCAGGATCCGGCGGCCATTGCAGCAGGTTCTCCTGGATGACGGCGTTCAGATCGCAGCGCGTCAGACCGGTTTCACGGAGGCCCGTGTACCGCATGAATCCGTCGGCCATGGCGAGCATCCGAAGGATGCGCTTCGGCATGGATTCGAGCAGCCGAAGGGCTTTTTTCTTCTCTTCCGGGGAATCGGATAGGAACATCTCGCAGAGGTCTTCGGTGTCGAGTTTCAGCGAGGTCAACGGATTCTTGATGCCGTGCGCCAGCCTCTGGGCCACATGCGCCCATTGATAGAGCAGCCGCTGTGTTTCCTCTTGCTTAATATCCGAGAGCCGGAAACATGTCAATCCGGCGGCTCGGATCCGGATCGGGATGACCCGGATAAACCGATCGGTTCCGTCCCCGTCCTGAAACCGGATGGTTTTCTCCGGTTCGTTCCGGGGAGAAACTCCATGTACAACCGGACGAACCGGTTCGGGGAGCGCGGCGAGGAAGTCATCCCGGGAGACGGGGCCCTTTCCGGAAAAGGGGAGCGAGAAGGAGGTTTTCCAGCGGGATCCCATATACAAGATGCGCTTCTTCCTGTCCGTAATCAAAAGGCCGTCTGCGGCACGGCTCTTCTCGAGACAGGGCAGCAAAACAGACAACAGGATGCGTCCGCGAAGAAGGTACAGGATGCCGAGTAAAATTAACCAGGAGACCAGGATGGCGGGCCAGAGAAAGGCGGAAACACGGGATCGAAGCGGACCGAAGGGCATGGAAGAACTCCGGAACGACAGGAGCATCGCTCTCGGCGCTTTTCTGAGGAAGATATGTGTTTTTCCCTTTGCATGCAGGGGCATGATATCGGCGCCGTCGATCATGTCAGAACTTTTCGAGGTCAGCGGCCGGAGATGCCGGTCCATGACGCCGATTTCATTGTCGGTGGACCAGACGATTTCCATGGCCCCGTCGCCGTTCAGATCCGCGATGAGATCTACGCGGACCGGTTTCCCGAACGGGGGGGAGACGCCTGTCTGCGTGAGCTGGCCGTCGAGGATGCGGACATATCCGTCGGTGTTGCCGAGCACGATCTCGTCCCGGCCGTCTCCGTCGAGGTCCCGGCAGAATCGCAAAGGGGTGGTGGGACGGCAGGTCAGCCTGTCTCCGATGCGTTTTTGACGCAGGATCGCTCCGGTTTCCCCGTCCAGGATCAGGACCCTGTCCTGGGAATCCGGCAGTTCACGCAGGCTGTACTGAAACGCCGCGACATCGTCCCCGCCCTGTCCGGTCAGATCACCCGCACACACGGAGACCCCGGTCCAGTACGGGCCGATTCCCCGCCTCCACAAAAGACGGCCGCGGGCGTCGATCAGAAAGACATAGGCGCTGTCGTCCCGCGTGCCGTTGAGATTCCTTCCGTTGGCAGGCGCATAGGAGCCGAACAGGATTTCATCGGCCCCGTCGCCGTTCAAATCCCGGATCTCGACATCCAAGACTTGCGGGCCGCACAAAAATGTCCACGCCTTTTTCCAGGTGATCCTGTCGAAGGCGACGATTCCCCGTTTGCCGTGCGGGTCGAACCCGCAGTTCAGCCTGAACAGCGCCAGGTCCGCCGCCTCCGGGCGACGGACAAATCCGATGAACCCGAGGCTTTGATCGAAGTGTTTGGGCCGGGTGCCGGCCTGCCGCACGAACCGGTCGAGCAGGATCCAGTCCTCCTGATCGGCGAGAGACGCTGGATTGTCCGGTTTCGGGGGGATGATCCACGCGGTCAGCGTATCCGGCTTGGTTACCGTCAGATAAAAAACCAGGGAATCGAGACGTCCTGTCGGGAGAGGGATGCAATAATAAGGGTCCTGGAAACGCAGGGGGAAACTGCGATAATAGGTCTGCAGCTTCCAGTCTCTCACATCGGTCTGCAAGTCATTGACCATGCCCGCGACTTCATCGACACCGTCTCCGTCGAGATCGACAGGGTGCAATACGCCCACATCCCGCTCCCAGACGGTGAAGAAGCTGTAATAGGGGCCGGCCTGTATTCCCGTTGCGGCCGATACGACCAGGCCGGCGATCAGGATCAGCACAGGCTTCATGCCGTTTTTCCACTGACCTTTCATGGGCGGCGCGCTTATTCGAACCGGATCCAGTCGATTTCGACGGGCCCGGAATCATGCAGCACAATCACCAGATTGTGCACGCCCGAAGGAATTCGCGACAAACCGGTGTGCGACTCCGTCCAGTCCGTGGTCTCTGGAATTTCCACCTGTGCGATGACGAGGCCGTCCAGGTCGTCCAGCTGGAGCGTCACGGTTCCGCCTTTTCCGGACACAGCCTTGACAACCACGGATTGGAGATCCGCATCCCCGAAATCCACGCTGTTGTAACGGATCCAGGCGCCCTCGTTTTCCAACCGCGTTTTCCATCCTTTGAATCGATCCTCCTCGTCGATGAACGCGATGGAGGCGCCCGTTTCGCCGAGGGCGCTGTACCGGTCGATCTGGATTTCCCGGCCCGCGTCGGTGAGCCCCACACCCCGCAGCGTCGGGATGACTTTCCGGATCGTGCCGTCCTCGTTGAAGAACAGGCTGTCCGCCCGGATGGACCGGTTCTTGTCGAAATCCGGAGACAGGTCGTTGTGATGATAAAACAGATACCACTGCCCCCGGTATTCGATGATGGAGTGATGATTGGTCCAGCATCCGGCGGGGGATTCATCCATGATCACGCCCGCGGTCCTGAACGGGCCCATCGGATTGTCTCCCACGGCGTACTCGAGCCGTTCGGTCGTCTCCGGCACATGGGGGTAGGTCAAATAGTAAATGCCGTTCCGCTCGAAGAGGTAGGGGCCTTCCTTGAATCCGTCGGGCAGGTCCCGGATCTCCTCGGGTTCGGACGCCAGCTCGAGCATGTTGTCCCTGAGCCGGGCGCCGTACAGCCGTTTATTCCCGGCCCAGTAGAGATAGGCTTGTCCGTCCTTGTCGATGAACGGATTGGGATCGATTCCACGGACGTCCGGGATGGGTTCGGGTTCGGGGATGAAGGGTCCGTACGGGGTGCCGGAGACGGCCACGCCGATCCGCATGCCGCGACGTCCGTCTGTTTTGTCTTTCGAAATCGCGGGGAAATAGAAATAATATTTACCGTCTTTCTCGATGCAATCCGGCGCCCACATGCTGTTGGTCGTCGAATCGACCCACTGCACGTTTTCCTGACTCACGATGACGCCGTGATCCGTCCAGTCGGTCAGGTTTTCCGAGGAGAACACATGGTAGTCTTTCATACAGAACCAGTCCGTCCCGCAGTGCTCGTCGTGTGAGGGATACACATACACCCGGCCTCCAAACTCCCGGGCGGACGGATCGGCCGTGAACTGATCCAGGATCAGCGGATTCTGGGCCGTCCCGTTGTTGATGAAAAAGAGGCAGCCGCACAGCATGGACAGGCAGCGGATCGATCTTTTCTTCATGGGATTTCCCCTTTTGGTTTGATCGGGTTGTGTGCAAGGATTATTTTATTAAAGTAAGGTACAGGTCCTTCAAATTCAATTGTTTTTTTCCCGGGGGAAAACCCGCCTCATTCATCCCGGCCCATTCAGCCATCGACGGGACAGGGATCCCGAAATGGTTTTAAAGGAATTTGCGCTTGACATGTTTATCTTTTTTGGCTACGTTAATTAAATTTGAATCGTTGGTTGTGCGTCTGTCACCGGCTCGAAAGACGCCTATTTTTTGTTTGGGATTTGTGTTTTTTGGGATCAAGTCCAGGGGCCGGATCCGTAGCGCCGGTTTCAAATCCACCCAAGGAGGTTCGCAGAGATGAGTGTTTCCATCGCCGAACTCGAGAAGCAGGCACGCCGGATTCGGCTCAACATCATCCGGATGATCGGAGTCGGTCAGAAAGGCCATCTGGGCGGATCCTGCTCTCTGGCCGAGATCATCACGGTGCTTTATTACTATAAAATGAACCATGACCCGAAAAATCCGCACCGGGAAGACCGGGATCGCCTGCTGCTCAGCAAAGGCCATGCGGCGCTCGTGCAGTACGCGGCCCTGGCCGAACAGGGTTATTTCCCCAAAAAGGAGCTGGAAACGGTCAAATGCCTGGGCGCCATGCTGCAGGGGCACCCGGACATGCTGACCACGCCGGGCATCGAGGGAAACACCGGATCGCTGGGCCAGGGATTGTCCATGGCCTGCGGCATGGCCGCCGGTCTGCGGATCGACGGCAAAAAAAGCAAGGTTTACTGCATCGTGGGCGACGGGGAATTGGCCGAGGGCCAGATCTGGGAAGCGGCCATGGCGGCATCCTGTTACCGGCTCGACAATCTGACCGCCATCCTGGACAAAAACAATTTGCAGGCCACGGGCGCCGTTGCGCAGCGTTATGACACGAATCCTGTCCGCGAGAAATGGGAGGCCTTCGGCTGGCACGTGACCGAAACGGACGGCCACGACATCCGGCAGATCATCGATGTACTGGATGGGGTGGACGCAATCACCGGCCGGCCCAAGATGATTATCGCCCATACCGTGAAAGGCAAAGGCGTGAAGTTCGCGGAACACGTCGCGGCCTTTCACAACGGCGAACTGACCGCGGAACAATTTGAACAGGCATGTCACGAACTGCAGTAATCCGGGAGCACGGGTATGAAAACACAAAATCCGAGACAGGTGTACGGTGAGACTCTGGTCGAACTGGGCGGGGAAGATCCCCGCATCGTGGTGCTCGAGGCGGATCTCGGGAAATCGACCATGACCTGCCTGTTCGAACAGGCGTTCCCGGACCGGTTCTTTGAGATGGGAATCGGCGAGGCCAATATGACCTCCTTCGCGGCGGGCCTTTCCCTCACCGGGAAAATCGCTTTCACCAACTCCTTCGCGGTGTTCGCCGCGGGACGCGCATTCGACCAGATCCGGCAGGGTATCAGCATCCCGAAACTGAACGTCAAAATCATCGGTTCCAGCGCCGGACTGTCCGACTTCGGAGACGGCTCCACCCATCAATCCGTCGAAGACCTCGCCATCATGCGGGCCATTCCCAACATGACCGTGCTGGTGCCGGCGGACGGGATCGAAACGAGAAAGATGACCCGGGCCATCGTCCGTCATCCGGGGCCGGTCTACCTGCGCATCAACCGGCATGATATGCCCGACCTGTTCCCGGAGGACCAGGATTTTGAAATCGGGAGATCGTATCGGATCCGGGACGGCCGGGATGTCGTCGTTTTCGCGAACGGCATCATGGTGTCGAAAGCGGTGGCCGCGGCGAAAAAGCTCGACGGGGAAGGCATCTCCGTGAAGGTGGTGAATGTCAGCTCGCTGAAGCCGGTCGATGAAGCACAGATCCGCCTGTTCGCAGCCGGCATGAAAGGGATCGTCACGGCCGAAGAACATTCCCTGATCGGGGGGCTCGCGGACGTGATCACCTTCATCCTGCGCGGCACGGGCATCCCGGTCGAACCCGTCGGAATCGCGGACCGGTTCGGCACCTCGGCGCATGATTATGAAGAACTGCTGGAAGCGTATGGATTGACGGAACAACAGATTGCGGCCGCTGTCCGGAAACTGATCTGAAGCGATCGGACGCAAACGACATCCTGCAGAGGAAATGCCGATGATTTTGATCCTTGTTCTGTTCCTGTGCATTCTTTTCATCATTTTCTCATCCGCCCGGCTTCGGCTGCATCCTTTCCTCGCCCTGTTGTTTTCCGCCCTGGGTTTCGGGCTTCTGACCGGCATGCCGCTGTCCGTCCTCGTTCAATCGATCAACGAGGGTTTCGGCGGGACGATCGGATATATCGGCATCGTGATCGTGTGCGGAACCATTATCGGAACTTTCCTCGAATATTCGGGCGGCGCGTATGCGCTCGCCGACCGGATACTGAAAAGGATCGGGGAAAAGAGGGTCCCCCTGGCGATGTCCCTGATCGGATACTTCGTTTCCATTTCCGTGTTCGCGGATTCCGGGTTCGTCATCCTGTCTCCCCTGAACAAGGCGCTTTCCAAACGGGCCAAGATCTCCCTGGCGGGTTCCGCCATCGCCCTGAGCCTGGGGCTCGTCTCCACGCATTGCCTCGTCCCCCCGACGCCCGGCCCGATCGCCGCGGCGGGGATACTCGGTGCGGATCTGGGACGGGTCATCCTGATCGGCATCCCGGTCAGCCTGCTGGCCCTGATCGCGGGCTGGCTGTTCTCCGTCCACGTCGCCGCAAAAATCCAGATCGATCCGATTCCGGATGTCCCGGAGAAACAAATCCGGGCCCAAATGAAGGAGGCGCCCTCCGCGGCGAGGGCGCTGCTTCCCATCCTCGTCCCGATCCTCCTGATCGTCCTCAGATCGGTTTCCGAATTCCCCACGCGGCCCCTGGGGGAGGGTTCGGTCAAGGCGCTGATCGTCTTCATCGGCGAACCCGTCGTGGCCTTGCTCGCCGGCGTGCTCCTCGCCTTCGCATTGCCGCGAAAATTCAAAAAGGACATGCTGAGCGACTCCGGATGGGTCGGGACCGGCCTGCGCAACGCGGCGATCATCATCCTCATCACCGGCGCCGGGGGCGCGTTCGGCAAGGTGCTTCAGAATTCGGCCCTGGCCAGTACAATCGGGAATGCCCTGGCCGATGCGAGTCTCGGACTCTGGCTGCCTTTCCTCATCGCCGCGACGATCAAGACGGCGCAGGGCTCTTCCACCGTGGCCATCATCACCGCGGCATCCATTCTCTCCCCGTTGTTGCCGTCCCTGGGATTCGATTCCGAATTCGCGAAGACCCTGATCGTCCTGTCGATCGGCGCCGGCGCCATGGTCACGTCCCACGCAAACGACAGTTTCTTCTGGGTGGTCACCCAGATGTCGGGGATGGATGTCCGGACCGGTTACAAACTCCAGAGTCTGGGCACGGGTGTGCTGGGGGTGAGCGCCGGACTCGTGATCTGGGTGATCGGATTGATTTTCATTTAGGATCGCGGATGAAAGAGATTTCCATCCCGGACCGGCAATCAGGGGGATGGAAGATCCAATTCATTCATTTTCTATAGATTAACGCCTTGATTTCCCGGAAGGAAAAAGCCATGGAGACGATGAAAGCGGTGGTCAAATACGCGGACGAACCCGGCGCGACCGAGCTGCGCGGCGTGCCGATGCCGGAAACCGGAAATACGGACGTCCTGGTCGAGGTCGCCTACGTCGGTGTGTGCGGAACGGATCCGCACCTGCATCACAACCGGTCCGCGTTCCGGTTCACACGGCCGTTCATCCTGGGTCATGAATTCGCCGGCATCATCGTCCGGGCCGGAGATGCGGTCACACAGTTTTCCGTCGGAGACCGGGTCACCGCCGAGACCCATGCCGAATACTGCGGGAGATGCGCGCTCTGCAGAACCAACCGCTACCCTCTGTGCAGGGAGAGAAAAGGATACGGCTTCCACGTGGACGGCGCGTTCACCCGGTATGTCCGGGTGCCCGAGCGGATTTTGCACCGCGTGCCCGCCGAGGTTTCGCTCAAGGCGGCTTCCATCACGGAACCATTCTGCGTGGCCTACAAGGCCGTGGCGGCGAACAGCCGCATCCGGCCCGGCGACACGGTGGTGGTCATCGGTCCCGGCCCCATCGGCCTGTTGTGCGTCCAGGTCGCCCGGTTCCAGGGCGCGGGTGAAATACTCGTGGTCGGCACGGAGGGAGACGAAAAACGTCTCGAACTGTCCAGGGAATTCGGCGCGACTCGCCTGATCCACGGCGCGCAGGAGGATCCCCTGAAAGCCATCCTGTCCACGGGAGACGGCTACGGGGCGGATCTGATCGTAGACACGGCCGGGGTTTCGGAGACGCTGAAACTGTCCATCCAGGCCGTCCGGCCCGCCGGGCAGATCACCAAAATCGGCTGGGGAACCCAGCCCGTGGGGTTCAGTCTCGATCCCCTCGTGGCCAAGTCGGCCACGCTAAGGGGCCATTTCAGCCATACCTGGGACGTATGGGAAAAGTGTCTCACCCTGATGAAGCGGAACAGGGTGGATCTGGAGAAACTCATCACGCATGAACTGCCCATCGACCGGTTTGAACAAGCCTTCGACCTGGTCGAAACCAAAGAAGCCTTGAAGGTGGTTCTGAAGCCTGTTTGATCCTGCGAATCGGGAGGAATATCAATGGAAAACATCGGATTCATCGGTCTCGGCATCATGGGGAAGCCCATGGCCGGAAACCTGATCAGGGCGGGTCACCGTCTCGTCGTATTCGACATCCGTCCCGAACCGGTCGAAGAGCTGGTCCGCGCCGGAGCCAAGGCGGCCAAATCCACCCGGGATGTCGCGCTGCAGAGTGACATCGTCCTTACCATGCTGCCGAACTCGCCCGAAGTGATCGATGTTGTCCTCGGGGAAGAGGGGGCGATCGAGGGCATGAAGCCCGGAACGGTATTGATCGACATGAGTTCCATCGACCCCCTGGTGAGCAGGGAGATATCGGAGAAACTGAAGCACAAAGGCGTGGCCATGCTGGATGCTCCGGTCAGCGGCGGAGAACCCAAGGCCGTCGACGGCACGCTGGCGATCATGGCCGGGGGGCCGCGGGAAATCTTCGACCGGGTGAAGGACATCCTGGGCGTGATGGGCGCTACCGTCACCCATGTCGGTGAAATCGGAAGCGGCAACACCGCAAAACTGGCCAATCAGATCATCGTGGCGCTGAACATCGCCGCCATGTCCGAGGCCATGGTGCTGGCGACCCGGGCCGGCGTCGACCCGGAAAAAGTCTTTCAGGCGATCCGGGGGGGGCTGGCCGGCAGCACGGCACTGGAGGCCAAGATGCCCCTGATCCTCGACGGTCAGTTCAAGCCCGGCTTCCGGATTGAACTTCATCTGAAGGATATCCGGAACGTCCTGGACACGGCCCGGAAACTCGACGCGCCGGTGATCCTGTCCGAGAAGATGATGGAAATCCTCCGGTCCCTGGCGGAAGAGGGCAAGGGGAAGGACGACCACGGCGGGATCGTTCAGTATTACGAGAAGCTGGCCGGGGTGAAAGTCCGGAGAAAAACCGACGGCCATTGAGACGCGATCCGCAAAACCGCATGCAACCATGAAAATCATCATCGCTCCGGATGCATTCAAGGAAAGCCTGACCGCCCGGGAGGCGGCCGAGGCCATGGAGCGCGGCGTGCGCGCCGTTTTCCCGAACGCCGTGATCGAATCCATCCCGATGGCGGATGGCGGCGAGGGGACGCTGGAAACACTCCTGGCGTGTTCGGGAGGGAGGGCCGTCCCGGTGAAATCGGTGGATCCGCTCGGCCGGCCCCTGACCGGCCGTTACGGGGTGCTCGGAGACGGCGGGACTGCGGTCGTGGAAATGGCGGACGTATCGGGGCTGCTGCGACTGGCGGAACCGGAGCGCAACCCCTTGAACACCACGACCTACGGGACCGGCCTGCTGATCGGGCACGCCCTGGATGCCGGGTACCGGTCCCTGATCGTCTGCATCGGCGGATCGGCCACCAATGACGGCGGCGCGGGCATGGCGCAGGCGCTCGGCGTCCGCTTTTTCGACCGGGACGGGAATCTGATTCAGGACAGGATGTGCGGCCGCCTGCTGGGGGACGTCGGCGCCGTGGACCTCCGCGGTCTGCATCCGGCGGTTTCGGAAAGCCGCATCCGGGTCGCATGCGATGTCCGAAATCCCCTGCTGGGCGACGAGGGATGCGCGCGCGTTTATTCCGCGCAGAAAGGGGCGACACCCGAGATCACGGAACGGCTCGAGGCGTACATGGCGTCTTTCATCGAAGTCGCGGAAAAGACGGAGGGAAGGTCCGTACGGCATGTGCCGGGGGCGGGTGCGGCCGGGGGGCTGGGTGCGGGGCTCCTTTTGTTCCTAAGCGCGGAGATGCGTCCCGGCGCAGACCTCGTCATGGAGGCTTGCGGATTCTCGGAACGGATCCCGGCCGCGGATCTGATCCTCACCGGGGAAGGAAAGATCGACGGACAGACTCCGTTTGGAAAGACGATCGCCGGGATCGCGGCGCGTGCCAGGGCATTGAAAATCCCCGTACTCGCATTTGCAGGTGCGGTCGAACACACCGGATCCCTCCCCGACTCCGGGATCACGGCCTGTTTTTCCATCTGCGACAAACCCATGACCCTGGCCAGGGCGATGCGGGACGCGAAGCCGCTGCTCGAAGATGCGGTGGAAAGGGTGATGCGGGTGGTTGCGATCCGCCTGCGCCCGGGGCGGGGGAAGAAAGAGGATTTTCCGTCCCGCCTTCGATGAATCGTCCGGGC
Organism: bacterium; assembly: GCA_011046415.1. Lineage (GTDB taxonomy): Bacteria > Zhuqueibacterota > QNDG01 > QNDG01 > JABMRT01 > DSAP01. The sequence goes on along the minus strand of DSAP01000115.1, from coordinate 2,748 downwards.
GGTTAACCCGGTCCGCAAAAAACCGGCGGACCGGGATATGCGAGAAGCCATCCGGGCGAAGAAATTCCAAACAGACGATGCGGGAAACCCAAGCCCTTCCGGTTTCCTCCGCATCCAAACGGCCGGGATCCCCTCCTCCCTCCCCTCCGCATCCTCAGAGCGGTTCCTGTTTTTTCAGCTTTCCGACCGCACGGGCGTTCCCGATGACGATCAGGGTGTCTTTCCCGGCGAGACGCTCGGACGGAGACGGGGCGGGGATTTCCTGATCGCCGCGCCGGATTCCCACCACGGTGACGCCGTGTTTTTCCCGCAGCCGGGCCTCCGAGAGCGTCCGGCCTGACAACGCGGAAATTCCGGCGATCTGGATTTCAGCCAAAACGAACCGGTCCGCCGTCCCGGCCGTGTCTTCCTGCTGAAACTGATTCAGCAGCGTTTCCGCCCGCCGCAGTTCTTCGATCGGCCCCATGATGATCACCCGGTCTCCGGGATAGAGTTTCTGATCCGGACCCGGATCGTAATGAATGCGTCCGGCCCGGCTGATCGCCAGGACGGAGACGCGCGTCGTGGACCGCAGGGGGATGTCCCTGAGAGTCTGTCCGGCGACCGTCGAACCGGACAGAATCCGCACTTCACGGAACGCGATCGGCCAGTTGATGTCTTCCGGGAGGATGTCCATGGCATGGGTCAGGGCATCCGCCGCCCGCTCGGCGGCATCCCGGAACGGCCTGAAAACGATCCGGGCGCCGGCCTTTTCGAACAGGTCGGCTTCCCGATCATTCGCGGCGGACACCGCGATCCGGCCGCGGTATCCGCGGTTCGCGAGATTCCGCAACAGGGCCAGGTCGAGGTCCCTGGAACGGATGGTGCTCACGACCCAGCCGGTCCGGCCGAGGGGAAGCTGTTCGTGAATCTCGGGGTCGGACATGTCCCCGTACAGGACGGACAGGCCGCGGGAACGCCACCGCGCCAGGACGCCCGGATCGAAATCCACGCCGAGGATATGTTTGTTTCGACGGATCAGGTGTTCCGCGAGTCCGCTTCCGTAATTGCCCAGTCCCATCAGGATGACGTCAACGGGCTCTGTTTTGCGGAGCGTGTCGCTTTCGGATTCCCGGGTGGGGTTGCGTTTTTCGAAAAGTTTCAGGGGTGTGGACAGGATACGGTATAGCGTTGCGGAATGGAGGATCATGTAGGTGGATGCGAAAATGGTCGTGACGCCCACCAGGGTGATCAGTCCCATGGTTTCGGGTGTGATGTGACCGATCCCGACGCCCAGGGCGGCCACGATCAGGGAAAACTCGCTGATCTGGGCCACGGTCAGTCCGGCCATGAATCCCGTGCGCCTGCGGTAGCCCATGATCCCCATGATGACCAGGACGATCAGGGGGTTTCCGATCAGCACGAAGAGGGAAAGCACCGCGGAGGCGCCCAGCTGGGCGCCCACGGTCGTCCAGTCGAGACGCGCCCCGAGATCGATGAAAAAGAAAAGGAGCAGGAAATCCCGCAGGCTGGTCAGGCGTACGCCGATGGCATCCCGGTACCCGGTCGATGCCAGGGAAACGCCGGCCAGGAAAGCGCCCACCTCCTTGCTGAATCCGATGCGCTCGCCGGCCGCGGCGAGGAAGACAGCCCAGGCGATGGCGAACAGCGTCAGCATCTCCTGAGACCGGGCCAGACGCCGCGTCAGTCCGGGCAGCACGGTCTTCATCAGCAGGGCGACCACGGCGAGGAAACCCAGCCCTTTCACGGCGATGAGAACAGACGTCCAGAAAACGGAATTTTCGCTTCCCGAGGCCGTTCCGAATGTGGTGAGCGCGACCAGGGCCAGGATGGCCGCGATGTCCTGCACGATCAGAAACCCGATGGCGATCTGTCCGTGCAGCGAATCGATTTCCTTCTTGTCCGACAGGAGTTTCACGATGATGATCGTGCTCGAAAAGGTAAGCGCCACGGCGACATAGGCGGCATTGATCGGGGTCAGGCCGAGGGCCAGGGCGATCCCGAACCCGATGGCGGAGGTGAAGGCGATCTGGCCCAGACCCGTGGCCAGGGCGACCGGTCCGGTCGTCCGGATCAGGGTCACATCGAGTTTGAGTCCGACGATGAACAACAGGAGCGCGATGCCGATATGCGCGAGCAATTCGATCTGGTCGTGGCTCCGGATGATGCCGAGAAAGGAAGGCCCGGCGAGAATCCCGGTCGCGAGGAACATGATCAAAAGCGGCTGGCGCAGTTTTTGTCCCGCGATACCCAGCAGGGTCGCGAGGCTCAGGATCGCGGCGATTTCCAGAAACGTGTTTCCGAGGGGCATGTCAGTCCGCCTTGTCCGTTTTCGGGTTCGAGGATCCGGTGCCGTCCCGCGCCGAGTTTTTCACGCAGCAAATTCCATCCGATGTCCGCTTCTTCCCGGTAGTCCTCCGGGGGGCCGATCCGCGCCACGAGAAAGTTGACTCGTCGTACAAACGCCCTTCCGGGATGTCTTTTGCATGCATCGGTGTTGTCTCTTTTCGCGTTTCAAACCGTAGAATGGATCCGGTCCCGGACCCGCGTGATCATCCGTCCTGTCCGGGTCGTTCCGTCGGACGCGTTCCATCCTCCCCGAAGCGATCCCGCCGTTGTCCGCAGCGCCGGACATCCCGGAGCGTCTCATCCAGCGCATGGAGGAACCGGGAGCGGTCCTCTTTCCGGAAGGGCGGCGGACCCTGCGTCTGGATTCCGGCCCCGCGCAGGCCGGCCAACAGATCCCGC
>DSAP01000092.1 GCA_011046415.1 bacterium | reverse complement strand
TCCGTCCGGTATTCAAACGGGACCGTGCCGCGGTTGAAAACCTCGATGTAAAACCGCTGTTTGTTGAACGGATCCGACTCCGGGAGGACGGCTTCACCACCGGCCGCCGGCCACCAGTCTTTCGCCCCCTCGATCGCGACACCCATTTCCGCGATATCGGGAACGGTGATTTTCTTGACCTCGGGCATGACATTCTCATCCGGCTGCTGCCAGTACGTATACCCGATCCGGGTCTGATCCATCATGTGGTTCCACTTGCCGTCCGACATGATCCGGTTGTAATCGTATGACAATTCCGCATCCCGGTCGAACAGGTCTTTCGCCCTTTTGGCCATATCCCCGGTTGCGGCCCTGCCCTGTTGCGCATACAGCCGGTTCTTGGCCACGGTGACATAGAGATCATTCAGGTTGGCGCATGCCTGAACCGGATACAGAACCAGCTGAAAATAGGCGTCCCGGTATTCCGGAGGCATGAGCGCGTCGGTGTTTTCCGCCTTTGTCATCAGCCGGTTGTAATCGTCGACCACGGTCTCGGCTTCCCGGTAATGGATCAGGCTGTAGGTGCCCGGCTCCAGCATCTCGGGTTTCCGGCGGCTGTTGTACATCGTATACCGGGTCAGGATCTCCGCGATTTCCTCCTCATGCGCCGATCCGAACTGCTGCCGGGCCCACAAGCTTGCGTATTCGGGCAGCCGTTCGGCGGGCCAGGCATCGGGATTCCACGCATAGTCCAGGAAAAAGGAAATGGGATATTCCATGGGTTTCAGGTCACCGACATTGACGATCCAGATGCGGTCCACGCCGTGGCGGTAGGAAAGGTGCATCTGCTCCCAGATCCGGGCGATCGGATTGGTGTTGAGCCATTTGTAGCTCCTGGGCCCGCCCACGAAGTCATAATGATAATACATGCCGTAACCGCCCGACCGCGGGGGATCATCGTGCCGCGGCAGACGGCGGACGTTTCCCCAGTTGTCGTCGCAAAGGAGCAGGGTCACGTCATCCGGCACCCGCATGCCCTCGTCATAGTAATCCTGCACTTCCTTGTAGAGCGCCCAGACCTGGGGGATGGTCGTTATATCTTTGCCCGTCACCCCGGCCAGGATCTCCCGCTGATCCGCGACGATCCGCTCGAGCAGTTCGATATTGGTTTCATCGGTCATGGCGAGATCGCCGTCTCCCCGCATGGCCAGCGTCACGATACTCTCGCGGGTCCCCATGCGGCGAATCCCTTCCGTCCAGAATTCCCTCAGTTTCTCGGCATTCGTCTCATAATTCCACGCGCCGCCGCCGAAGGGCCGCCATTCGGCATGGGCCCGCATCATGGGTTCATGATGGGACGTGCCCATGACGATGCCGTATTCATCCGCCAGCTTGGGATTGAGGGTGTCGTCGCTGTTGAAACTCGCCCACCACATGGCCGGCCACAGATGGTTGCCTTTGAGCCGGAGAAGCAGGACGAAGACTTTTTCATAAAATCCGTGGGTGAAGCCGCCGTAATTCGCCACGGCCCAGCGGCCCAGGCAGGGTTCCTCGTCATTCAGGAAAATACCCCGGTATCTCACCGCCGGTTCGCCCAGCGTGTGCCTCCCGGGAATCACGTAGAGATCGGGGCGATGGACGACCGGCACATCCGCCCACCAGACCCAGGGAGACACGCCGATCTCTTTCGAAAGGTCGAACATGCCGAAAAGGGTCCCCCGCTTGTCGCTGCCGGCGATCACCAGCGCACGTCCGACACCGGGAAAGGGTTTCTCGACGATCTGGGTGATAAACATTTCCCATTTCCCAGAAAGATCGTCGAGATCGATCTTCCCGCTTTCCACCAGCTCGTCGATCAGGGGGCTCCGGCCCAGGGTGCCGATGAGGACGATCTCTCCCGCGCGGGGGATTTGATCGATCACGATCTCCGGCTCCATGCGGGTGACCCGGCCGATGTCCGTTTGGAGATGCCGGACGACCCGGAGGACACCCGGATGATCCTGGGCACTGACGACCAGCGGCGCGCAACGGCCTCCGGCGCACAGGGTGAACGTCCCCGGTTTCTTCTGGGTGGAAACATACGACGGACCGTCGAGCGCCCAGACCGCCTGAATGGACAAAAGAACGGTCAGGACGGCGGCCGTCCGGAAAGACCGGAGAGAGTGAAATATGGCATGCCAGTTCCACGACTGACGGAATTTGCTGGAGTCTTTCATCGGATATCCCCTCATTTTATGAACCATTTTTTAATGTTAGGGCTTTTTTAAAGAATTGTCAACCCAATTCAGGAAAATCGGGAAGATCCTCCGGTTTTGGTGCGTTTTTTCTGCGTCCGGAATGGTTTGTCCATGGGAAGAGACAAGGCAGAACCGGGCGGGATGGGATCGGGATGGACGACGGGACGGTCCGCTATCCGACATATCTTCCCAGAAAAAAGGCGAGGGAAAGCAAAAGGCCGAAGAGCAACTGCATCCGTGCGGTCAGACCGTCGAGCATCAGGAAGGAGTCCGGATCGGACAGGCGGTCGATCCGCGCCCGTTTCAGGGCGGAAGGCAGGACGGACAGCACGGCAAGCACCGTCACGGGACTGCGGAGGGACGGGAATGTCGTCCGTCCGAGCAGGAAATACAGGAGCACCAGCACAAACGGGCCGAGAACGAGCAGCCGGTAGTACACGGCGGAGCGGCGGTCTCCCAGGACAGAGGCCAAAGTCCGGCATCCGCATTCCGGATCGCTCTCGCGGTCCCGCCAGTTGTTGGCGTGCAGGATGCCCACCGTGTACGACACGAGGGGCAGGGTCCACAGGAAGGGGCGGATCCCGAATCGCCCGGCCTGGACGAAATAGGTTCCCAGGACCGGAAGGACGCCGAACGCCACGAAGACCGTCGGATCACCGAGGGCCGCATATTTGAGACAGAACCCGGCACGGGTGTAGAACAGGACGAGCAGCGTCCCGGCCAGTCCGAGGAAGAGGATGGGCAAACCGGCCATCCGGGTCAGAACCAGGCCGATTCCGATGCCGAACATGAGGATCCCGGCGGCAGCACGCGCGGCCTGATCCGGCGTGAGCCATCCGCGCACCACGGCCCCGCTCGTGGGCTGGACATCGCGGTCGACCCCCCGGTCGAAATCGACCCGGTCGTTCAGCAGATTGGCCGCCGTATGGAAAGCAAGAACGCCGGTCAGCGTCAGGAAGAAACGCACCCATTGCGGGGGATATCCTTCATAATAAGCGAGGGCCGCACCCAGGAGCACCGCCGAGACAGACGCGCTGTAGGCGAACGGCCGGGTCGCCGTGATCCAGATTCCAAACCTGTTGGATGGTTTCGTCATCTTTTTCCCGATTTTGAATGTTCGATGAGATCTCTTGTTCAGGATGCGGGTCGCGCCCTGATCAGGAATGCGACGAAATAACAAACCGTCCCCAGCACCACGATCGTCGCCCCGGCCGGGGAATCGAGGGCATAGGACAGCCCCATGCCGCCGGTCATCATGACCGCCGTGAAGGCCACGCTGACCGGAAGCACCCGCCGGTAATCCCGGGAAAACAGCAGCCCGAAACTCGCAGGCAGCACCACGAGGGCCGACACCAGTACGATACCGACGATCTTGATGCTCACCACGATGATGACCGCGAGGAAAATTAACAGCAGGGTGTCGAGCCGGCCCACACGCACGCCGCTCACCTCGGCCGTCCGTTCGTCGAAGGTCATGAACAGGAGCCGCGGGAGGAAGAGGAGGACAAACGGGATGAAGAGGACCGAGACGGCCGCGGTCCAGATCAGATCGCGCGATGTGACGCCCAGAATATTCCCGAACAGGTAACCGGACAGATCAAAGGTATAGGCCTTTCCCAGGGCGATGAAGAGGGCGCCGAGCGCCATGGTGAATCCGAAGAAGATGCCGATGCCCGTATCATAGGTGATGCGCCCGTTCCGGACCAGCTTGCCGATAACGACGGCCACGGTCACACAGAAAATGACCGTCGACAAGAAGGGATCGATCCCGAGCAGGATACCCAGCGCCACACCCCCGAACGCCGCGTGCGCGACCCCGGCCCCCAGAAAGGCCATCCTGCGCATCACGATAAAAAACGAGAGCAGGCCGAAGAGGCCGGAGAGCAGGAGACTCATGAGCAGCGCATTGCGGAAAAACTGCATGGACAGAAGTTCGCTCACGCATCCTCCCCGCAGGTGTCGCAGTGCCTGTCGTGAAAAACAAGCTGGACATCCCTTCCGAAAACCTTCTCCAGCGCCTCGGAGGGGATGTTGTCCGACGGCCTGCCGTGGAAATGGATGCGCCGGTTGAGACAGGCGATCCGGTCGACGATTCCCGAGACCGCGCCGATGTCATGCGAGACCATCAGGATGGTCAGCCCCTCGGTATCGCGGAGCGACTGCAGCAGGGCATAGAAACTGTCCTGCGCCACCGCGTCCAGTCCGGTGGAGGGTTCGTCGAGGATGAGAAGCCTGGGGTCGAGAGCGAGGGCCCGGGCGATCAGCACACGTTGTTTCTGCCCACCGGACAGGCTTCCGAAATGGTGACCGGCCTGTCCTTCCATGCCGACCCGCCCGAGCATGCGACGAATCCTCTCCCGGTCTTCGCGCGTCATCCGTTGAAAAACCGGCCGCCGTCCCCGGATCGTCATGGAAACGACGTCCGCCGCGCTCACCGGAAAGCGCGTATCCGTCTCCGGATTCTGGGGCAGGTATCCGATCAACCCGGAGTGGCGCACGGCTTCCGGAGATTTTCCGTAGATGCGAATGCGGCCCCGAAACGGTTGTTTAAAGCCGAGCAGGGTGTTCAGGAGGGTCGTCTTCCCGCTTCCGTTCGGTCCGACGACCGAGACGATCTCCCCCTCCGAAACCGAAAAATGGATGCCTTCGAGCACCGGTTGATCCGCATACCGGACCCAAACATCCTCGAGAACAATGACCGTCTCATTTGCCATGGATCTCTCACGGGCGGCGGAGCGCCGCGGCCAGTGTTTTCGCATTATAATCCATGAGCCGGAAATAATCTGAACGTTCGGGAATGTCCGGTGAACCGATTGCATCGAGACGCACAAGATCTCCGTCGATCTCGTGCACGATCGCCTCGGCCGCCCGGCTCTCGACCTTGAGATCGACCACCACGACCCGGACGGACGCATTCCGGGCCTTTTCGATCAGCCTGCGGAAAGATCGGACGGAAGGTTCGTCTCCGTGTCCCTGTTCGAGCGTGCCGATGATCTCGAGCCCGTAATCTTCGGCGAAATCGTCCCAGGCCGGATGCCACTGGATGAATCGACGTCCCGGGATGCCGGTGAATAAGGACCGGATCCGGACATCCAGGGTATCCAGCCGTTCCAGGAATACGCGGCTCCGGGTCTCGTAAACTTCACGGGATTGCGGATCCAGCGTGTTCAGGGCATCGGTGAGGATCGGAACCACGGCGCGGACCCGTCTCAATGACAGCCAGAAATGGGGATTCACGGGTTGGCCGTGATCACCAATCATGGTATCCTGTTCCGTTTCAGGGTGATGGGAATGGCTGACGAATCCGTCCTGTTCAGAGAGATAGAGGATTTTCGCACTCGGGGGGAGAAAGCGTGCGATCCATCCGTCGAATTCGGGATGCACGCCTGTGAACAGATCGACGCCCTGCAAATCCCGGACGAGCGAAGGCGGAGGCTCATACGTGTGTGGATTCGTGCCATGCGGCAGCAGATGAAAGACCGACACCCCGTCTCCCGCGATTTCCCGGACGATCTCCTGGACGGGAAATATGGAGGCGACGATCCAAAGCCGGGCATCCGATGGGGGACGGGAGGATTGGCGGCAGCCTGCGAGTATGAGCAAACAGGATAAAACAACCATGCGTTTCATGGCCGGGACTCCTCGGCCCTTGCCCGGACGGAAACATCGTCATGGATTCCGTCACGTGAAAACGGCCTGTGTTATTCGATATTGAACGGCGGCAAACGTTCGTCTGTACCGTTAACTCTGAATCGAATGCGATTGTTCTTCCGGGATTTGAATATGTCGTTTCCCCGGATCGGTATGCCGGCGATAAAAGATGCCCACATGCCCCACCCTGCCGGCGCAGATCGCGCGGGACGCCGTCTCGATGCCGTCACACATCGCCTTGATCTCGTCCCGCGTGTATTCGAGGAAGCGGACCTTGATCAGTTCGTGTTCCTCGAGGGACTTGTCGATCTTCCGGAGGACCGCATCACTCAGCCCGCCCTTGCCGACCAGCACGACCGGATCGAGATGATGCGCCCGGCTGCGCAGATATTTTCGCTGAAACCCCTTCACCAAGAGCCCCTTAACCGGATGTGAATCCCGTATTGATGAATTGTTTTCCATCTGTTTCTCGGATTTGCGCCGTCTCCATCAGAGGAATGGATATGTCCGGCGCCCGGGAACGGGCCCTCATCCGATGACGACCAGAACCCGGGCCGAATCCGCCCCGACGGCCTCGAGCGCGTGGGGATGCTCACTGTTGAAAATGAGGGAATCACCCGATTGCAGTTCTATTTCATCCTCCCGGATGGTCACCCGCAAAACACCCTCAAGCACATAATGAAATTCCTGGCCGTCATGGGTATTGAAATGCTTTTGCGTCTCATCGGGTTTCGGTTCGACCGTCACCAGAAGGGGTTCCATCTTCTTGTGTGCAAACGCCGCGCACAGGCTGGAATACTGATAAGCCCGGCTCCGTTCGACGCCCACGCCCTCTCCCTTCCGGACCACGGCATACATGTGTTCCCTGGGATTCTCTCCGGTCAGCAGCGTGCTCAGTTCGACGCCGTATTTCTTGGCGGCCATGTAGAGAAAACTCACGGGGATGTCCACCTCTCCGGACTCATAGGAGGACAGTTCATCGAGGGTGACGCCGAGGGCCTTGACGGCCCATTCCGGAGAGAGATCGTTGTTTTCCCGAAGCTCCCGGAGCCGTTTCGCGATTCTCGTCACTTGTTCGGTCATGATTAAAAACCCTTTCTAGACAGGATGGATACATAAAAACCCACCCCGCCTGTCCTGATCCGTTTACAAACTGAGTATTCTCTTCACCCCGCCTGAAACCGGAAACGGCCGGTCGGTACCGCTCGCCGGATTTTGAGTCTTGAATTTTGTGTCTTGAATTTGATTCTCCAATTTTGAATCTTTTTCTATCCGCTTCCCGAATCGATCAGGACAATCCGAGGACGCGTCCGGTCTCGTCCACATCCATTCTCTCCCCGGCCGGATGGCTCGGGAGTCCCGGCATGGTCATCATATCTCCGAGAATGGGATAGAGAAATCCGGCGCCGATCGAGGCTCGGATCTCGCGCACATGTACGTCGAATTTCCTCGGCCTTCCTTTCAGTTTCGAATCGGTCGAAAGCGACAGATGTGTCTTCGCCATGCAGATCGGGAGCCTGTCCCATCCCATCTTTGAATAACGCGCGATCTGTTTGTGGGCCTTGGGTGAGTATTCGATGGACCCGGCGCCGTAAATTTCTCTGGCGATGGTCTCGACCTTTTTCTCGATGGACCAGGTCAGGGGATAAAGAAAGGCGAATTCATTCGGCATTTCCGCGGCCTCGACCACGGCCCGGGCCAATTCCTCGCCGCCGGCACTGCCTTCGGCCCAGAGTTGGCTGTCGACCACGGCCGAGGCACCGGCCGCCAGCGCGTGCTTCCGGATCACCTCCAATTCTTCGGGATGATCGGTATCGAAGCGGTTGATCGCGACGACCACGGGTACGCCGTGCAATCGCACGTTCTCGATCTGTTTCACGAGATTCGGACATCCGTCTTCAACGGCCCGGGGATCCGTCTTGAGCAGGCCTTCATCCAGGGGTTTGCCGGCCACCACGGAAAACCGTCCGCTGTGCATCTTGAGTGCACGCACCGTGCAGACCAGCACCGAAGCGCTGGGTTTGACCGGCATCTGACGGCACTTGATGTTAAAGAACTTTTCAGCCCCGATATCCGCCCCGAAACCGCTCTCGGTGACCACATAGTCGGCGAGTTTGAGACCCATCAGATCGGCGAGTACGGAACTGTTACCGTGTGCGATGTTGGCAAACGGGCCTGTGTGGACGAGACAGGGCGTGTTCTCGATGGTCTGGATCAGATTGGGTTTGATCGCATCCTTCAGGAGCACCAGCATGGATCCCGTCGCCTTGAGCTGGCCCGCGGTGATGTATTCCTTGCCCTTTCCGGACGCCACGATGATCCGGTCGAGCCGTTGGCGGAGGTCTGCATAACCGTTTGTCAGGCCCAGAATCGCCATGATTTCACTCGCCGTGGTGATGTCCCAGTGGGTCTCCCGGACCACGCCGTTGACCAGCCCGCCCAGTCCGATCACGGCGCCCCGAAGCGGCCTGTCGCTGATATCCACTACACGCGACCAGGTTACCCGGTCCGCATCGATGCCCAGCGGATTGCCGTGGTGCATATGATTGTCGATGAACGCGGCGAGCAGATTATGCGCGGCCCCCACGGCATGGATATCCCCGGTAAAATGAAGATTGAAATCTTCCATCGGCACGACCTGGGAACGGCCGCCCCCTGCGGCCCCGCCCTTGATGCCGAAGGTCGGCCCCATCGAGGGCTGACGGATCGTACTCATCGTCCGCGCACCGATCCGGTTCATCGCCATGCCGAGACCGATGGTGGTCACGGTCTTGCCTTCACCGAGCGGGGTCGGCGTGATGGCCGTGACATTGATGTATTTGCCGTCGGGACGGTCTCTCAGACGCTGCAAAAGCTCGAGTTCGATTTTGGCCTTGTACCGCCCAAAAAGATAGAGTTCGGAGTCCTCGATACCGAGTGATTCCGCGATCTCTGCGATGGGTTTGAGTGACGCGGACTGGGCGATTTCAAGATCGGTCGGCATGAGATGTTCCTTGTTTTCGGGTTTTCTGATCCCCGAATCCGGTGCTGCCGTTTTCAGTGTTCTTTTTCTTCAGCCAACCGGCCTCATTCCTTGCCGGCCGGATGATACTTGACTGACTTGATCACGACCGGGGTCACCGGAACGTCCTGATGAGGCTGATCATACATCCCGCCCTGATGGCGGATCGACAGGTTTTTCCTGCCGGTCGGGACTGCGGCGATCGCGTCCACCACATCCATGCCCCGGAGCACGCGTCCGAAAACGGCATACCCGAAACCCGTCTGGGTCGAATCCTGAAAGTCGAGATTCGGATTATCCCGGTGATTGATGAAAAACTGACTGGTGGCGCTGTTGATCTGATTGGTCCGCGCGTAGGCCAAGGTGCCCCGAAGATTCTTTAAGCCGTTGGCCGCTTCATTGACGATCGGATCGCGTGTCTCTTTCTGAACGCCCCTCGCGTCATATCCGCCGCCCTGAATCATGAAATTCCGGATCACGCGATGAAATATCGTGTTGTCGTAATACCCGTCCCCGATATACCGGACAAAATTTTGGACGGAGACGGGAGCCTTTTCCGGATAGAGTTCGATTTCTATTTCTCCCATCGACGTCTTCAGCACAACAATATCTTTCTGAGTCATGGTTTCCTTCTCTTCCTTCTTGTCTTCCTGAACCGGCTTTGTCTCCTGTCTGCAGGAAAGGATTAACGCCGTAAGTAAAAAAATCGCCGCCAGGGGACTGATTATTTTCTTGAAGGGTGTCATGGTTTCTCCTGTCGTGTTGTAAAGGTGATAAATGCCTTATGCAGCTTTTCCCACGTCTGTTCGAGTCCCTCCGAGACCACCTTCGCATGGCCGAGTATGGGCATGAAATTCGTGTCGCCGTCCCATCTGGGCACGAGATGATAGTGCAGGTGATCGGCGATGCCGGCGCCGGCTACCCGGCCGATATTCATCCCGATGTTGTATCCGTGGGGATGCATGACCTGTTCCAGAACCTGCTGGGATGCAGTCAGCAGGTCGAAACATTCCGATTTCTCCATTTCTGAAAACGAATCGGGATCGGATGTGTGCCGGTAGGGGACGATCATAAGGTGGCCGTTGTTGTAGGGATACCGGTTCATGATCACGAATGCGGTCTCGCCCCGCACCACGATCAGATTCTCGCGATCCTTGTCTTCACCGGGTTTCTCGCAAAAGATGCATCCCGTGGTCCGGTCGCAGTTTTCGATGTACGAAATCCGCCACGGCGCCCAGAGAATCCGGCGTGAATCGGGATCGGTTTCGGGACGATCGGCCAATTACCGCTCCTCCTCTTTCCGTTTCCGGGCTTCTTCGATCACCCGGGTCTCGACATCCTTCGGCGCCGTCTCGTAATGCGAGAACTGACGGCCGTAGATACCCCGTCCCGAGGTAATCGAACGCAGCGTTGTGGCGTACTGGTCCAGTTCGGCGAGAGGTACCTTCGCCTTGATGATCTGGAAATGGCCGATGGATTCCATGCCCATGATCTTGCCGCGGCGGCCGGACAGGTCGCCCATCACGTCGCCCATCGCCTCTTCGGGCACCTTGACCTCGATATCGTAGATCGGTTCCAGCAGGATGGGTCTGGCCTTGAGAAAAGCGGCTTTGAACACCTCGCGTCCCGCGGTCTGAAAGGCGATGTCTTTGGAATCGACCGGATGCTCCTTGCCGTCATACACGATGGCCTTCACATCCACGACGCGGTAACCGGCCACGGGCCCCTCCTCGAGCATCTGCTTGACGCCCTTCTCGATGGAAGGGATGAATACGGACGAAATCGCGCCGCCCTTCACCTCATTCCCGAATTCAAATCCCTCGCCGCGCGAAAGCGGCTCGATCCGCATCCAGACTTCGGCGAATTGACCCGCCCCGCCCGTCTGCTTTTTGTGACGGTATTTGTCGTCGGCCTTGACCGTGATGGTCTCGCGATAGGGGATCTTCGGACGCTCCTCCGCCACGTCCACGCCGTATTTTTCCTTCAGCCGGCCGATGATGACGGCGAGGTGCAGATCGCCCTGGCCTGAAAGGATGGTCTGATGCAGTTCCGGATCGTTGACCACCGTGAAACTCGGATCCTCATCGTGCAGGACATGGAGTCCCGTCGAAATCTTGTCTTCGTCGCCGCGGCTCTTCGGCCTCACGGCCACGCTGATGACCGGAGCGGGAAAAACGATGCGTGGAAGGGTGATCGGATCGGCCTTGTCGCACAGCGTGTTTCCGGTCAGGGTATGTTTCAGTTTCACCAGCGCGCCGATGTCGCCGGCCTTCAGCATTCCGATCTCGGACCGGTTCTTTCCGTTGAGCAGGTAAACCTGCCCGATCTTTTCTGAGGAGCGTTGCGTGCTGTTCATCACGTCCGTGCCCGACTTCAACACGCCCGAGAAGACCCGGACGAGAGAAAGCTCACCCACATGTGCCTCGGAGACGGTCTTGAATACAAACGCGCTCATCGGCACATCGGCTGCGAGTTTTCGCGTCTTCTTCTCTTCACCGCCGGGAACCGTCCCGGTGAGGGTCTGTTTATCGAGGGGTGTGGGGCCATAGGCGCCGATGAAATCGAGCAAGGAAGCGACGCCGGCGTTGAGCGTGGCCGCGCCGCACAAGACGGGAATCAGACTGCGGGAAGCGATCCCTTTGCGCAATCCGGTTTTCAGTTCTTCGTCGTTGAGCGTTTCGTTCGCGAAAAAGGCTTCCATAAGGGATTCGTCGTTTTCCGCCGCGGATTCAATCAGTTGGGAACGCAGTGTATCGGCCTTGCCCCTGAGATCGGCGGGGATGTCGGAGACGGCCGGTTTGTCCTTGCCTCCGGGTTCAAAAGTCAGAAGTTTCATCTGAATCAGATCGACAACCCGATTGAAACCATGACCCGGATTCACCGGAAACTGAATCGGCGCCACCTTGTTGCCGTACCGGTCTTTCGCCATCCCAAGGACCTTGTCAAAATCGGCGTGCTCCGCATCCATCCGGTTGACAAAGAACAAAAGCGGAACTTCATCGCCTTCGGCGAATTCCGCGATGGTCTCGGTGCCGACCTCCACGCCCTGGACGCCGTTCAAAACAAGAACGGCCAGATCGACGACACGGAGGGCGCCTTTCGCCTCACCGATAAAATCCGAATAGCCGGGGACATCGAGGATATTGAATTTCCAGTCCTGCCATTCACCGTGGAGAATCGATGTCCCGATGGAAATCTTGCGGGCGATTTCATCGGGATGGTAATCGCTGAGCGTGGAACCGTCGTCCACCTTGCCCAGCCGGTTCGTGACGCCCATGGTATAAAGCAACGCTTCGGCCAAAGCAGTCTTGCCTGTCCCGCCGTGGCCGAACAGACCAATATTTCGAATCAGTTCAGAAGCATATTCCTTCACAGAATCCCTCCTTCAATCATCGGATTATGACTGTTGCAATCTCTCCATCAGCAACTGTTTGACCTCCTCGCGTAATACCCGGCCGCTTGGGCCTTTGGGCAGCTGATCGAGAAAAGTCACGGTTTTCGGCGCCTTGTAAGCCGCCATCATCTCCCTGGAGTAGGTGATGATCTCCTCCGGTGTGGTCGCCTCGCCGTTCTTGAGCACCACACCGGCGTGGACTTCCTCCCCGGTCCGGGGATCCGGCAGTCCCACCACAACCGATTCCCGGATCTTGGGAAATCCAGAAAGTATTTTTTCCACTTCCCGCGGGTACACGCTGAAGCCGCTCTTGATGATGACATTTTTTTTGCGAACCTCAATGACGGGAAATCCGCTCTCATCGACACGGGCCAGATCGCCCGTATGGAGCCAGCCGTCCGCAAGCGCGGCCCGGGTCGCCTCGGGTTTGTTCAGATAGCCCTTCATCAGGCCGGGACCCTGGACCAGGATCTCTCCCACCTGACCGGGCCGGACTTCGACGCCTTTTTCGTCCACGATCCGGATGTCGAC
This sequence comes from bacterium, assembly GCA_011046415.1. Taxonomy (GTDB): domain Bacteria; phylum Zhuqueibacterota; class QNDG01; order QNDG01; family JABMRT01; genus DSAP01. The sequence goes on along the minus strand of DSAP01000092.1, from coordinate 4,715 downwards.
GCCGGGAAGCGGCAGTCCGATGGAACCGGCCTTGCGCTCACGCATGGGATCATTGAACGACACCATGGGACCGGCCTCGGTCAGGCCGTATCCCTCGAGGAGGATGCCTTTGAAACGCGATTCGAACCGCTCCATCGCCTCCTGCCGGATCGCGTCTCCGGTCGAAATCCAGAACCGGATGCTGCTCACATCGGTTTCTTCCTCAGGATCCGCGGCCGTCATTTCGAGATACATGGCAGGATTGCCCACAAAATAGGTGGGCCGAAACTCGGCGATCGTCTTGAAGACCGTCGCCACCTCGAAGCGGGGCAAAAGGATCAGCCCTCCCCCCGCGCCGACAAACAGCCCCATGACCAGCGTCAGTCCGACAGGGAGTGACAGCGGCAACACGCCGAGCACGCTGTCTTTTTCGGATATACCGAAAAAAATCCGGCAGGATTCGATATTGGAAAGGACGGCTTGATGCGTGAATTCGGCACCCTTCGACCGTCCCGTGGTACCTGCCGTATAGATGATCAGCGCGGTCTCGTCCGGATCGACCGGTTCGATATCCGACAGGGGATCATGCGTCTCGATCAGCGTGGTGAGACGAATTTCACCCGGCCGTATCGATCCGCCCAGGACGATCATCTTGTCGCAGCGATCCAGATCCGTCGCGGCCTGTTGCACGTGCGTACGCGATCCTTCCCAGTAAATGATTCCCCGCACTTCCGCGTCTTCGAGCTGATGGTGTATTTCGGTGGATTTGCAGAGGACGGAAATGGGAATCACCGTCACCCCGATTTTCAGCAGGGCAAAATAGGCGATCACAAAATGCGGGACATTGGGCAGCATCAGGGCGATCCGGTCTCCGCATCGGAGACCCAGGCTCCTGAGGCCCGCGGCGAGCCGGTCGCTGGCGTCCTTCAAATCCCGATAGGTCAGTGTGTGTTTACCGAACAAAACGGCACGGTTTTCAGGAAACTGCCTGCTGGTTTCTTCCAGAATCTCATACAGATTATTCACACGCCACTCCTCATCGCATGTTTCATCATTGTTTCGGCCTGATAGGAACTCCGCACATAGGGCCCCGCCAACACCCGGGGAATCCCCCGCCGTATGGCCGTGGATTCGTATTCCCGGAAACGCGAGGGCTGGATGTATTCCCGGACAGGATATGCCGTGGCGGCGGGCATGAGATACTGCCCGATCGTCAGCGCGTCACAACGCACACCGGCCAGGGTTTCGAAAACCGCGGCCATCTCATCCGGGGTTTCGCCGAGACCGGCCATCAGGCCGGACTTGGTCAGGACATCGGGCCGGACGGATTTGGCCCGTTCCAGTATCCGGATGGAACGAAGAAAATCGGCTCCGGGCCGGACGATGGGATAAAGCCGGGGGACGGTCTCCACATTGTGGTTCAGGACATCCACACCGGAATCCAGTACGGTTTCAAGGGAGTCCGGATTTCCGAGGAAATCGGGGATCAACGTTTCGATCGTGGCGTCAGGGGTGATCCGGCGGACCGCATGGACCGTTCGTGCGAACTGCCGGGCCCCGCCGTCCGGCAAATCATCCCGCGTCACGGAGGTCACGACGACATGGCGCAGGCCGAGATCGCGGACAACCGAGGCCACCCGTCCGGGTTCGTCCGGATCGACGGCCGCGGGGCGGCCCTGCCGGACGCCGCAGAAACGGCAGCGTCGCGTGCACACATCGCCGAGAATCAGGAATGTGGCGGTCGACCGCCCGAAGCATTCGGTCAGGTTGGGACAGCCGGCCGACCTGCAAACGGTATGGACACGCCTTCCGGCGAGCAGCCTCCGGATTCGCAAAACCTCCGGATCATGGCGGACAGGACGCCTGAGCCAGACGGGCAACCGGGGCTCAGACGCTGTTTTTTCCCTATTTATGGATATTTCCATAGGCTTTTATTTTAATAAAAGTTTTATAGATAAGCAAGATTTTTTTACCCCCGTTCCCGTGTGCCCGGACTCTGTCATCCGGTCTCATTCGTAAAACCCCCGTTCATGACCCAGAAAATCCGAAGACCTGAATTTTTAGTTGACAATCTGGCCGGTATTATGTATGTTTTATGCAATCATTTTGGGATGACACGGAGTGACCATGGCTGGTTGGCCGGACAGAACCCCGTGTCATTCGGAACACTCCGTAAGACAATCAGAAAATCGACATGACCCAATTCAGAGAGGAACGCAGCGTGGACCTTTTTGCCAAATGCTACAATTTCACGCGGGCCAAAGAAGCCATTGCATCGGGGCTGTATCCCTATTTCAGGGCCATCCAATCGGGACCCGGAAGTGAGGTCATGATCGACGGCCGGAAAATGATCATGATCGGATCCAACAATTACCTGGGACTGACCGGCCACCCCCACGTCGTCGAGGCCGCCGTGAAGGCCATCGAGAAATACGGAACGGGATGCACCGGTTCCCGGTTTCTGAACGGCACCCTGGACATCCACGTGATATTGGAGGACCGCCTCGCCCGGTTCATGAAAAGGGAAGCGGCCCTGGTCTTCAGCACCGGATTCCAGACCAATCAGGGCGCGCTCTCGACCGTCATCGGCAAGGACGATCTGGTGTTCACGGACAGGGCGGACCATGCCTCGATCGTGGACGGCTGCCGCCTCGCCTTCGGCAAGGTCATCAAATACAAACACAACGACATGGATGATCTCGAACGCGTCCTGAAAATCAATTCGGACAAAAAGGCCGGCAAACTGATCGTCACGGACGGCGTCTTCAGCATGGAGGGGGACATCGTCAGACTGCCGAGGCTGGTCGAACTCGCGGCCGAACACGAGGCGCGCGTCTATGTAGACGACGCCCATTCGATCGGCGTGCTCGGAAAACACGGACGGGGCACCGGGGAACACTGGGGGCTGGAGGACAAGGTCGATCTGGTCATGGGCACGTTCAGTAAATCGTTCGCGTCGATCGGCGGATTCCTCGCCGGAGAGAAGGACGTGATCGACTATATCAAACACCTCGCGCGCGCCCTGATCTTCAGCGCCAGCATGCCGCCCGCGTCCGTGGCCACGGTCATCGCCTGTCTCGACATCATCGAGGCGGAGCCCGAACGGCTCGAGTGGCTGTGGAAGAACACACGCAAGATGCAGGAGGGATTCAAGAGTCTGGGATTCGACATCGGATTGAGCGAGACCCCCATCATCCCGATCAAGATCGGTGAAGAGGATGCTTGTTTCGGATTCTGGAAATTGCTGTTCGACAGCGGCATCTTCGCGAATCCGGCCATCAGCCCGGCCGTCCCGCCCCATGAAGCCATCATCCGGACCAGCTATATGGCGACCCATACGGAAGAGGAACTCGACAGGGTGCTGGATATCTTCGAAAGGCTCGGCAAACAGTTCGGGATCATCGAATGAAACATTGAGGCGGCGGCACCCGCCCGGAGTCGGGCCTATCGCCGCAGCGGCAATCCGGATATCCGATCAAAAGGCAACCTTTTTCTAAACAGGTTGCCTTTTCTTTTTCATCCTCATCGCCCCGGATTCGCTCCTCTGGACATCGGAAAAGGGAATTCCCCGGAGTGCGACGACTTGTCGTCGCCCGAGGAAAGCGGAAACAATCTCCGCACTCCGACCTCTGATGACCGTCCTGGAATTTCCCAGTCTTGAGAAACCCGGAAACATCGGGTACATCTTCAATAATCATATCGCTTTATCTTAAAAATTCTTCCATGGAAACACGATTCAAAGGCAGGGCGGTTACCCTGCGATCTAATGCGTATTTTTCATTCCCGGGATACACAACCCACAAATGTTCGAGCGTCAGATCCTCCAGAGCCGAATGTATGGACTTCGTCATCCTCGGCGCGTCCATGTACTTGAATTCGACAGCCCAGTTTTTCCCCGCCCATTGCCAGAAGAAATCGACTTCGGCTCCCCTGTGTGTGCTCCAGAAATAATGTTCCATGACTTCAGGCTCGATCAGCCGGCCGACGGTTTCGAGGGCGAATCCCTCCCAGGACGCACCCAGCTTCGGATGCGACAGCAAATCATCCCCGGTCTGGATGGAAGCGAATGTGTGAAAGAGGCCGGAATCCTTGAAATAGACCTTGGGTCGTTTGACCAGCCTTTTTCCGATGTTTACATGCCAGGGCTGCAGAACCCGGACGACGAAGGTGCCGGATAAAATATCGATATACTTGCGAATCGAGTTGTCCGTCATGCCGAACGACCTGCCGATTTCCGAATAATTGACGATCTGGCCGTGGTAGTGGCTCAGCATGGTCCAGAATCTGCGTAGCGTCTGTTCCGGGATCTGTATGCCGAGCTGGGGGATGTCCCTTTCCAAAAAGGTCTTGATGAAATTGCTGCGCCACAACCGGATGAGACGATCCGATTCCGCCAGGAACGATTTCGGATATGCCCCGCGCAGCCAGAGTCTTGAAAGATTCTCGAATCCGACATCGAAAGGCGTGAATCCGCCCAGGTAATGGTACCCGATGCGTCCGGCCAGTGATTCGGACGATTGCCTGCTTAAGGCTTTCGAGGCGCTGCCCAGAATCAGAAATTTCCGGTCTTGTCCGGTATCGACCTGATATCTGAGGAGGGGAAAAAGCCCGGGAAGCCGCTGAATTTCATCGACCACGATCAGGCCGCTCAAGGATTCGAAAACAAGCTGGGGTTGTTCGAGCCGGGCAAGATCGCGGGGGTTCTCAAGGTCAAAATAGTGGTCGACCTTCAACTG
>DSAP01000195.1 GCA_011046415.1 bacterium | reverse complement strand
GACCGGCACAGCAATGCAGGTCGTCTGATGATACTTGGCGGTGATGGCCTCACACAAATCAGTGGTAAATGTGGCGATGCCGCACTGGCGCGGCAAGTAGTTGCCGATGAACGCAATGCGATTGATTTTTGAATTTGTTGAAATAGAGCCCATGATGTAAATCTCATTTCTGATATGGATTGTTTCAAATCAGAGTTCATTATTAATCGATGGTTTTCAGATATTTTAAAAAATCGTTTTCAAAAAGTTGTCAATAAAATTCGAGAGGTTCTTCAATATATTCAATTTTAGGGACAACCTGGTCACACGAGACTCTTTTCGATTTCTCGTTGTCGTGATGTTTCTCAATCGCTTCAATCTCCCGGATAATATGCTTGATGATGAATCGAGACTGTTTGTGAAAATGGATAAACATGGCCGAAAGATTGACAGCGGGTTCAAGGCCTGGGGGATTTTTGAAGAGTACCGAGAAAATCATTTTAAAATAGGGCCAGGCCGTGGAACGGTTCTCTCCAAGGCGACGGCTCAGTTTGATAAAAGCCAATCCGGTTTTCAACCATTTAATCAGACCCGGTTTGTATTTTGGATTACATTTCAGTTGAATCGCAGTCGCCGTGACGCGTTTGAAATAATTAACCGGATCATAAATGATCTGTTCGATTTGCAGATAGTCTTTTAATATGTTCAGCCGCGGTCTGTATGTAATGAAGTTTAAACCGCTGGATGTCTGATCGATCATTTCCCGATCATCCCTGAGTGTTGAGCTGTCTTCGAAGAGTCTGCCCTCTTTTGTCAGACGTCTTGAAAGTTGCGTATCCGGCAACGCGTATAACATGCCGAGCATGGCCATGGCAACGCCTGAATCCCGGATACAGTGAATCATATTTTCAGCGATCCGGTCGCTCTCATGATCAAAACCGATGATAAAGCCGGCATTGACAATCATCCCGAATGTATAGATCTTTTGAATGGCTGCATCAAGCGGTTTATTAACATTATTCGTTTTATTCGCCATGAGTAAAGCGGTTTCTTCAGGTGTTTCAATCCCGATAAAGACATACCGAAAATCCACATCCTTCATTTTCTGCATCAAATCGTCATCGTCTGCGAGATTGATCGAACATTCAGTTGAAAAATAAAACGGATATTTGTTTTTCCTGGACCATTCTCTGACGGCGGTCAGCACTTTTTTGACCTCTTTCTTGTTGCCGATAAAATTGTCATCCACAATATCGATGTGCCCCCGATGACCCAAATCATAAAGCGTTTGGAGTTCCCGAAGCATCTGCGCCTGCGTCTTGGTTCGCGGCGTTCTGCCGAACAATTCCACGATATTGCAGAATTCACACTGAAAGGGGCAGCCCCTGGAATATTGAATGCCGATTTGCAAATAATCCTGAAACCGGATTAAATCAAAGCGGGGAACAACGGCCTGGATCATGTCGGCTTTATCATCCGATTGATATTGACCCCGATTGCAGCCTCTTGCCAGGTCCGCGATGAAAAGGGGAATGGTCACTTCCCCCTCTCCGAGCACAAGATAATCGGCAGATTGATATAATTCGGGCTGGGAGGTCGGATCCGGACCGCCCACTACAACCGGTAAATCAAACTGATGGGCTCGATCTATCAGGGATAGCATATTGAATTGCTGCGGCAGCATGCCGCCGATACAAACGATATCCGCCCATTCGAAGTGTTCATCGAGAACCGGTTCAATGTTTTCATCCGCCAGTTTGAACAACCATTGCTGCGGCAGCAGTGCGGCCACGGTCAAAAGGCCCAGAGGCGCGGACGGATATTTGGCGCCGACCATTTTACAGACATCCACGTAGTTCCAGAAGCTGAACTCGGAAAACGCTGACTGGATGATCAGGCACCGGGTATCTTTATTTAATAAATTTTTCATGGATCAAATTTTCCTTATTACTTTTCAGATATTTCAAATTGTGGATGTGTCATAACATCGATTTCCGAATGGCGCTAATAATCGCCTCCTGAGTGGGTCTTTCAATGCGTTTCCTGTGCAAACCCGATTGGAAAATATAGACAGCTTTACTTTCTTCTGTCAGCATCAAAATTGTCAACTGCGGGTGTTCTTTTAACAGCTGGCTGCAGATTCTGGGGTCCCCGTTTGCTTTATGCGGTGTGATGATGACCACATCCGCAGGCGTTGTGCGGAGCGCAAATATGAGTTCGATGGGATCAACCACTTCTCCCGTCACTTTCATGTCAGGCTGGCGTTCAATCAGATTTCGTATAACCTCTGACAACAATTTCGGCCGGCTTGAAAACATCACATTAATTTGGGGCATGGCATTATCTCATTTAACTAACAAACACAATGTCAGCAAATGAGCGCAGAGAGTCAATAGACCGGAGGGTTCAAAATTGATCTATAGGGGAGGACCAGTTGATGAATAGACCGAATAATATTGTTGAAAAAAAAGTACTGGTACTTTAGCAGGTAAAAATCGGGGGATAAATTACTTTTTTTCCAGCAGGTTTCTATCGCGGGCGTATTGTACGGTTTCAAAACGGTTGTGCAGTTGTAGTTTGTCTAAAATATTATGGATATGGTTTTTCACGGTCTGCGTTTCGATAAAAAGCCGTTTGGCAATTTCTTTGTTGGGCAGGCCCTCGGCGATCAGTTTGATCACATCCAACTCACGCGAGGTCAGTTTGGTAGAATCAACCGGTATTTGCATTTTAACCTCGCTCGTCAACTCAGCAATGCGTGAGAACAGTGAAGCTGCCATACGAGGTGAGCAGAAGGCTTCATTTCTGTGGACTGAGCGAATGATCTCAACTAAATGTTCAAATGTGGATTCTTTCAAAATATAGCCGGTTGCGCCGGCTTCGATACAGGCCATAATTTCATCCGTCAGGTCAATCAGGCCGAGAATAATCACTTTAACTTGCGGGAAATCCTGGTGAAGGATCTGCGTTACCTCGAGCCCGTCCTTGTCAGGCATGCCGATGTCAATGAGTGCGACTTCCGGCAGAGAGTCTTTTATCAGTTCCACGGCTTTGTCGCCATTTGGCGCCGTTCCCACAACGAGAAAGTCTGCTTGATCTCCCAACATGGTTACAAGGCCTTCAAGGAGCAGGGCGTTATCATCTGCAATAAAAATGCGAATAGTTTTCTTATTCATAGCAGTTTATTTAGTCTGAAGTTATTCTGTCTGCCTGTTGGAACACAAAAAATATAGTAATTTATTTTCTTGGATTCAAGTGCATTAAAGAATAGTTATTGAGTGCCAGGACATCGTGGACTTTACCAAATCGGGGACTCTGTTCTTTGAAAATCGGTTACCCGACATATTTTTTATCTTAACACCGGTTGGACTTGCTATATTTTGGTGGACACACAGTTAAGGCTTTTGTATTTTGTAACAGAACCCAGGAGGTGTTCACATGCCGGAGAAACAGACAAGACGTAAGTATACCAAAGAATTCAAGCCGGAAGCAATACAGCTTGTTGAAACCCGGGGTAATGCTGCCGAGGTTGCCAGAAATTTGGGGATCCGCGCGACCTTTTTTTTTAGCATGACAGGCCGTGATTCCGGCACGTCCGGGTTTTTCCGGCAGCCAAACCCGGGTATCCGGCGCAATCATCCCGATATCGCGGGGAGACGATGAAGACATTTCTGATCTGCCACACCGGCGCGCTGGGCGATTTTGTCCTGACCTGGCCGGCGCTGTCCGGATTGCGGGCCGCCCATCCCTCGCACCGGTTCGTCGGCTTCGGCCGTCCCGAATATATGCGGCTGGCGGTCCGGCTGGGACTGATCGACGCGTGGACCGACGCCGATTCCGCCGCTGCAGTCCGTTTCTTCTCCGGAGAACGGCTGCCGGCCGGGATCGCGCCTCCCCATGTAGCCGTGTTGTGGATCAACGACGCCGGATCCGTCGTCCGCCTGCTCGAACACGGGGCGGACGGGCCCGTGATGGCCGTTCCGCCTTTTCCATCCGTCCGCAAACACTTGGCACACGATTATGTCGAGAGGATTCGGCGCTGTTTCCCTGTCTCCGTCCCCGAGCCCTTCACCCTGAAGTGGCCGGATCCGGTCCCGCACACGGACCGGATCCTCATTCATCCGGGGAGCGGAGGCGCGAAGAAGCATTTCACTCCCGGATTCTATCTGCGCCTGGCGGATTATCTCCGGACCGAATCGGGATCCCCTCCAGCGTTTCTTTTCGGACCCGTCGAATGCGAGCGGTTGGAGCGCGGGGCATTTGCGGGGTATCCGGTCCACTCGCCGGCAGATGTGTCCGAACTGGCCGGGATGCTGGCATCCTCCAGACTCCTGGTCGGCAACGATTCCGGGGTGAGCCACCTCGCGGGCGTGCTGGGCGTTCCCGTCATCGTCTTCTATAGGGCGACCGATCCCAAGATCTGGGGAATCATGGGAAAACAGGTGATCATGATCCGGAAGAGAAACGAAGAAGAGGCGTTCGAGGCCTTCGGAAAAGCGGCCGGCCGGCTGCTTCGGCCTTCACTGACCCGGACATGAACCGGTCCGGCATGCTATGCCTGAAAAAAGAGGGTATATCGTGATCCGTTTCGGTTGTGCCTTGACGGAGAGGAAAAGGCTTCAATCCAGGAAGAAATGGAGAGGATCTTTGGCAAACCCGTTATGCGAGACGGCGTAATGGATATGGGGCGCCGTGGATTTGCCGGTGTTGCCCGTCAGGCCGATGAGGTCCCACCGCTTGACGCGCTGACCCTCACGCACGAAGATTTCCGACAGATGTGCGTAGAGTGTTTCATACCCATAACCGTGATTGATCGTGATGTATTTGCCGTATCCCTTGTTCTTGATCACCCGCGAGTTGACTTTTTTGACGACGCCCGCACCGGTCGCCCGCACCTCGGTTCCCGGGCGGATGGAAATGTCCAGCGCGGGATGATTTTCCTCCAATCCGGTGAAGGGATCGATCCGTTTCCCGAACAGGGAGGAGATCCATCCTCCTTCCACCGGACGGATTGAGGGATAATGCGCGATCTCAGTAATCTTCGAAGCGAGGGTGTTTTCAAGCTCAGAAGTACTTTTCCGGATCCACGCGACTTCGGCTTCCAGCCTCGCGAAATTGCGTTCCACCTTGTTGATTGCGGCCCATTCGTTGAGTCCGGCGCGCGGGGGTGTTTCGGAACCTCCCACACCGTATTCGATTTCGGGCAGGGAGAGGGAAGCCGTGACCCGGATCTGTTTGTTGCGTTTGTCCAGATCCCGAATGTCAGACTGAATTCCGGAGAGTTTCACCTCCCAGCCGGTCAGGTGTTCCCTGAGACTTTCGTTTTCCTGGTTCAGCCGCCGGGTTTCTACCCGTGCCCCCAGCCGAGCCATTCCCTCGGCCAGGATGACTGCGACGAGCAAAACACAGATAAATCCCGCAAACAGAAAGACAATCAGCCTGCGTTTGGACAGCACGTAACTGCGAAGGCTTCCGCCCTCCGGTTCGCCGACCGCGATGATATATTGTTTTTGATTCATCATCCTGTTGTTTTCGTTTTCCGTTGCCCGATTATGCAATTCACGGGCCAATCCCTATCAGGTGCGAATGCAGAAAAGCCGCGTCAGCGGGATAATCCCAGCAAAATATATGCATTTTATTAAGGATTGTCAAGAAAGAATCTATAATTAGGGATTATTAATCCAACAGGACTAAATGTGCATGTCCCCAGGAACATAAGTTTGAACAGGGCGGGTCCAATTTCAGTATTGCAATCCCGACAGGATTTGTTTAATTTTGAAATGTTTGCCGGTCCGGACAGATATCCACGTTGGAAGAATGAAGGGAATTCCGTCATGAAGCCGAGAGCCCGTGTGTTGATCGTGGAAGATGAACAAATCGTGGCGGAAGATATCCGTATGAGTCTTCAAAATCTCGGATATTCCGTCATGGATATCGTCCAGCGGGGTGAGGACGTCCTCGCGCATGTCCGGAAGGAAAGACCGGACCTCGTGCTGATGGATATCGTGTTGCGGGGGGAGATGACGGGCATCGAGGTCGCGGAACGGTTGTTTCATGAGGAAATGCTTCCGGTCGTCTTCCTGACCGCTCATGCCGACGGCCAGACCCTGGATTCGGCCAAGAAGACCGAGCCGTTCGGGTATGTGCTCAAGCCTTTCGAAGAAAAGGAATTGCAGAGCGTGATCGAGATGGCCCTTTACAAACATCAGGCCTATCTCCGGCTCAGGGAGAGCGAAGCCTGGTTTTCAAGCACCCTGAAAAGCATCGGCGAGGGGGTGATCACGCTTGACCGGACCGGTTTGGTTATTTTTATGAATTCGTCAGCCGAAGAGATTACCGGATGGCTGCTTTCGGAAATCGAGAAGAAGCCCTTTGAGGCGGTCATCAAATTGCTGGATGAAGAAACGGATTCAACCGTCAACATCCCGTTTTCGAAGATACTGGATTCGGGCGGATCCTGGCATTTGCCCGGACGGACCTACCTGGTACACCGATCCGGCCGGCGGATTCCCGTGTCCGACAGCGTCTCGCCGATCCGCGACGATCACGGGAACCTCTATGGCGTGGTCATGGTGTTCCGGGATGTGTCGGAGAATAAACGCATCCAGGCCGAGAAAGATGCCATCCAGGAACAACTCCATCAAATCCAGAAAATGGACGCCATCGGCACGCTGACCGGCGGCGTGGCGCATGATTTCAACAACCTGCTCACGGCCATTCAGGGATGCACAGACATGGCGCTTATGCGTATCGAACCCGATGGCCCAGTATACAGGGATCTCAAGGAGGTGCAAACCGCCGCAAGCCGGGCCGCCGAGCTGACCCGGCAACTACTCTTCTTCAGCCGCAAGCACCCGACGAAGATGGTTCCGGTCGAGTTAAACAAGATCGTCAGCGATCTGTTGAAAATGCTGCACCGTCTCATCGGCGAGGATGTCGGCATCAGCACGTCCTTCCAGAGTGACCTGTGGGCCGTGAAGGCCGATCCGGGAACCCTGGAACAGGTCATCATGAATCTGGCGCTCAACGCCCGTGACGCCATGCCGTCCGGCGGCCAACTCAGGATCAAAACGGAAAATGTGACTCTGGACGAAACGGCGAACCGGAAAACGGCCGAAGCCCGGCCGGGAAGATTCGTCCATCTGTCCGTTTCCGATTCGGGCAGGGGGATGACGCCCGAAACGATGGCGCATATCTTCGAACCGTTCTTCACCACCAAAGCGCCCGGCAAAGGGACCGGTCTGGGGCTCTCCGTGGCATACGGTATCGTCGCCCAGCATCAGGGCTGGATCACGGTCGATTCGGAACCCGGAAAGGGAACGACATTTGAAATTTATCTTCCCGCGATCCGGTCCGAAGTCTCCCGAAAGAAGAAACAGCAGCTCTCGATCGAGAACCTGAAGGGGAACCGGGAGCGGATTCTGATCGTCGAAGACGCGGACGGTGTACGCCTCTTCGCCGAGATGGCGCTCGGAGAGAACGGGTATGAGACCGTGGCCGTCGCCTCCGTGCAGGACGCACTCAGGCTGCTTGAAAATGAAACGCAGCATATTGATCTCGTGTTCAGCGACGTGGTGCTCCCGGACCGGAGCGGCATCGAGTTGATCGAGCAGGTACTCTCCCGGTGTCCCGACATGCCGATTCTGCTGAGCAGCGGTTATACGGATCAAAAATCTCAGTGGGAAGTCATCGTGAAACGGGGCTACCGGTTCCTCCAGAAACCCTATACGCTGGTTTCTCTGTTGTCCGCCGTACGAGAGGTGTTCCATCCCGAACGGTCCGGATCCGTTTGAACCATGAAAGCCTTCGACTGCGATGACTGATTCAGGATACATTCTCAGGCCGGCTTCGCATGGGGACGGCGTGGAGGCCTTCCGTGATTTTTTCCGCATCGCGTCCCGCTCTCGCGGCAAGGAGCTGCTCCAGGAAATACTGCGGCACTATGCCGGGTTCCCTTATGAAAACCTGAGCAAGATCATCAAGCACAGCCAGAACGCGGATCCCGGCCTGAAAATGCGTCTGCCCGAAGAGGTCATGGAAGACCACGCCCGTTACCGCCTGGGCGGCACCTGTTTCGCCCTGACGTTTTTTCTCCACACCCTGCTGATCCATCACGGATTCGATAATTATCCGGTGATGGCGGACATGCGCTACGGACCCAACACGCACAGCGCACTCATCGTCCGGCTCGACGGCATCCCATATCTCGTGGATCCCGGATACCTGCTCAACCGGCCCCTGGAACTCGTGCGGGGGAAACCGCGGTTCTACGACGCGGGATTCTCCGGCGTGGAACTGCGGTACGACCCGGTAAACGATGTGTATGAACTCTATACGTTTCAGAAGACGGAGTTCAAATGGCGGTACCGTTTCCGGGACCAGGCCGTGCCGCTCGATGAATTCGCGGCACTCTGGCGCGCGAGTTTTTCCTGGAACGGCATGCACGGCCTGGTCCTGTCCCGGACCGAGCGGGGCAGACTGGTCTATGTCCACAAAACCTTCATGCGCGAAACCACCTTCGACGGGAAGAAGAACATGCACATCAGGCAGGATTATCATCGCCGCATTCACGAGGTTTTCGGCATCCACCCCGAACGGGTCGAACAGGCGCTGGCCTCACTCGCGCTCAACATGACCCGTGAACGGGAACAGGGGCTCTGGGTTCCCGGGAAAAAGAAGGAAGGGGCGAAGACGGTGAGCAGGATCATTCCGGAGGCGGGTCTTGAAGCCGGTTGAGGCGGATCCCGTAAAACTTTTCTTCGGCGTGCTGTCCAGCGATTCCGATAGATGCCGTGAGGCGGTCGCGATGATCGAGGAACGGTACGGTCCCGCGGATTTCAAGAGTGTGGATTATCCCTTCGACCGGACGGATTATTATACGCCGGAGATGGGCGGGTCCATCGTCCGGTTTTTCATCGGCATGGGATCCCTGATCCGCCCCGGCGAGATCGCGGACATCAAGGTCGAAACCAATGCGATCGAAGAGCGGCTGTCCGTCTCCGGGCGACGCAGGGTCAATCTCGATCCGGGATATCTGGATTACGACAAGGTGGTGCTCGCTTCGGCCAAATACAACGGAGACAAGATCTATCTCTCCCGCGGCATCTGGGCCGACCTGACGCTCCGCTTCAAGAACGGGAAATTCGAGCCCTATCCCTGGAGTTTCCCGGATTTCAAGGCCGGCCTCTATGATGAGGTGTTCATCCAAATGAGGAACCGATACAAGTCGCAGCGGCGCATCGCCGAACCTCCCGGCACAGATCATTTTGAAGAGAGCCGGGGAGGACGATGAAACCGGATCAGGGGGCTGTTTTTCCGCCCGGATTCCTCGCGGCCGTCCTCGACACGAGAGCCAACGCCGGGGAGAAGGCGCATCTTTGCGTCCCCGAAACCCCTTTCGCCGTCCAGACGTTTCTCGACGGCCTGGCCTATTCGTCCGATTCCTTCTATCGCTGTCCCCTCCGCGTGCTGCACGACCGGAAGGCCCACTGCTTCGACGGCGCAATGCTGGCCGCCGCGCTCTTGTGGCGGATCGGCCATGCGCCCCGCATCCTCGAGATGCTGCCGAACCGGCGGGACGATGACCATATGCTGGCCCTGTACCGGACAGACGGCCACTGGGGCGCGGTCGCCAAATCCAATTTCACGGGGCTCCGCTTCCGGGAACCGATATTCCGTACCCTGAGGGAGCTCGTCCTCTCCTATTTCGAACAATACTTCAACCAGGCCGGAGAAAAGACCTTGACCGGCTACACCGCGCCGCTCGATCTGAGGCGATTCCCGGCGCCGGACTGGCTTGTCCGGGATGAAACCCTCGACCGGATCGCGGAGGCGTGTGACCGGTTGAGGCGGTACCGGCTGATCACCCCCGGGATGGCGGAACGCCTTTCCCCTGTGGACCCGCGGACGCTGCAGGCCGGACTCGCCGGCGCGGACGAAACGGGCCTCTTTCAGCCTCCGGAGAATAAGTAGCGTGAGGAAATGTCATGCATAGTGAATCGGCCCAACTCTCCTTTTTTTCAACGGCCGATGAGGTGATCGAAAAAACGGTTTCCGCCATCCGTGAACTCGATTTCGACCGGGCCCGCCGGGAACTCGAAACGGCCGCGCGGATCGACCCCTGCCTTGCCCATATCGAAACCTGGCGGAAAATCGTCACACTTTTTTATGCAGGGTTTTCCGGCGGTCAGCCGGGGGATGCCCTGGCGGCCTTGTGGCATACCGTGGCCGAGAATGTCGAAAATGGACACTGGCTTCCGTCCGAAGCGCAATTTGCCGACAGGGAAATAGCGGAGATCGCATTCCGGCATCTGGGAAATGTAAAAGGCTTTCTGGATTCGGATCAAACCCTGCATGCGGGGTCTCTCCTGGCGGCTCGCGGTCTGTATCAGGAGGCCGGGAAAGCCCTGATCGACACCTTGACCGGCGGCCATGCAGACCGCGCCGACCTCTGGTCCGTTTATGCCGAAACACTCCGGGTGCTTGGCCGGCCTGTCGAATCCCGGAACGCCTTGCTGCGCGCGCTGGTCCTCGACCCCTTTCACATCGACCTGTTCAGGCTGCGGTTACCCGAACTTCAATCTCTCTATGTCCGGGTCCGCATGCAATATACCCCGGCCGAATCCAGGGCCTTGCTTTTCTTTTACGGATGGCTTGACGGTCTTTGGCCGATCAGCCTGCTAGGCCGTCCGGGAGGCATACGCACCGAGGATATCCAAAAACGACTCGAACAGGCTTCCGGCGAAGAGCATACGGACCGGTTCAGGCGTTTCGGGCTGTACTGTTACCGGGATCAGATGCTGGATTCAGGCCGGATCGATATCGAGGCGAGACAGCAGATGATGGATTCGGCGCCGGATTTGTTCCGTCTCTATCTCAAGAAAGTCGATGAAAAGCAGAGCGAACTGTTCACGGCCTCACGGAGGGAGCCGCGGAACGATTCAACCGTACCCTGAGCTTCCGAAACAGGATTCCTCCCCGCATTTTCTGTCCAGAAACTCCGATGAAACAGGTGTAATGGCCTGAGATTTGCTTGTAGGGCAAAAAGAGCGGACCTGTCCGGTTCATGGATTCCGGGACGGGCGGATCACGCATGGGTATGGATCGATCCGGCGAAGGTTGAAATGAAAAGGAATGTCCGCCTGTTTCAAAGTGAAAACATTACCCGGCGGTATGATTCATGAAATTGAAACAAGAGCCCGGATTTTCGCTTGTCGAACTGATCGTCGTGATTGTGATCACCGGCATCCTCGCATCGGCGGCCATCGCCAGGTACAAGAGTTTGTCCGATGCGACGGAAGCGGCTACGTGCAAACAGAATCAGTTCAACCTCGAGACGGCCCAGTCTTTTTTTTATATGGACCGGTATATGGATCCGGACCAGACGACCCGGTATGCCGAATCGTTCGAAGAGCTGGCCCCGTATTTTCCCGAAGGCAGGCTGCCGCAGTGTCCATCCGCCAACGGGGAGTACCTCCTCCTGCCGAACGGTGTCGTCGACTGCACGGATGCCGGGCATCATCGGTAGACGGCGGAATAAATTAATATTCAAAATTTAAAAATTCAAGATTCAGTCACAAACAGGTCGCAGAAAGCCGGTTAAAAGATTCTGTGTCGCGTGGAACAACCCCGGGACCGGGAACAGACCGGGCCGGGGATAGGATACGCAATCCGGCTTTATTCTTTGCGCCGGATGACGAGCAGCGTGATGTCGTCCGCCTGGGATTCGGCCGCGTTGAAGTTCCTGACCGTGTCGATGATCCCATCCATCAACCGGACGGCCGTGTCGTTCCGGTGCGTGGCCGCGAATTCCTTGAGCCGCGTTTCCCCGAACTCTTCTTCCGCGTCGTTCATGGCCTCGGTGATGCCGTCCGTGAAGAGCAGGATGCGGTCGCCGGGCAGTATCGGCACCGTCGCGGTCCGGTAATCCGCCTCCGGCATCATGCCGAGTATCAGCCCCCCCTCGAACAAGTCCTCAACCTTGCCGTCCCGGGAGATGTGCAGCGGATAATTGTGGCCGGCATTGCAAAAGGTCAGGATATGGCGCGAGACATCGATTTCTCCGTAAAAGAATGTGATGAATTTGTCCGGAGACGTGTTGCGATAGACCTGCCGGTTGATCCGGGACATCATTTCCGCGATGCCGGTTCCTCCCGATACGAGCGCCTGCAGTGAGGCCTGCAGGTTCGCCATGAGGAGGGCGGCGCCCGCGCCTTTTCCGGCGACGTCTCCGATGGCGATGCCATAGCGGTGCGTATCCACGGGAATCACGTCATAATAATCCCCGCCGACCTGGCGGCTCGGAATGTTCGTCCCGGCGATTTCATAACCGCCGGGCTGAGGCAGGGAGTCCGGGAGCATCCCCTTCTGGATCGAACGGGCGAGATTCAGCTCCTCTTCCATACGCTGTTTTTCGAGCGCTTCCCTGAAAAGACGCGCATTTTCGAGTGCGGTCATGGCCTGATTGCCGAGGGTCATGAGAAATTCGAGTTCCGATTCATCGAAGCGCCCCCCGGAGATCTTGCCGCCCACCAGCATCATGCCCCTGGTTTTCTGCTGCATCCGCATCGGCACGATCACGGCGAGTCCTTTTTTCTCATATTCGTCGAACTGGTCTGTGTCTTCGAGTAAGATGGGTTCGCTGAGTTCGCCGAGATCGCCCCCCCCGGAATCGGGCAGATCCACGCCTTTGGCGATCAGCCTGGAGAATCCGGTTTCGTGTTTCAGAAAAATCGCACATTTATTGACGAGGAGCTCCCCCATCACGGCGAAGCTGACCAGGCTGGCGATCTTGTGCCGATCGAGGGTGGTGTTGAGTTCGCTGCCGATATCAAAAATCGTATTGAGCTGCTGGACTTTCCGATCGAGCCGGCGGTTGACAAACTGGATTTCCTGGACCATCAGGCCGTTGGCGACAGCCGACGCGGCGATATTCGAAAGGGAGTCTAAAAATTCAATCTCTTCCTCTCCGTAGACGTCGTTGTTGATTTTCAGGCCGAAGGCCAGCATGCCGGTCATCCCCCGCGATGAAATCAGCGGCGTCACCAGCGTGATCTGCATTTTCCTGAAAAATACGGCCCAATCTCTATCTCCGGCGCGGTCGATCGAGATCGAATGGTCCGGCGGATTATCGATACGCAGCGAAGTGCCCAGCAGGTTACGGGGAATTCCCTTCAGCGCCTCGACGACATAGGTTTCTTCGCTTCCCTTTTGAAGGAGTATCATGCCGCGGCTGATGAGCATGTGTCCCATGGCGATGCGCAGCACGTTTTCAAGGATGGCATGCAGGTTGAGTGTGGATGTCAGAGACCGGCTGACTTCGAAGAGCGCGGTCAGCTCAAGCAGGCGTTTGTCGAGCGGCGTATCGCGTAAAAATCTCTTCTTTCCGGTATCGGATTTCAAGATCGTTTCTCCAGGTATTTCTCCATTTTGACCTGATTTTTCCCGTCGGGGAGGGAGCGATATTGTACCTTGTCCATCAGGGTTCTCATGAGATAGATACCCAGTCCTCCGACCCGAAGCTCGGCGATGTACTGTTCCATGTCCGGTGTTTCGATGTCGCCGGGGGAGAACGTTTTTCCCCGGTCCGTGACAATGACGGTCAGTTTTTGAGGTCCGAGCTTGACGACGATATCGATATCCTGATCTTCGGCATTTTCATAGGCATGTTCGATCACATTCGTGCACGCCTCATCCACGGCCAGTTCAATTTTGTGGATGTCTTCTTTGCCGAATCCCGCCTTGCGGGCCAGATCGGCCACGAATTTCCGGACCGTTTCGAGATTATCTGTCCGGCTCGGCAGTTTCAGGCGGTAGCTTGTTGTCTTTCTTGTCATGGGGTTTCCCTGTCTCCGGGCTGCGTCTTCATGGCTGGTATTTCTGAATGGCTTCTGCCTCGGAATCGAAGATTTCATAGAGTACAGGAAATCCGAGCAGGTCGAATACCCGATAAACTTTCTCCGACATTTCGGCCAGTTTGATGTCGCCTTCTCTTTGCCTCACATTCTCGATAAAGCCCATGAAAACGCCCAGGCCGGCGCTCGAGATGTAATGCAGATCGCGCAGATTGACCACGATTCGCACCCGGTCTTCATCGACCAGTTTCTGCAGGACGTCTTCGAAATCAGACGCCGTATGCGCATCCAGGTAACCCTTTAGGGAGACCACGGAAACCCGGTCCATATCCTTGCGCGAGACCTCAAATCCGCTCATAAACCGCTCTCCTTTTTCCTTCCTGATATTTCATGCCGTCACGTTCAGAATGACGAGGGTCATGTCGTCATGCACCGGGTGATGTCTCCTGAAACGATCCACGCAGCCGTGCAGCGACGCCACGGTCTCGGCGGCGGTGAATCCGTTTACCTCGTTCATCGCCGCGTACAACCGGTTTTCTCCAAATTCTTCCCCTTCGGGATTCCGCACCTCGATCAGTCCGTCCGTGAAGAAAACCAGCTTCTCCCGGACGCGCAGACCGATTTCAACTTCCTCCAGCCCCCGTGAAAAGGCGTCGCCTTCGGCAAGGCCGAGTCCGAGTCCCCTGGGTTCGAGGGATTCGACGCCTCGTTCCCCGAGATGGATCACGGGTGTGTGGCCGGCGCGTGCGAACCGGAGCCGCCGCTTTCCGGGACAGTAAACGGCATAGATCATAGTCACAAACATATCCGGCTCGAAATGGCGCCTGACAAAGGTGTTTATTTCTTTTAAAATCTCGCCGGGGGTGCTGAAAAGGTGGGCGAGGGTCTGGACGACCCCCTTGATTTCGGCCATGTAAAAGGCCGCGGAAGCCCCCTTTCCTGACACGTCTCCCACCAGCAGATCGATCCGTTCCGGACCGACGGGGATGAAATCGTAAAAATCTCCGCCGATATCATTGGCTGTGACGCAGAGGCCTTCGAGTTCGGCACCGGGAATATGCGGCATGGATCGCGGCAACAGACGCATCTGGGCCTCATGGGCCAGGCGAAGTTCTTCGCGGTACCGCTCCTGTTCGATGGAGAAAGCGACCAGGTTGGCGTTCTCGAGGGCGATGGCGACCTGGTTTGCGAACGCCCGGAACATGCCCTTTCCGTCTTCCACGAAACAGAAGTTCCGGTCGCAGAAGGCGTACAGGACGCCGAACACCTTCTCCTTAAAAATCAGGGGTGCGGCCAGCAGCGATCCGGCGCGGGAACGCCATTTTCTCAGATGGGCGGTGCGCTTGTCCCTCCCGAGGTGATTGATCAGCACGGTCTCCTGTTGATCTGTCACGCTTTCCCTGAGAGGGGAAAGCCCGGGAGGCGGCATGCCGGTGAGCTCGTGTGTCCGGATACCCCGGGTGCCGGCGATGCGATATACATCGTCCTCTCTCAATTCGATCCAGGCGGAATCGGCGCCGACGATCTGACAGGCCATGGAGACGGTTTTTTCGATCAGTTCATCCGTCCGGAAGATCGAACTGATGGTCGTGCTGAGGCCTTGCAGGGTCCCGATCTCCCGGGCACGCCGGTCGATCAATCCCGCCGCCGGCAAATGGAAGAGGATGCCCGCGAGGGCCATGCCGCCGTATGCCGTCCACAACAGGAACACACACGATGAAAAGACGCGGAGCAGGTTGCTGTAGGGTTGTATGGTTTCCGGAATGAGGTGAACATAGGTCTGGGAGAACACAAAAACCAGGCCCCCGAAGAAAAGGACGCGCCATTTCTGATGTTTCTTGAGATAATGGATCCACTTGTTCCGGAATCCGAGGATGAAGGAAAATAAGAAGACGACGCCGAACATCCCGTTTTCCCAGGGCGACCGGCCGAAGTGGAAGGTGCCTTCGAAGACATCGATCTCCCAGGGGTCACTTTTGAAGAGATTATAGCCCATGGCCAGAAACACGCTGATGAAGAAAAGGCGGAGGTTGCGTTCGGTATGCCGCCCCTGCTGGATGAATATCAATGCCGAGAGATGCTGAAGGATCCGGATCAGGAACAGGATGAGCAGCATGCCGAACGCCGTCCAGATGATCAGGTCGTTCAGGGTGAGGGTTCCGAATGAGTCGGGTTCGAATTCGATCTGTCCGCTGAGCACATAATTGAGCACCCATAACAGGAGCATGGAGATGCCCAGCCCCTGAAGCTGCGCGATGAGATCCGACCGGACGACGGGGCGGCGCCAGCTCACGCGGATTACCTGCAACAGGAGGACGGCGGTCAGCAGCACCTCCCGCAGCAGGGGCGGAAAGGCGATGATTCCCGTCCGGATGCGGTGGAAGTCGCTCAGGGCCACCACCCCCAGGATCAGCACGGAAATGAAAAATGTCGTCTTCTTTTTCAATTTTCTTTCCCGTGATCAGGCTTCGAGGATTCTGACCACGACCGCCGTCATGTCGTCGTGCTGCTCGGCGTCGCCGATGAACAGTTCGATTTCGAGGCCGACTTGTTTAAGTATTCCTTCCGCGGAGTTGTCGCCGGAATCCAGCAGGATGCGTTTGAGACGTTCCTCGCCGTATTCCCGATGGAACCGGTTCTGCGCCTCATTCAACCCGTCCGTATAGAAGAGAAATACATCGCCGGGACGGATGTCGACAATCTCCTCGCGGATGGTCCTGGCGAACACCTCCCCCTGTTCGAATCCGAGCGCGATGCCGGCCGGACAGATTTCATCGGTCACGTCCGAGCCGGATCGTCGTATAAGCATCGGATTGTGACCCGCGCGGGCCATGACGAGCCTGCGCGCATCCAGATCAACGATCGCATAAATCATGCTGATGAACACGCCCCGTTCGGCGTTTTCATAGAAGAGCGTATTCAGATTGATGAGCACCTCGCGCGGAGACAGGAGGGATTGTGCCTGTCCCTTCAGGAGGCCTTTGGTCAGCGTCATGTAAAATGCCGCCGGGATGCCCTTGCCCGAGACATCGCCCACGGCGATGCCCAGCCTGCGCGGTCCCAGCCGCACGAAATCGAAATAATCGCCGCCGACCTCCATGGCCGGGATGCAGAAAGACGCGATCTCCATGCCCGGAATTTCAGGATTGGAACGCGGCAGAAAACCGATCTGCACGTTGCGCGCGATTTCCAGTTCGCGCTGTATTCGTTCGCGTTCATAACCCCGGCGAATATATTCCGGCACGTATTCGGTGATCTGTTCCACGGGCATCCGGCTGCGCAGGGAGACGAGGGCGATTCCGGCCAGGGTGAGGATGATCAGGAGGATCAACAGGCCGTGCAGGGTAAAACCGCCCCCCATAAACAGGGCCGCCGCGGCGTAGTAATAAAGCGGCATGGCCAGCAGGGCCGCGCCGACGGCCATGAAATCCTGCCGCGCGAAAAAGAGGAAAACCGCCAGTCCGACGAGGCCGTTTTGAACCGCGGATGCGGGAAAAGGCATGACCGAGGGAAGCGGCAGGGAGATGAGGCCCCAGTACGCCAGTAGGATGAGGACATACCAGACGGTGTTCCGGATGCGGCCGCGCAGCCAGGACTGGAAAAAGAGGCAGTACGTCGCGGCGATATAGAGTCCCCCGAGCAGGGTCCTGGCGAGGATATGGAGGGAAGGAAGCCGTACCGACCAGTGCGTCAGCCGGGTCTCCCCCAGGGAGAGAGAGGCGTTCCCGAATGCGACCAGCGCCAGGGCAATAACCGCATAGAGGCCGAGGAGGAATCCCCCGTAACCCAGCCCGCGGAGGAGGGAACGGCCCAGAGCCGGAAAGAAAAACTTCGAGCGCAGGCCGTCGATCGTGGT
>DSAP01000147.1 GCA_011046415.1 bacterium | reverse complement strand
TCTAAGGCAATTTTGACTAAAATGTAATCAATCTGACGCAGGGATACAACTTTTTTTTTGGGTTCAGGGCGAAACGGTTCAAAAACCGGACAGGATATCGACGGCCAACTCGAAGAGGCGGGTCGATCGAAACATCGGGGGACGATGCGCCGGATCATGGATTTCCCAACCGTCTTCCGATACCCGATCGGAGGGTAACAGAAATCCGGCGATCCGTTTCCGATAAAAGGCGGCGACGGAAAACAGGGCAGAGGCTTCCATATCCACCGCGATGCAGTCTCTGTTTTTGATGTCCATCAGGGATTCCCGGGTCTGACGATAGGGCGCATCCGTCGTAAAGACGCGGCCTTCGGCATAGGGGAACCGGTTCTTCCGAAAACAGGATTCCATCCGCGCCGTGAGTTCCGGATCCGGACGGCAGGGTGACTCGTCCATCCCGTAATACCGGGATGTGCCTTCGCCGCTCACCGCGTCCTTCGGCAGGATCAGGCAATCTTTCAAGTTCCGGTCGAATATGCCCGCCGTTCCCCAGAAGAGAATCACCCCGGCCCCGAGCCGGATGGTTTCGTCGAGCAGCATCCCGGCAGCGGGCGCGCCGACGCCCGGACAGATGAAGGCGAATTCACGGCCGTCTTTCGAGAACAGATAATAGGGATGCTGCGGGTTCATGAAGGTGATTTTCCTGACGGCATACCGTTGCCGGATGTATCCGTACAGATTCCGTGAGAACCCCATCAGGCAGTATCCGGGGAAATCGAATTCTTGGGGAGAATGTGTCCTCCTCCGGAAATCGATCCGCTGCGAAGACGGGGTGAGGGATTGTCCGGTTTTGTTCCTCAAAAGGAGACCTCGAGTCCGGCAAAGACCTTTCTCCCGGTCCATGGACCGTAGTCCTCGTCGCGGTGGTCCAGGAGATTGACGGCGCCGACCCGCAGGGTCACGCCGGGATTTACGGCGAACGAGACGGCGAGATTCAACAGATGATAGGCCGGTTTTTGGGTTTTGAAGAGTTCGCCGCCGCGGTCCGAGACCACGAGAACCTCCCGCCTGCTGAAGTATTTTTCCCGCACTGAAATTTTCATCCGGTTTCTCCAGAGGCCGTATTGGAGTCTCAGGGCTGCCGTGTGAGGCGAGATGCGCGAAATGGCGACATCGGTATTCCGGTCGATATCCGTGAAATTGTAGGCAAGCGTCGCCGTCAGGTTTTGCAGCAGGAAAACCCGGCCCTGCCATTCCATGCCGTGAAAGACGGCGTTTTCGACATTCAGGTAACTGTAGGTACGGGGTGCGGATTGATAATCGACGATCATGTCTTTCAGGCTGTTCCTCGACACGGTGGCGGTGATCAAAAACGACTCTTTTCGCGCATATTCGATGCCGAGATTCCCTCCCGAGGATTTTTCCGGGCTCAATTGTTCATTTCCGATGACCCGTAAAGGGACACCCGGAATCGGCATGCGGAAATCGCTGTACAATTCGATGAAAGAGGGGGCGCGAAAGCCCTCGCCCCAGGATGCCCTGATTTTCAGGCCGGTCGCGAGGGTGATCATGCCGCTCACGCGCGGACTGTGGCGGCCGGACAGCCCGGAGATTTGGTCGTACCGGTTTCCGAAGACGAGAACAAGCCGGTCGACGGGATGCATTTCGACCTGCGCAAAAAAACCGGCCTGACTCCGTGTCCGTTCGTTTTCGAGGCGGGGATTCGCGTAAGCATTGCGCGACAAATCGAAACCGAAGTCCAACCTGAGGCGTCTTCGGGGTGTCCATGAGACGTCTGATTTGAAACCCCGCAGCCGATCTGTCGTGGTGTCGATCGAAGCGGACTGAACCGGACGGCGCGTGTTCGATTCGTAAGTCCGCAAATTGTCGGAGAGATAACCGATGCATTGGAGGGCTAACCGGTCCGAAACCGTTTTTTTCCATTCGAGACCGGTATGCATGTTTTTCACGTCGGATTCGTTGTCCGCGGTTTCTCCCATGAAAACCGATTCGGATGCTTGCGAATCCTCTTTGTACGCACCCCGGATTCCGAGTTCGCCGATCACCGGATTCTCCAGCCGTATCCTCCCGTTCACCCCGGTTGACCGGGTGCGCCTGACCTCGATTTCCGGCGTGATTTTGCTGAATCCATCGCGGGAATGGTCCAGTCCGAAAAGATAATCCATTCCCGGGACGGAACCGGACAGGGCGATGTTTCCGCTGTAGAGGTTCCGGGTTCCCACGCGTGCGTTGGCCCTGATTCCGGAGGTGCCGGGCCGCCCGGTGATCACATGAACGACGCCGCCCATCGCTTCATTGCCGTACAGGGCGGAAGCGGGACCCTTGACGATTTCGATGCGTTCTATTCCGTCCGCATCGATCAGATCGAGCGGGATCATGTCATTGACCTTGCCGGGGAGCGGCACGCCGTCGACCAGGATGAGTACGCGCCGGCCGTCCATCCCGTTCAGATACAGGGATTTTACGCCGCTTCTGCCGCCCTCGATCGTGATGCCGGGACGATCCTCGAGTACGTCGGAGAGATCCCGGGCGCCTTTTTCCCGGATTTCTTCCTTCGTGATCAGTTCCGTCACGACCGGTACGTTCTCCATCAACCGATCGGTCCGGGCGGCGGTCACGACGATGTGTTCGGTGAGGAAGAAATCCTCTCTTAATTCGACCCGGAGATCGATTTCCCGGCCCGCCTTTACAATCACTTCCTCCGTGAAGGATTGATACCCGATATGGGATATCTTCAGCCGGTACGGACCTTCCGGAACGCGTTCGATACGGAATCCGCCGTCCCGTCCCGCGGCCGTCCCCAGGAGGGTTCCCTCGAGGACGATATTCGTACCGCCGAGCGGTTTTCCGGTATGCGCATCCGAGACTTCGCCGCGAATCGTCCCGAATCGCGTGTCTATTGAATAGGCGACGTCGCCTGAAATAATAAAGACGGAAACGGCGAACAGGGGAATAAATCGCCGGGTTCGGATTGATCTTAACGGGGTCATGATCGGTTCTCCTCCATCAGAAAAAGATCGAATCGTCCGGGGGGCGGTTGTAAATACGCTGCAAGTACGTCATGAAATCCGCAGCGTCCGCCTGTTGATCCCGGTTCTATCGCCAGGTCATTGCTTGTCTTCCGGCCGCATCCAGAACGGGGCGGCGGCGAACCAGAACACGGTCCCGACGAGCATGAGCAATTTGTGCGTTTCCGGCGTCATCATCCCCCCGAACACGAAAAAGGACGGAAACAGGGTCAGAATCAATCCTGCGACGGAAATCGATCTGAAGACGGCGTTCATCAGGCAACCCTCCGTTCTTTGATCCGGCCATGCTGGACCCAAAAGCTCCCCGCGACATAGACAATCGCGGCGAAGAACCAGCCGGGCAGGCTCAGGAAGAAGACCTCGATGTCCAACAATTGATTGAGCAGCAGACTGAAGATGAGGGTCAGAACCCACGCGAGGGCCGCCGCCGGATGGAAGGACTTGCCGAATGTTTCCGCATAACCGGATCGCAGTCCCAGCCGCGGAATCAGATAGATATCCATCAGGATGATGGCGCCCACGGGCATCAGGATGAGTCCGTACAACGCGACGAAATTCAGCAGTTTCATGACCAGGGCGGGAAAGCAGGCCGCGAACGTGGTGATGGTGCCGACGACGCAGGTGACGCGCCAGGTACGCCATTTCGGGCGGATCGCCTGCAGCGCCAGCCCCGCGCGGTAAATGGTGGGGTTCGCGGTGGTCCATCCCGCGATGACCACACAGACCGCGCCCGCGATCCCGGCCGCACGGAATGCCACGGGACCCGGCGCAAACTCGGTGCTGAAGTTGGATTCGATCAGGAAGAGGGCATAGAGGATGCCCGAGGCGATCCACGCGATATAATGGCCGACAAACATTCCGGTGGCCGAGGAGAATCCGTAAATCCACTTCCGGCCATAGCGCAGGATCGACAGGTCCGCCATGCCGATATGCATCGCCGTGTTGCAAAACCAGGCGAAAAACATCACATGCCAGAACGTGAACCGGCTTTGTCCTGCGAGCGGGGTGCCCGTCCAGATCGTATCCCGGGCCCTGTCCCAGATATCGGAAATGGATTTCACGCCGAGTTCCGGTAACACCGCGACTGCCGCGCCGACGAACACCAGGATCATCCACGGGGCGGCGATGTTGGCGAAACGTGAGACCAGATTGTATCCGAACATGGCGATGAGCGTGGTGACCGCCCCGATCGCGATGACCGCCGCGATCCAGCCGATCCCGGCGGGCAGCCAGTCCTCGAGGGAAGGCATGCGCAATCCGAAGGGGATGCCGATCGCGGTCGCGGAGACCGCGATCATGGCGCCGGCCAGAAAACAGAACATCAGGGCGTTCACCGAATTGTAGATCAGGGTGAATTTCCTTCCGCAGATTTTCTCGAGCAGACAGTAGAGTGTCAGTCTGAACTTCACGGCGACCGGGGCGGTGAGGAAGGCCCAGCTCAGGACGGCCATCAGGTTCCCGGCGATCAGACCCAGCACGAGGTCGGCTGCGGCCACGCCGTGTGCCACGAAAAGCGGCCCGATCACGAATTCCGTACCCGCGGTGTGTTCCCCCGCGTACATGCCGATGAAACTGCCCCAGCCCTTCCATTTCCGTTCCGGGACCGGTTCCCGTTCGAACTCCTCGACG
Organism: bacterium; assembly: GCA_011046415.1. Lineage (GTDB taxonomy): Bacteria > Zhuqueibacterota > QNDG01 > QNDG01 > JABMRT01 > DSAP01. The sequence continues at coordinate 13,201 of DSAP01000147.1, read as the reverse complement.
GAATCGAGTTTCCTGACTATATTGTTCCGGGCCATCATCGTCTCCCTTTTTTCCGTATCCGGGGGCCTCTTCCTAAACTCTTTCCGCTTCGATCTTCACCCTGTATCCGCTTTCACAGTATGCGGCGACCGGGTCCGGAGGCAGATTCCGTTCCACCCGCGCCAGCCAGACGATCGGGCGGACATCCGCAAGGATGAGCGCATCGTTGAGACACCGGTTCGCCAGGATGATTTCATCGGCGTCCTGGAGGCGGCGCAGGACTTCCTGATCGACGAGTATGGCTTTGGCCAGTGAGAGCTGAAGGCTGTCCACAGAATGCAGCACGGCCTGGATCCGGTCCTCCCGTCCGCTGCACTGGTCGATCATGTATGCCCAATTTTTATCCGGGTTCTCATTGTTTGCGACTCTCCCGGTGACCAGTTCATAAAAAATCCGCGCCATTTCGGGATTCGGTTCGACCGCATGGTCGTCGTCCGCCGCATAGCGTGCGTTGAAATGGAAACCGCATTTCATCTTCTCCCGGATCAGCCGCGCGACGATCTGTTCGATATTGGTCCCGTGCGGATGATGGCCCAGATCGACCAGGACGCCGACGTTCTCTCCCAGATGTTTTGCCAGGAGATATGCGGTTCCCCAGTCCGGAATGACCGTGCTGTACGTCCCGGGTTCGAATACCTTGTACTCGAGGAGCAGGGTGATGCGGCGATCCAGCTTGCTGCAAATCTCTTCCAGTGATTTTTTGGAAGTTTCGAAGGCACGTCCGAGCGCCGCCTGTCCCGGATAAAGCGAACCGTCCGGCAGCCACAGGGTCAAAAGACCGTTCCCGAATTGGTCGGCGATTTGTCCAGCGATCAAAGCTTGTTCGATGAATCGCATCCGTGTTTTTTGCTCGGTTGCAGACAGGCTGCCGCGGTGTGAACCGTTCAGGAAATAGGTGGGGCTGACCGACCCGATCGACAGATTCCGATCCCGGCATTGAAAAGCGACCTTTTCAGCTGTTTCGGGAGAACCCGTTTCTCCATCCGAAGAAAAATCCCACAGCATGTGCATGGCGACGGATCGGGTCGCACCGGTCAGCTTGTGGACGAATGCGGCGTCATCCAGTTTTTCCTGAATCGTACGGGCGCAGCCGGGAGGCAGGTAACCGCCGAAACGCCCCCCGCCGAATTTGCCGAAAACCCAGCTCGGAATTTCGACTTCGAACCGTTTGACCGCCTGAACGGCCTGTACGACCCTGTCTTTTCCGAATTCGTCTTCGAGACATTGTAATCCGTTCTTGATCCGGTTGTCCATTCCGTTTGTCCTTGTCGCGTATGTGCGGGGTCGCGGGCATCCGTCTGTCGTATCGGTGGCCGGTACGGAGCGGCATTCCGTCCGCCCGAAACCCATCCCTATCCCGTTAAATGACGGCGTGGTCCTGCGGGGTGCGGAATAAAGAATCGATGACAACAAAATACACCCCGTCAGACAGGGATTATGATGCGTCCTGGTTTTCACGGCACGCATCGTCATTCTGTTTCGATGTGGTACAGTGACCGCCCCCGCAGCATCCGGAGGTCCGTTCCTTGTATTTACCGAATTTCAGGCCGGCCATCATGATCGCGAAGAGGATGGCGAGGGCGGCGAGCAGGATCAGTAACTGCTGCATGTTCCGTTTCCTTCCGTGATCTTATTTCTTTTTCCATTTCCAGTCTTCGTAATAATCCCAGCTCACGGATTTGAGCTGCTCCCGGGTTTCGTTCAGGCCGGCGCGGATCACGTCGCCGATGGAGAGCAACCCGATGTGACGGCCCTCCTTTTCGACCAGGAGGTGACGGATGCGTTTGCCGAGCATCCGGTCCATCAACCTGTAAACCGGGTCGTCCCATGCGGCTGAGATCAGGTCGCATGTCATGAAATCCCGGATTCGCGCGGTTTTGGGGTCGAATCCTTCCTCCAGGCTGTTTCTCAGGAAATCACGTTCCGTATAGATCCCGCAGAAAGAGCCCTCCTGTTTGACGACCACGGCTCCGATCTGATGTTCGGCCATGGTGCGTATGGCGTCCGCAACCGTCGCTTCGGAGCTAACGGTGATGATTGCACGGTTCTTTTCGTTCAGGATATCCAGGGCGGTTTTCATGATTCCTCCGGAATACGCATGGCGATCCCGCGGGGTGATCCAAATCCGGGGATCCGGTATGAGCGGCGCGGTTACGGTCGTCTGTTCTATACGCCGAAATCGTCGAACCGGATGTTTTCCTCTTCCACCCCGAGGCTGTCCAGCATGGCGAGGACCGCCTCGTTCATCATGGGCGGACCGCAGAGATAGTATTCACAGTCCTCCGGGGCGGGATGGTCTTTCAGATACATATCATACAGCACCTGATGGATGAATCCGGTCGGTCCCTTCCAGTTGTCTTCTGGCAAGGGTTCGGAAAGGGCGAGTATCCACCTGAAATTGGGGTGCGCCCGGGCGAGTCCATCGAATTCTTCGGCATAAAAGGCTTCCCGCAGGCTGCGCGCGCCGTACCAGAATGAGATTTTCCGTCTGGACCGGAGCCGTTTGAGCTGATCGAAAATATGCGACCGCATGGGCGCCATGCCCGCGCCGCCTCCGATGAAGACCATCTCGTTGTCCGTGTCTTTCGCGAAGAACTCGCCGTAGGGGCCGGAGATGGTGACCCGGTCTCCCGTCTTCAGATGAAAGAGATAGGACGACATCCGGCCGGGCGGGGCGCCGGGTTTACCCGGCGGCGGGGAGGCGATACGGATGTTGAGCATGATGATGCCGCGTTCCTCCGGATAATTGGCCATAGAATAGGCGCGGGATACCGGTTCCCTGACCCTGGAGACGTAGCGCCACATGTCCCACCGGTCCCAGTCGGGGCGGTATTCCGCGTCGATGTCGAAATCCGCGTATTTCACGACATGGGGAGGCGCCTCGGTCTGGATGTATCCGCCCGCCCGGAAATCCACCTGTTCGCCTTCAGGCAGTTCTAAAATTAATTCCTTGATAAACGTCGCCACGTTCCGGTTCGACCGGACGGTGCATTCCCATCTCCGGATATCGAAGATTTCCGGGGGCACCCGGATCCGGAGGTCCGATTTCACGGACACCTGACAGGAAAGGCGGTATCCTTCGCGCGCCTCCCTGCGCGTCAATATGGAGGATTCAGTGGGCAGGAGGGATCCGCCGCCTTCCTCGATGACGACCTTGCACTGCGCGCAGGTTCCGCCCCCGCCACAGGCCGACGGGATGAAGATATGCCGGTCCGCCAGGGTGGAAAGGAGCTTGCCGCCCTGGGAAACTTCGTAAACATGGTCCGGGTCGTCGTTGAGGATGATCTTCACACGGCCGGCGGGCACGAGCCGTGATTTCGCGAGCAGGATGACGAGCACCAGCGCGAACACGATCAGGATGAACATGCCGACGCCGAGAAGGATGAGAGAAAGGCCTGTCATGGGTTGTCCTGTCTGCAATTCGGTTTCTGTCTCAAATCGTTCCGTTTTCTTGGCATGGATGCGCGGTACGGGTTGAAAGATACGGTTTCGTTCCGCCCCGGGAGGAATCCGTCACAGCTGGATCCCGGAAAACAGCATGAAGGCGATGGCCATGAGTCCCACGGTGATGAAGGTGATGCCCAGTCCGCGCAGGCCTTTCGGCACGTCGCTGTATTTCATTTTCTCTCGGATGCCGGCCAGGGCGATCACGGCGAGCGCGAATCCGGCCCCGGAGCCGAGTCCGAACACGATGCTCTCACCGAAATCGTAATTCCGTTCGACCATGAAGAGCGATCCGCCGAGTATGGCGCAGTTCACCGTGATCAGAGGCAGGAAAATCCCAAGCGCGTTGTACAGCGCGGGGATGTATCTGTCCAGAACCATTTCGAGAATCTGCACCATGGCCGCGATCACCCCGATGTAGGTGATAAGCCCGAGAAAGGTCAGATCCACATCGGGGAGTCCGGCCCAGGCAAGCGCGCCTTCCTTCAATACATGCGTGTAGATCAGGTTGTTCACGGGCACGGTGATCGTCTGCACCACGAGAACGGCCACGCCGAGGCCGATCGCGGTCTCCACCTTCCTGGAGACCGCCAGAAAGGTGCACATGCCCAGGAAAAAGGCGAGGGCCATGTTCTCCATGAAAACGGATTTGACGAACAGACTCAGATAGTATTCAAACATCAGATTCTCCGAAAAAATTTACTCGGTCATTTTTCATTCCGCTCCAAGGGCGGGAGGCGTTTGTCGGTCCGCGGTGAGGGGTGCCCCGTTTTCTTTTCTTACGGTCCTTCATTCTTTTTCGACCTGTTCGGGTTTCCAGGTCCTCAGTGCCCAGATGATCAGGCCGATGAGGAAAAAGGCGCTGGGTGGCAGCAAAAGCAGGCCGTTGGGCACATACCAGCCGCCTTCGGTGTGGAGCGGGAGGACCCGGATTCCAAGGAGTTCGCCGGCCCCCCCCAGTTCGCGGAAGAATCCGACGGTCAGCAGGATCGCGGTATATCCCAGCCCGTTCCCGATGCCGTCCATCAGGCTTTCAAGCGGCGGATTCTTGAGTGCGAACGCCTCGGCCCGGCCCATGATGATGCAATTGGTGATGATGAGCCCCACATAGACGGAAAGTTGTTTGCTGATGTCGTAGGCAAAGGCCTTGATGATCTGATCCGCGATGATCACGAGCGAAGCAATGAGGGTCATCTCGACGATGATCCGCACGCTCGCCGGGATGTGATTCCGGATCAGGCTCACCGACAGATTCGAGAAGGCGAGCACGAAGATGACGGCGAGCGACATCACGATGGATGTCTCGAGCTTCGCGGTCACGGCCAGCGCCGAACAGATGCCGAGAATCTGAAGGGCGATCGGATTCTCGTCGAAGATCGGGCGGATGAGGAGTTTTCGAAACGTACCCATGATCGCATTCCATTTATTGATTGATTCGGATAAACCGGTCACGTGATGACCGTTTAAAAGAGGCTGCCGGCCATTCGCGATGAGAAAACCTCCCGGGACGGCTAAGGGGACACATCGGGAGATGCCGCCAGTCGGTCAAGAAACGGCCGGTAGCCTTCGCCCAGCCAGAAACGGACGAGGTTGTCGACGCCCCGCGTGGTCAGGGTGGAGCCGGAGAGGCCGTCTACTTTATAGCGCGCGTCCGGATCGTCCGGAGCCACGGATCCCTTGACCACGCGGATCCGCAATGCACCATCCGCGTCGAAGGCCTGTTTTCCGATCCAGAGCCGTTTCCAGTTGGGGTTGTCCACCTCGCCGCCGAGTCCGGGCGTCTCGCCGTGTTCGTAAAAGGTGAACCCCCGGATTGTCCTGAGATCCCGGTCGAGGGCGACGAATCCGTACAGGGTCGACCAGAGTCCCTTCCCGTAAACAGGCAGGATCAGCTGCGTCACCGAATCCCCGTCCGTGACCTCAAAGACCGGCATGTACCGCGGCAGTCTGTCGATATCGGCCGGATCCGCGTCCCGTGAAATCGTGTTGCTCAGGTCAGGGTCTTTCGACACGGCCTGAATGTCGAACGTCTCCGGATTCAGGGCGTTCGTATGTTCCGATTCGGGGAGGATACGTCCGGATTCGAGTTCGACGAGCCGGGACCGGATCCGTTCCGCATACAGCCGTTTCGTATCCATCCCTTTTTCGTACAGGTTGCCCGCGAGCAGGATGTTCCTCAGTTTGTCACGTTCCCGGTTCGCTTCCTGCATGGGCTTCAGTGTCACCGCGGCCGTCGCCACGAGCACGGAACAGACGAGGCAGACGCCGAGCGCGACCAACAGGGTTTTCGAGGTCGAATCGTTGGACATATATTGAATTTCTCCAGTTTTTATTCCTTGTAATGTCGACCTGCTTTAAGCGGGTATTTTGACGTGTTCATCCAATCCGCTTCAATCTTTGCTGGATGTTCCGCTGGATGAAAATTTTGTCGATGATCGGCGAAAAGACGTTTCCGAACAGGATCGCGAGCATCATCCCTTCCGGGAAGGCGGGATTGACCACGCGGATCAGCACGACCAGCACGCCGATGAGCAGGCCGTACAGGATTTTCCCCGGTTCGGTAAAGGCCGCGCTTACCGGATCCGTGGCCATGAAAACCGTGCCGAAGGCGAATCCGCCGAGCACGAGATGCCAGGCCGGCGTGACGGCGAACAGGGGATTGGAGGCGCTCCCGACCAGATTGAAGAACAAAGCCGTGGCCGTCATGCCGGCCAGGACGCTGAGCATGATGCGCCACGAACCCACGCCCGTCCAAATCAGCACGAACGCCCCGAACAGGCAGGCGAGCGTCGAGGTCTCTCCCATCGAGCCCGGTATCAGGCCGAAGAAGGCGTCCTGCCATGAGACGGAGAGTCGTGCGGCCTGATCCGCCAGTTCGGCCAGCGGGGTTGCCCGGCTCACCCCGTCCACGGCCACCCAGACCCTGTCGCCCGAGATCTGCGCCGGATAGGCGAAGAAGAGGAAGGCCCGGCCCGTGAGCGCGGGGTTGAGTATGTTCATGCCCACACCCCCGAAAACCTCCTTGCCCAGCACGATTCCGAAGCTGATGCCGAGGGCGACCTGCCAGTAGGGGGTGCCGGGCGGGAGGACCAGCGGAAAGAGGAGCGAGGTCACCAGGAATCCTTCATTGACCTCGTGTTTTCTGACGCAGGCAAAGAGCACTTCCCAGAATCCCCCGGCGGCGAGCGTCACAATATAGACCGGCAGGAAATAGAGGGCGCCGTGAATCAGATCGGCGAATACATTCGCCGGGTCGAAACCGACGCCGAGCCGGGAGATCACGGCCCGCTGCCAGTTGACGGCCGGGATTTCGGCCAGTTGTGAGAGGGCGAGGTTGGCCTGATACCCCGTGTTGATCATCGCCATGATCACCGCGGGCACGAGCGCCCAGACCACGGTGATCATCATGCGTTTCAGGTCCATGGCGTCGCGCACGTGCACGGAGCCGCGTGTCTGTTTGGCCTGGGTGTAGAGGAATCCGTCCAGGGCCTCCCAGAGATAATAGAGGCCGTGCAGCTTGCCGCCCCTCTCAAAATGACGGCCCTGTCTATCCAGGAAATTTCTGAATGCCTTCACTATCCTTCCTTTTCGATGGCGGTGAGTACGCGCCGCAGGTTGGCTCCGTGATCGATCTTGCACGGGCAGACGAAGGTGCAGAGGGCGAGATCCTCTTCATCCAGTTCGAGACATCCGAGTTTCTCCGACTCGTCTATGTCGTCCACGGCCAGGGCGCGGAGCAGATAGGTGGGCTGGATGTCGAGGGGCATGACCCGTTCATACATGCCGATCGGTACCATGGCCCGCCTGCCGCCGTGCTGATTCGGCGTGAGATCGAATTTCTTTTTCGGGAAGAGCGCGGAGAGCAGGATGCGTTTCGTCGAATAGAGATTCCATCCCGGGCCGAGCCAGCCGAGAAGACGCCGTTCCGTATCGACGGGCAGGACGGAGACCTGCTGATGGTAACGCCCCAGAAAGGCCAGGGCGTCTTCGGCCGTCCGGCCGGACAAAACCGAGCCGGAGATGATGCGGTGGTTTCCCGGTTTCAGCTCCCCATCCGTCAGTTCGGCCAGGGAGGCTCCGAGACGCGTCCGGATGAGCCGGGGGTCGCGAACGGACGGGCCGGCGAGGGAGACGATCCGTTCGACGTCCGGTTCTCCCGTCCGGAAGAGCCGGCCCAGGGCGGCCGTATCCTGTCCGCCGATGTACCAGACCGTTTTGCCGGCATGGACCGGATCGAGGAGATGGATATGCGTGCCGGCCAGTCCGGCCGGGTGCGGGCCGGAGAATTCCTCGATTCGGATCCGGCCTTCTTCGGACACCGGAATGTCATCCCCCGGCGATTTGCAGACCCGGACCGGTCCGTCCGTGAGTTTTTCGAGGATGCGCAATCCGGTTTGGAAATCCGTTTCCCGTCCATTCAGAATCTTTCCCATGCCCGGGGCGAGGGGCGCGGTGTCCATCGCGGTCACGAACAGGGAAGCGGGGGCTGCGGCGGGGTCGGCGATCCCCCCGAAGGGACGGGCGCGCAGGGCCGTCCACAATCCGGATTCCAGTAGTCGCGATACGGCCTTTTCACGCGAAAGCTTCTCGATTTCCGCCCCGGAAAAGGCCGGAAAAGTGACCCGGTCGTCCCCGTCCAGTTCGATCACGACGGAAAGGAATGCCCGTTTCTCCCCCCGGTTGATGGCGATGATTTTCCCGGATCCGGGCGCGGTGAAGCGGATCTCCGGCCTTTTCTTGTCCGTGAACAGGACCTGTCCGAGTTTGACCCGGTCTCCGGCCGAGACGGACAGCGCGGGTTTCATGCCGGCGTAATCCGGCCCCGTGAGCGCGACGGTTTTCACGTCCCGTCCGGTGGAGATGTGCTGGGCGGGTTTCCCGTTGACCGGCAGATCGAGCCCCCTGCGAATGCGGTGAATTGCCATGAGATCCTTTCAGTGGGATTGATCAGGCCAGCCGGACCACTTGCTCGTCTTCCGGTCCAGCAGGCGTTTGACTTTTTCGAGAAGGATTTCCGGCGGGGCCGGTTTGTCGATGAAGTCGTCGACCGGGAGGAATTCCCCGTCCGTCTTGTCGGAGAAACCGAATCCCGGATATTCCGTGTTGACCGCCGTGGTCATCAGGATCGGGACGGATGCGAGACACGGGTCCTGCCGGATCCGGATGGCGTAATCGAATCCTTCGGTCTTCTCATCCGGTCCGAACATGACATCCAGGATGATGAGATCCGGCGTCATTTCCCTCGCCCGTTCGAGTCCCGTCTCGGGATGGGCCGCCGCCTCGATCTCGCAGCCGATCGGGCTGAGCGCCCATTTCATGGCCTCGATCATGTCCTCGTCGTCTTCGATGATCAGAATGCGGGTTGTCTTGCCCATAAGCACCCCCTTTTACGGTTCGGGTAAAGTGAGGATAAAACGACTGCCCTTACCCTGCCGGCTTTCGACCCGGATCGCGCCGCCGTGGGCTTCCACAATCTGTTTGACGATGGCCAGCCCGAGTCCGGTTCCGTTTTTATCGTGCTCGCGTGCATTCTTCGCCCGGTAAAAATCCTCGAACAGATGCGGAAGCGCCTCTTCCGGGATGCCGATGCCGTTGTCTTCGACGGAAATTTGGATGAAGCCTTCCTGTTCGGATTGTTCCTCCCGGATGTCGATACGGCCGTTATCCGGCGTGTAGCGGACCGCATTGCCGATCAGGTTGATGAACAGCTCCATCAGGGTGTTGCGGTTCATGTGTACGACGGTCAGATCCGAAATCTCCGCACGGATACGCAGGCGTTTGTTCTCAACCGATTCCCTGAACTGTTCGGTGATCAGGAAAACCTGTTCCTTCAGGGGCAGGTCTTCGCGGGACAATTTATCCATGGCGCGCATCTTCGAGAGGTCGAGCAGGTCCTTGACGAACCGGATGACGAACCGGCTTCTTTTCTCGGCGCGCTCGATCATTTCCCGGGATTTACCGGCGACCGGTCCGGTCAGGCCCTGGAGCACCACATCGAGACAACTCTGAATCGCCGAGAGATGCGACTGGATGTCATGGCTCACCTTCAGCACATATTCGGATTTGATCCGGTCCTTCTTCGCCAGTTTTTGATTGGCGATCGCCAGTTCATGCTCGCCGTCGCGCATCCGGTTCACGATGGATGTCGTCATGTAGACCACGAGAAACAGCGTCACGGTGAACACGCCGAGGAGTCCCGGTAGGAAACGGGTGTGATACAGGCAGAAGGCATCGGGAAGGAATCCCGAGAGATGCAGGTGGGGGAGGATGTCCGTGGATTCCACCCAGAACAGGAGCCAGAGCAGGATTACGGCCCACGCCGCCTGGAGGAAGGCGGCCAGATTCGAGAGCAGGATGCCCGCGATGACCATATGGAAAATAAAAAACAGGATGAAGGGATTCTCCACGCCGCCGGAGAAATGGAGGAGATAGGCCAGAAGGAGCAGATCCACAGTAATCTGGAGATTGCCCAGACGGGTCGCCTTCCCGAACCAGTCCGACCCGCTGCGGCCGGCGTGTATGCGCCGGAGAACAAACAGGCAGAGGATATTATAAATCAGCAAAACGGCGTTGCCGAGTAAAAGAGGCTTCAGACGGATCCCGATGTCCAGGACGATCCGGGTCGAGAGGATGGCCAGCATCACGCCCGCGACCGCGAACCAGCGCAGCCGGATCAGCCAGCGGAGGCGTTCTTCGAGTTCTTTCTCGAGCACGATTTGGCGAAAGAGGGGCATTTTTATCCCGATTTATTCATCAACATGCGCTTCGCGCAGGGATACTGGATAAACGTGGAGAATTCATGCCAGAGTGCCTGTGGCTATAACTTCTTTATTATAAACAAGATAACTCTATTCAAGATCACGTTTATGATTATTCAGGTTGCCTGTCCGGCGGTTCGGAATCGACACCCGGCCCGAATCGGTTTTCATCCGGTTTTGACTGGTATCAATAGTAGGGAAATTTTTTGAAAAAATCAAACGGGTAATTCGATATCGGCTTCCTTTTGCCTGCCGGGGACGTACGGTTTCCGCATCCGTTACGGTGAAGAAATTTCGCTCCCGGCTGAACAGGGCGTCGACCGTTTCATCGGGTCCAGAACAGGACTTGCTTTCGGCTGACGGGAGACCGTAAAAAAACCCGGAGAGGCCGGAAACCTCCCCGGGAGATACCGTGTCGATTTTGTGTTGAAACTTATTCCGTCTTCTCATCCAACACCAGACGCGCGGTCTCGCCGATCAGGGCCTGGATGCTCGCCGCCATGGCTTCCGGGTGTTCCGCGGAACCGTCCAGGAGCAGCACGCTGGTGTACAGTCCTTCGACCAGTTTGGTGAGGAGAAGGTCGGCCGGATTCTTTTCATACAGGGTCAGCAGATTCCGGATCATCCCGTGGCCGGGATTGATCTCCAGGATCTTGGCGGACGGTTTGGCGTCCTTGTTCATCATCTGCATGATTTTTTCCATTTGGGCCGACATGGCGTCCGACGCGCCGACCAGCATGGCCGGACTGCCGATGAGACGCTCGGAAAGCCGTACACTCTCCACGCGTTCCCCGAGGATATCCTTCATCCTGCGGGCGAGTTTTTCCAGATCCTTTTTGTCCGGTCCGGTTTCGGCTTCCTTCTGATCACCATCCCGGACGGGGATGTCCGCCAGCTTCTTGAGATCGACCTGATCCGCGGAGAGGATTTGTTTGTCGCGGTAGGTGATCAGCCCGGGCAAAACGAATTCATCGATGGGGTCGTAGCAGTAGAGTACCTCGATGTCCTTCACCCTGAAAATCTCGACGGCCGGATTCGCCTCGAGCGCCTCTCGGGACGGTCCGGAAAGGAATACGATCTCGCCCTGTTTCTCGGGCATGCGTTCCACATAGGTCTTCAGGCTGACCAGTTCGTCCGCGTCCCGGCATTTCGAGGAGTTGAAACGGAAGGTCTCGGCGATCTGATCCTTGTGCTGGAAATCGTTGTATCCCTCCTTGAGGATCCGTCCGTGCGCCCTCCAGAATTTCTTGTATTCCTCCGGTTCCTTTTCCGCAAATTCCTCCAGGTGCGACAGGAGTTTCTTGACGATCGCGGCACGGATTTTCATCATGTAGGGATTTTCCTGCAGGGTCTCGCGCGAGATGTTGAGCGGCAGGTCGTCGCTCTCCAAAACCCCGCGCATGAAACGCAGATAAGCCGGAAGCACGTCTTTCGAATGGGCGTCGATAAGTACCCGCCGGACGAAAAGATGGATGCCGTCGTCCTCCCGGCCGAATCCCATCAGCTCGAAATTAGTTTTGGGGACGAAAAGCAGGGCGTGGAACTGGAGGGGCACGTCGGCGGAGAAATGGAGCCAGGTCATGGGATCGTCGCTTTGATGCGCGATGAATTTGAAGAATTCATGGTACTGGTCTTTTTTGACCTTGCTCCTGGGTTCCCGCCAGATCGCCTGGATCTTGTTGACCTGTTCCTTTCCGATGAAGATGGGGAAGGGTACGAAGGAGGAATATTTCTCGATGGTCGATTTGACGCGGAATTCCTCCGCAAATTCCTTCGTATCCTCCCTCAGAATGACGCGGATCCGCGTGCCCCGGCCCGTCTTTTCGGCGGCTTCACGGATCTGATACGACCCCCTTCCGTCGCTGATCCAGACCCAGGCCGGTTCTTCCGGTGTCGCGGATTTCGTGGTGATTTCGACTTCCTGTGCGGCCATGAACACGGAGTAGAACCCGACACCGAACCGTCCGATCAGGTTTACGGCTTGTTCGCCGCCCTCTGCCATCTGTTTCACGAATTCGGAGGTGCCGGACCGCGCGATCGTCCCGATATTGCCGGTCAGTTCATCCCGGGTCATGCCGACGCCCGTGTCCGAGATCGTGAGGATGCCGGCCTCCTTGTCGATGTCGATCCGGATTTCGAGCGCGAGATCCGGGTCGGAGATTGTATCGCCCCTCACCTCCATGAACCGGACCTTGTCGAGCGCATCCGCCGCATTGGAAATCAGTTCGCGGATGAAGACATCCCGGTGTGTGTACAGGGAATGGGTCAGGATTTCAAGGAGCTGGCTGACCTCCGCCTTGAATTTGAACTTCTGGGGTTTGATCGTTTCTTTCATCTTGAGAACAACCTCCTTCATATAGTTGTTTATGTCAATCTGCAATGATCCGGCCGGGGTGGCAGACCGAGCCTATCCGTTCGTTTAAACGCGAAATCGATACTCAGGTTTCCGTGAGCAGATCCCGGATGACCGCGAGGCTGCGTTTGTCCCGGTCCATCTTCGGGAAGAGGTCATCCATTTCGATCCGTGCATGCGCATCCAGGCGATCGATGAAGTCCTGAACACGGGTTTTCAGTTCCGGCGGGATCGCGCGGTCCGTTTCGGGTGACCGGACGACGTGTAGAATCGCTTGGACATCGGATTCGAAGACGCCGTGTTCCCGGGTCAGGCCGAGGATCCGGTCCGCCATTTCGAGCGAAGGCAGACAGAGTAGCGCGGTCGGAAACAGGATGCGTTCTTCGAGGTTGAAATGGTCGGTCAGGTCCGCTTCCAGTGTCGCGACAGCCTGCCGCAGCCGGATGCCGTCTTCCGATTCGAGGACGGCCTTTAATTTTGAAACATACTGATTCACGATCACATGTTCTTTGGACGCCTTGAGAAACGCTTCGCTGTACTTCGGCATGGTTTCCCTCCCTTCAGGATTGTCCGTTCCATCCCCCGGACAGGATCACATGATGATAAC
>DSAP01000121.1 GCA_011046415.1 bacterium | reverse complement strand
TAATATTGGTCCGTGCCTAATCCGGTTCATCATCCGTCCGGACTAGAAATCGAAAAGCAGGTTCTTCCTCACGTGTCCCTGCCTGTCGCGCCTCGCTTCCACCCGAACGATACGGCTGTTCCGTATATCTTCCATCCGGCCGCCGACACAGCCGTATTTCAGGTTACGATAACGGGTGTCCGACAGAAAAGCCAGTAAATTCATAACCTGGTAATAGGGCATTTCATCCGGACAGCGTATCAGCACAAAAAAACGTGCACTCGGATCTGTTTCGGCCCGTTTCCGGAGTGCCTTGAGCCGGTTATCGAGGACATCATAGGAAACCGTGTACCGGTCAACGAGCCGGGCGACAATCAGGTCCCGCAGGCGTTCAGGGGCAAGATACCCGTAATCGGCCTCGATCTGTTCGACGACCACCGAAGCTTCTTCATCGATCCAGAAGACCCGTTCTTCGTCTATCAATTGAATCAGAATCTGGGCTTCACCTTCCTTTTCCATCGGAGTCGGCACATAGAGACTCCGTTCCTGCATGGGCAGATGGATCACAAAACTGGTCACCAGAAAGAAAACGAGCAGGATAAAGATCATGTCGATCAACGAGACCAGTTCGATTTGTTCTTTGTGATGGGAAGGCCGTTTAAATGCCACTGTCGTCCTCCCGCCGGGTCAGTGTATGCATGGAGATATTCGGAATGGTGTCTCCGTATGCGCTGCAGCAGCCGAGCATGTAATTGATGATCCGGAATTCGGTTTCTCTCACCGCACGGATCTCGACAAAATTTGTCGGGCTGGCTTCAAGAAAATGGTCCGTTTTATATGCCTGCACCGATTCCCGGATCAAACGGCATGCGTCGGTATTGGCAAAGGCCCGATCCGTGAGTTCCAGAAAATTCACCGGAAACACGGCAAACTGTGAATCCTCTTTCGCGATCGCCCGTGCCTCGGCGAATGTGAGTGAATCCGTCGGGGAAGGTTTGAGCACATGAACGATTCGCGGCGATCGGGGATCTTCGGTCTCCAAATAATCGACCTCAAATGTGAGAGTCTGTATCCATCCATCCACTTTCTGGGTATGCAAACTCGTGGTTCTGGGAAGATCGAACTCGATGGTTTCCTCCCCGACTTTCTTCGCATCCACGTTGGCCTGTGAAACCGAAAGGGTCACGAGCGAAAAAACAAGAAGCAGAAAAATGATGTCGATCATCCCGGGCAGGCTCAGCCCTTTTTTCTTCTCTTTATGTTGAAACGGCATTACGAACAACCTTCAAACATAATCACAGTTTCCGGGTCACGTTTACGTAAATCTCTTCCCACTTGGAATAAATCCAGTTGAGCTTGTTTTGATAGTAAAAATAGAGGAGCATCATGAAGATGCCGACGAACAGGCCCATGATGGTCGTCCACAAGGCTTCGAAAATTCCCCCGGCGAGGCTGCGAACCAATGTGTTTTGCGTGATATCGGTGCGAAGCTGGGTCAACTGGTGAAAAGCGTTTGAAATGCCGGTGGCTGTACCGAACAGACCGATGATGGGCGAAAGGGTACCGAGATTCCAGAGCCAGTCAATCACACTCTGACGGCGGAGCTTTTCCAGTTCCGATGCGGCCTGATTCTCGATGGCGCGGTCGACTTCTTTGGAAACCTCGAGCCACCGGAACCCCCCCAGCTCATGGTTTTCGAGTCCGGCTTCGACGATACGGGCCACGGGATAGCCCATGAACTTCTGCATCCGTTCTTTGAGGACGCGAATACCGGCCACGCCTTTATCGCGCCAGAACGCCACATTCTCTCCGGATATGTCGTCCACACAATTCTGCCTGTTCCGGGAAAGTCCGTCGCGGATATGATCATTCGCGCTCTCGGTCATTTCACGCCATTGATCCATGATGTCTTCGAATTCTTTCGAAATGCCTCTCCTGTAAATACTGTCGAAACTGCGGCCGAAATTGATCCGGCTCATCAGGGGGAAGACATGTGCGAGACTCAGATGTTTCCAGCAGAAAAAAAGCCAGATCATCACGCCTGCGAGGAAGAAGTTCCAGATCGCGTGGAAGGCGACCTTCCCCGCGGTGGTCGATGAATCGAAAATGGCTCCGCGCCTGATGATCCCGAGAGGAAAGCGGCCGCTTAAGGGAATCCAGTAATGCCACTTGGACTGTTCAGGCTCCACCTCAGCACGCATCCGGCCCGTCGTCACCCATGCCGTATCGGAATGAGAAAGAAGCCGGTTGCCGGACAGGGTTTCCACCACGATACCGTATCGGAGCCCCGCCTTTTTGTTGAGAAATTCACAGGATGTGAGGGTTGTTTTCCGGACATCCGCATCCGCTTTTCCTTCCAGGGCGGTGACACGAAAAACAACATGTGCCGTATCATGCTCCGGTCTGTCGAATTCCCAACTGACTGTCATGTCCATCGACTTCGGCACCGAAAGCAGATTTCGGTGCACGGTACGCTGAATATCCGTGATTCTCACGCGGTAATCCGCACCGTGTGCGAAAGAATACACGGACAGCACGACGACCGGGATAAATACCTTTTTCAATTTCATGAATATCCTCCAGAACAAAAACCGGTATCAACGGAACAGATAACCGATACTGAAACAACGGTTTCTCATGACCACGTCGGTATAATCATCCCGTATATGGCCAACAGTAACGACAAATGGAATCCGCTCAAAATCAATTTCAACCCCTGCGATGTAGAAAACAGGAATCATGCTGCGCGGGACAACAAAACGTATCCCGCCTTCCCAACC
The DNA here is from genome assembly GCA_011046415.1 of bacterium. Lineage (GTDB taxonomy): Bacteria > Zhuqueibacterota > QNDG01 > QNDG01 > JABMRT01 > DSAP01. Next base: position 15,384 of record DSAP01000121.1, on the reverse strand, counting down.
CTTTCCGACAAATGTTCGGACTCCCTTCTGTTTCTCTGCATAACGGACCCGGTAGAGCGGCAACCACCCTCCGAAAACAGTCACATAGGCATTGGGAAGAATCTCGCAATTGCCTCCCAGGTATACATGATACCGGCGGCTCGAGAACTGTTGGATTCCGGTCGAAAACCAGGCGATCCCCCCCCTGATTTCAGGAGAAAAAGCCATGTATTCATTTCGAAAGATGGATACCCGATAACGCCAGTCTGAACCCAGTCCCACCGGAGACATCAGATAGAACCGTTCCTCGAGTGTGCCCGGCAGACTTAAGAAATTGGGCTGTTTAAAAAACAGACCCACATCACCATAACCTTCGAGATGCGTGGAGGGAGTCAGACGGTTCAGAAACGCCTTGTATTCCGCGGTCCGGTTCCGTCGGGTCAAACCGAACTGGATTTCATAGGGAAAATACCACGCATGAAACATCCGTGAAAGCAAAGGCCGCGGCAGGACAAACGACCGGATTGCGGACTGGGTTTGATATCCCTGTGAATCGACCGCGGTGACCCGCCAAAAATACCGGCCGTGTTTCCTGAATTCCGAACGCGCCGTTGTCGTGGTCCACTCGGCTTCTTCACGGCCGGGTTCGGGTTGCACGGGTATCCGTCTCCGGAAAATCCGTGCCGTGGACCAGAAGGTGATGTCATAATTGCGTACGTTCTCTCGCAATTCCTGCGAGACGCGCCAACGAAACGAAACCGTATCATCTCCGGTCTGCGCGCGGTCCGGAGGAGTCATCAATTCAATACCGTTCAATGCGATCTCCGGGATAGCGCCGAAAACAGCGGAAGACAGCCCTGTTGCGGAAAAGCACAATGCCACGGCAATCATTCGGACCCATATCCTGGAAGGAGGCGACTTCACGTTCAAATCCTGATTTCCCTTTTATCCTGATCTGTTCCTAAACTTGCTTGATCCCATCCTCTCCGTCTCAATGAGGGGAGTGCGGCAATCCTTCGTCGCACGCCTCTTACCGCTGTCCAATTTGACATAACCCATTGTCTCAATATACGTTGGAACCCGCCATCCCACAAATCAAGAACCATCTAAGGTTATCTGGCATCAACTTCCTGCGCCTGTTTATAACCATAATACAGTGAACGGGCGATCGCATCGAGTTCCTTCCAGTCCTCGCTGGAAAGCGCGGTAAGAATCGAAGCAGCCTGATCGGCCACAACCTGTCCGTATTCCAGCCCCGGGTAAAACCGGTGCGTCTCAATCAGACCGGCCGCGCCCATCTCGTACTGCCCGTCAAAAATACGGGTCAGACCCAGTAAAAACCGGGCATCGTCGAGACAGTAATCATCCCGAAAGATCAGAACACGCGGATATTCGGGATCCAGTGCCTTGTCGTGATTCCTGAGAAGTGTCTCGAAATATAACATAGCCGATTTATAATCCTGTTTCTCAAGCAGAATTTCACCCGACTGAATGAAAGAAAGGCTGACCATGCTGTTTTTGTCCTGCTCGGACTCATATCGCCGTATGGCATTTTGAAAACGTTCGAGGGCCCCGTCTAGATTGCCGTCCCGTCTTTTCGCGGTCGCCAGCAAAAACTCCGTACGCAGGTTTTCTTCCTCAACCTGACCAAGCACCTCAATGGCGTCATTCGCGTAACCGGAAAGGATGAGGGCCTCCCCGAAATCGATAAGCTCCCTGTCTCTCAGCGGATTATCACGCTGCATGAAAAGCGGTGCATATTCTTCCGCAGCCTGCGTCGCCCGTTTTCGCCCTCTCTGAATCTTGTATTCTTTCAGCAGTTGCCGGGCGTCGGCCAACAAATAATCGGCCCGGCCGAGACCTCCGGTCAGTTCAAAGTATCGTCGTGCATGACGGGTATCCTGAAACCCTGCGAGGGCGCCTGCGGCGAAATCCACCTCTCCATTGGGATAGAGGGCGGTGATACGGAGCAGATGATTCCGTGCTTCTTTCTCCGTATTTTCCGGACGCCTTGCTAGTTTCTTAAAGTATCCGGGCCCTTTGAGATCACCGAACTGCACGGTCATGAAAAACCGGCTGTCAACGGGAAGATGGGGATGGGTAACCAGGGCATAATCGAGTCGCAACGCCGCCGCATGGGTGAATGGAACACTCAAACCGGCGCCGGCGCTGAAATTTTCTGTCTGATTGTTCATGCCGAAACGCGGCTGAAAGAAAACGCTTTCAAATACAGGAATCTGTCCTTCTATGCCGAAATAAGTCCCGCTCGGCAAATCCGTAATGTATTCCTTATCCACGGCGAGAAGGAAGGAAACATCCTCCAGCCAGGACGTGATCCCCCAGGTAGACGAGAACCAGTCTTTCAGGTTGAAACGATAGCTGAGTCCGGCGCGGATGGCGCGCGGAAAGGTGTCGCGGTCTCCGGGACCGCTCCAACGCGGCTGAATCAGGTTCTGGAATGCCACCCCGATGCGCAAGGGCAACAGATATTTCAGGGAGACGATGCGAAGAATCGGAGTATGAATCGGCTGAAACGTGAATCCGGCGTCCATGCCTCCCGACCAGTCACGTCCACCTTTCCCGAAATTCTGCCCGGCCGACTGCACCAGTCCCGAAAAATGCTGGTTGACGAGTTTGATATGCAATCCGTATTGCAGGACTCCCCACAATCCCATGGTTTCCCTGGCCCATCCGAAGAGGAATCCGTTTTCACCGATCCCGAAATCTCCGACAAGCTGGCCCGTCGCCGTCCGTTGCTCAAATCCGCTCATACCCAGCCCGACCCAGCCGAATCCGACCGCCGAAGAAGGTCCGATCAGAAAATGTGCGAGGCGGTTTTTGACGTTCTCTCTCGGACGCGGGAGTACGAATCCGAAATGGGCAAACTGGCTGTCGTAATAGAGATTGGAGTACAGGGTGGTGATCTCGGCGCGCTCCGCCCCTACGATTCCGGCCGGATTCCAGTAAACGCCGCTGGCGTCATCGGCCACGGCGACGAACGCGCGTCCCATGCCCAGGGCGCGGCCGCCCGTACCGTAACGCAGGAAAAGACCCGCGTGTCCGCTTTCACCGTCGGCAAACAACGGCAGAGAAGCCGCCAGAAGCCATCCTGCCCAACATATTTTCGCTGTGTGTTTTTTCATCGGGATTACAATGCCTGTTAGTTCAACTCCGCGACCTAGCCATACTGCAATTTTCAATGCCGTTGCTTTGTGTCTTTGGAACCCCTCTTCGACAGCCGGTTCTCTATCACGTTCAGTATACCGCGATCTTGCAATACAGATCCTGCCGTCCGTCCACGACAAAAATATAGCCTCCCCGTGCGACCCGCCTTCCTTCCCGGTTCGTGCCGTCCCATTCGAAGAAAAGGGTCCCGGCCGGTTTGGTCAAGCGGATGATCAGATTGCCGAACGGATCGAATATCCGCCCGCTTTCAATACCGGGCTGATTCATCTTGATCACGGATTTTTCGCCCGCAGCCGGATGGAAGGGATTCGGATAACAGATCAGTCCCGGCGTCTCTTCTTCATGGGTCCACCAGAAGAATTCGTGCCTCACGATGCTCCCGGCGTCGGAAACCTGTCCCGCCACGTCGACAACCCAAAGTGAGATTGCGATCGGCTCATTGGCCGGTGTACGCAGGGGGTAAGGAATCAGTGTGTCCATATAAACGGCCGGGCTTTCGATGTCGTAAAAGGTCGTGTCTTGCGAAAACCGGCTTTCCTCGTGGATGGCGATCTGCATGATGCCCCCGTAGAGGGAGTCGGAGGCGACCACCCGGATCCAGACGGCCTGGCCCACCACCCAGGCCATCCCGCTGGCATGCTGCATGTCCCGGATGTTCCATGCGTGAAGGACCGGCCGACTCCAGTCCTGAACCGAATGGACCGGTTCGGACCAGTGACTCACTGCATATCCGCCTGTCGGACCTTCGGCATAGTAACGGAGTCTGTATAAAATCCGGATGCCCTCGGGAAGATCACGGAAAGTGGCCGAATCCACCCCCACATCCACGAATCCCCAGAGCAGACGGTTTTCGATCTGGGCCTCGACTTCGAATAAGATGACTTCGTATCCCGTCGCCCCGGCAGCGTCTATGACATCACCGCTTTCCCAGTACACCGTATTGCGATCTCCCCGGGTGTATTCCGGTTCATCCACCAGGGCCGGGGCGGGCAAAGTCGGTTCGAGCATGACCATCGCCGACAAAGGAATACGCCCTCGTCCGGATGAGGATTGAAAATCAATCTGCCGGCGGTCCGCGGCGGCCGCGGAAACACAGACGGACAGGACGGCGATGATCATGAAAGGTCGAAACAGGGAATGCGTCATACCGGCCCTCGAATCGGATAAGGAGAGAAACATTTTCACTTCACCATCATCATTTTATACCGTTTATGGAAAACCGTATCTCCGGATTCGATGATCGCATGTATCAGGTAGATGCCGGATGCGGCCGGACGGTCGTCATGGTCATGCCCGTTCCAGGAGACGGCATGGAATCCGGCTGCCCGCGGACCATCCGCAAGCGTCCTGACGAGTTTTCCAGTCACATTGAAAATAAGAATTCTGGCCTGACCCGCTTCGGGAAGCTCAAACGAGATCACCGTCGCCGCATTGAACGGATTCGGGTAATTGGGATGGACCACAATCTGTTTCGGCAGGTCCGTATCCGTCTGGGAATGTTTCGGAGTCGTCGGTTCGGCGTTCGCATGGAATACGGCCGTCTCGGACCATCCGCTCTCCCAGTACCGGGACCGCCACCAGCGCCGCGCCTTGACGCGGAACCAGGTCGAATCCTCCGCGATCGCGCCCCACCCCCCCGTGTAATCAAAATGCAAATCCGTGATCCATCCGCTCCGGCAGAGGAACCGGTCGATCTGATCCCCGTCTCCCACCTCATAGCCGAGACGGAAATGTCCGGGATTCATGGCGATCTCGATTGAATACGCCACACCGGCTGAATCCGTCTCTAGGGGGATCACCCCGCAGGATCGCAGTCCCGTCGGATCCGGAGGCTCCGGAGTCGGCACATAGCCCAGATTCTCTACGACCGGGCTCCCGGTCATATTGCCAGCGCTGTCATAGACCAGGACATGCCAGCTCTGGGCATGATTCGCGAGCGTATCGATAAATCCGTAGGATTCGATTCCCGGACGAACGGGTGTTTCGTAGAGTAACACGCCGTCCCGCATCAACCGATAGGACGCCACATTGGCGATCAGGGCGTCCCATTCGGACGGATCCGCAGGATCCCGGTATTCGACGCCCAGGCCGCTCCAGCGGATTTCCGAGATGACGGTTCCGGGCAAACGGTAATAGGCCGCCGTGGAAACCACGGTGAGATCTTTCACCGCCCTCGGAGGCACGTCATCGTATATCGCGTGTTGGACGGGATAGAAATCAGTGGACCAGAGCGGCCTGCCGGGATTTCCCCATCGGTCTTCCGCACGGATTCTGAAATAGAGGTTCTCATTTTCCCGATTCCCGAGTTCGGGAATCGCCACCCGCCTGGACCGGATGTCCGCATCCGCGGGAAAAGGTCCGGTCGCCACGGTCTCATCCCGGTGGTCTGGGAAGCTCCGGCTCAGGCTCGCTTCGATCCAGCACCGGGCCGCCCCGCGCGTGGATGCGGTTTCCCGTCCCGATCTGTCCCGCCATGTCCAAGAAACGGTGATGGAATCGTCATGTAAGTATTTTGCCGAAAAAGGCAGCACATCGGGAATATATACCGAACCGGTGTCGCAGGTGTCGACCCCGACACTGGCCGCCACGACCTGATCGAGACTGTCGAGTCCGAACACGCCATACCGGTATGCCCTGCCGGGGGTCAGAGAGGTGACGGAATCCATCCATGAGGTGACGGTGCTCGGGACCCGGAAACAGACTTCGTCCCTGCAGACCTGAAATGCGGAGATACGGTGTGTTCGGATCAGGTCGGGATTGTCCCAGTTCACATAGATATGCCCCTGCGGCTGGGGCTGGATGTCAAAGTGCGTCAAAGACCGGAGATTCGACACGGTGTAGGGACGCGACAAAGGCGTCGGCGGGTAAAGCGGATCGTTGGGAATTTCCTGTATCCGGAATATATAAGTGTGATTCGGTGCGGCGCGCCGGAATGTGAAAACCGTATCATCGTTCACCACAAATTCGTCGGCTACCGGATGGGTCAGGCTGTCACGATAGACCCGCACCCGCGTCCGGAAACCGGCCGGAACCGCGGTGGGGCGTGCCCGCTCCCAGCGGATCTGAAACACATAGCCGCTGCCGTCGATCCGGGGGGCATCATGCGCGAAGATGCGCGGAGGCCGGTTGCATCGGGCCGAGTCGGCATTGGAAAATTCTGAACGATCGCCGAAAATGTTGACCTTGCGGACACGATACCAGTAGGGAGCATAGGCTGTCAGCGGAAGTGCGGCGTCTCCGGTCATCTCATCGATACCATAAACATCCGTCCAGGACACCGTGGAGGCATGGGATGAATCGATCCCCGCGAGCATCGAATCGCCCGCCGCGTCCCTGCGCCAGATTTCGTAAAAAACCACATCCGTGGAGGGCTTTTCCCAGTTGAGATAGAGATTCCCTTCCCAGGATCCGGAATCACTGGACACCTGAAGATTCAGGGGAGGAATAGCCCGGGTCCGGATAACGGTTTTGGTGTCGGACCAGACGCTCGAACGCCCTCCCTGATAGACCGCCCGGGCCCGGACATCGATGAATTCCTCATCCGGAAGCACGATCCGGAGGCTGTCCTGACCCGTGTTGGGATGCACCTCTTCCCGGTCATTGACACGGATGAGATAATGCAATACCGGATCCGTATCGAACCGCTGCAACGCGAGTATCGCGATGTCGTCCCTTGTGAACAGCGTGTCGGGATGGATCAGGATATGGCTTCGGGGATCAAGCCGGTCGAAAATCAGATGCGGCGCCCCGAGCGCCCGGTCGGTCGCCTCCCAGGCGGTTTCATCGGGTAAACGGCGGTTGCCGATCCGGTCTTCCGATGCGACCCGGTAATGGATGGCGGCATTCCGGATTCGAAGCACGGAATCGGGGATCACATCCCGGAAAGAGGAGGATAAAAACGGCTCCTGCCCCGTTGAGAGCTCCACGAACCCGGCATCCTGGCCCGCGATTCTGCGGTAGATCCGATGCCGCCTGAGACCGCTCGTGCCGTCCTGTGCAGCCTCCCAGGCGACCCGGATTTCCCATCGGGTAAGCCCCGAATCGGGAGAGAGCGGATTGGGATCGCGGATTGCCGCCCTGGCCTCCAGGTTTCGGATGTCTCCGGGCGGGAAACAATCCGGAACGACCGAAACCGTGTCCCGGCGCAGGGTCGTTCCGAAATCCAGGGTCATGCGGCGGTGATAGGTGCGTCCTTCCACGAAATTTAAATCAAGCGGGGTCCCGGGCCCGTATTGCACCTGTCCTTCCGGATCGACATGCACGGAACCGCTGTACCCGTAATCGAAAACCCAGTACGGCGGGAAAGGCCGCTCGATCCACCCGCTGTCAAAATAACGCCCGCCCACGGCGGGAGCCCTGCGAAAATAATCAAGCTGCTCACGTGCCGCCTCAAACCGGATCCGCTGCACCCGGGAATCGACAGGGACAAATTTCAGGGTGTCGATGGCCCCTTTGATATAGGGGATGTGTTGGCCCCGGCCGTCCTCGAGCGCCGGTACCGGATTCTGCAGCCCGTCGGTCAGGATCGGAGGAGGATCTGATCCTGGAACCATGATGAAGTCGGATATCTCGCCCTCGCCGACATTGCCGACCCCGTCGACGGCACGGATCCGGTAATAATAGGACCATCCCTGATTGACCCCGGCATCAAGCCAGCGGAATACACCGGGTTGCGGCTCCGTCACGGCGACGGAATGGACCAACTCCTCTACATGGGTATCGAAGGCGCGATAAATCTCATACCGGGACACGCCGCTCAGGCTGTCTGAAACAGGCCGCCAGGTAATTTCTGCCTGTCCGTCGACCGGAAGGGCCAGCGGTTTGCGGACCGTTTCAGGCGGCGTATGATCCTGACGGGAGTATATGATCGGAGAATACAGGGAATACAGGCGGTCTGGTTTGTCATAATCCGTCCGGATAAAATAACCGTACGTATGACCATTTAATAAATTTTCGAAAGTTGCGGATGCGGTTTCCTGGCCCAGCGTCTTGTAAAGATGCCGTAACGAATGGTGGAGATTCGACCGGTCATTGACGTCAAAGGCGTAAGCCTCTTCTCCGGCGATATCCGGTCTGCCGGCCGGCTGCCAGTGCACCGTATTCGAAAGTCCCGGTGAGAATGCGGGTTCCGCAAAGATGACGGCCGGCTGCATGGAAGACGGCGTCGAATAGATGATGACCGAGAAAACAACGGCCAGGATATGCTGGGCCGGGGGATCTCCCCGGAAAATTCCCGCATAAAAGGTGACGGTGTCGCGACATGCCTCCTGAGGATGGATATAAATGATGTTCGAATTCGATATACTTGATGCGGGAGGCACCCCCAGGCTCTTATTTTCCCACCCCCGGATGTAGTCCGGAAGCTTATCAATCCGGTGCAGGGTGAGATTGCCCCAATAGGCTTCGCCGGATGTGTTATGATAATGGGCGATCACCTCGAGACCCACCATCTCATGATTGACCATATTCACCTGCAGGGGAGATCGCGTTTCGGGAATATGTTTGTTCAGGGGCTTGACTTCAATCCAGACTTGTGAAAATGTCATGCCGAACGGAAGTACAAAACAAAGAAAGGCAAATAATCCTTTCCGCATGCCTGCTCCTTTTCGCCGGATAAAATATTCGTTAAAACTTATCAAATATCCTCGTCAATGTCAAGCAGAAAAACCGGTTAATGCCGCAAAATGTCTAATTTTTAGAGCAATTTTCCTGCCATTTCATCCGTGATGATGATTCACCTCGGAAATTCAGACCGGAAAACCAGGAATGGATCCGGGATTGAACGATTTCCACACGCATGGATCAGTATCAGACCGCCCCATCATACGGCCTGCTTGACATTGACGACGCATTTGAATACATTGATTCATGTCCAAATTCAACTCGGGAATAAAGAGGTTCGATCCCTATCTGCCCAGAATAATGTGGATTCTGACCCGAATGATCACATCCACCCTGCGCCTGAAACGCATCGGATATGAGGCGGTCAGGGATCTGAAAGACCGGAATGAACGGATCATTTTCGCGCTCTGGCATGGCCGTCATTTTATCACCTATCATCGCATGCCTCCGGATAACATGCATATTATGGTCTCTCCAAGCCGTGACGGCAGACGGATCGCCTCACTGTTAAGGATGTCCGGTTTTTCGATCATTCACGGATCGAGCCATAAATCGCCGATCCAGGCATTGATTCGCAGCATCAAGTGCATCAAGGAAGGCGGGGATTTCATCATCACCGTGGACGGACCCAGGGGACCTGCACGCGAAACCAAACCCGGCATCATCTATCTCTCCAGAAAGACAGGCGCCTGGATCGTACCCTACTCCTTCTCGGCCCGAAGATCCATCCGCATGAAATCATGGGACCGGTTTATGGTCCCCCTGCCCTTCACCCGGGCCGTCCAGATTTTCGGAAAACCCTACCGCCTCTCTCCGGAAATTGAGCAAAAACCGATTTCAGGGGATTGCCGCGATCTCGGCTGGCGGCTGGACCGGCTCTCCGAGGCCGCCGACCGGATCTGTTCTTCAAACTGACATATTGATGTCGGGATGGAACTTGTGCAAATCAAAGTCGGTTTATAAATATTGATCGCTCTGTCGATGTATATGGATAATGAACATGACCCGTCACATGAAAATACGGACATCCACATCAATCGGCATCCTGTTGTTGCTGTTGCTGATGGGCGTGCATTCCGAGTGCCTGCATTGTGCCGAACAGACGACGGAAGCAGAGCATGCGCATCACGATTTTTGCGGATGGGTTTTGAAGGCATCCGCCCCCGAACAAAGAATTCTGCAGGAACAGGAAAAACCGGCATCTCCCGTTAAACTGATTTGGGAGGAGACTCCGGCTGATGATCAACCAACCTTTTACGGAATGTGCCATTCGCCTGCCCATTTCGTTCAAATCACGCGCACCTTTCTCTCCGAGTTTCTTCTGATTTGATTCCCCTGTTTTGTTTCAGGCAATCTTTTTGAACCCAAGAGACGTGCATTGGATTTCCGTTCGTATTCCGATCATGCAGGGGATGGGTTCAAATTTTGAAATATGTTTATAACGGGAGTGATCATATGAAAAATAAACAGACCGTTCCAAATAAAAACCGGCATAACGGGATCCGGAATGCGCTTCAGATGTTATGGGCGGGTTTTCTATTTACGGCCGCACTTTCTCAACCGGTCGCCGGGCAGACGCATCGTCATGCGCATGGACACATCTCCGGCCGGGTCCTCGGACTCGAATACCATGCCGGGCATCAGGACACCATTCCGCTATTCGGCGCTGAGGTCTTCTGGATCAACTCCGCCCTAGGCACGACGACGGACAGCCTCGGACGGTTTCATCTAGCAAAGCCCGATCGTCCTCCTTATCATCTGGTCGTTCGATACGTTGCATATCAAAACGACACCCTGCACATCCATCCCGGGACGGAAAACATGGAAATCGTCCTCCAAGCCCTCAGAACCACTTCGGGGCTCGCCGTGGAGGCGGATCGGGCACACATCAGACATCATCTCGAGCCGGTTCACGGCACGCAGACGATCTCGGAATCCGGTCTGAGGACCCTGGCCTGCTGCACGCTGTCCGAGAGCTTCGAAAACACCGCCTCGGTGGATGTGGAACACACGGATGTCATCAGCGGCGCCAGGCGTATCAAAATGCTCGGATTGGCGGGATCCTACACGCAGATCCTGATCGAGAAAACATCCGTGATGCGCGGATTCGTCAGTCCCTTTGCGCTGGAATACATCCCCGGCCCGTGGATGGAATCCATCGACATCTCCAAGGGCACGGCTTCGGTCATGACCGGATATGAATCGATGACCGGTCAGATCAATGTGGAACTCAAGAAACCGGAACGAGAAAAACCGTTCTCCCTGAACCTGTACCGGAACAGCCTGAACAGAACGGAAGGGTCCTTGTCGCTCTCATACAGCCTGAACGACCGGTTGAGTACGGGAATCTGGGTGTATGGAAATCGTCATCGGACCCGGATGGACAGGAATTCGGACACCTTTCTCGATATGCCCCTCACTTCGCATGTCAACGTGATGAACCGCTGGTCATACGAAACACCGGGAAGACATGTCCAGCTCGGATTCAGGATAATCGATGACCGCCGCGACGGCGGACAGGTCGGCTTCGATTTCGCGAATCGACACCGCGCGGAACATCTCTACGGATTTCACAACCGGATCCGGAGGAAGGAGGCCTTCTTCAAGGCGGGCGCCGCACTCGACGGCGGGAACACCGGCAGCATCGGACTCATCGTCTCCGCGTTCAATCACGGGCAGGAATCCTTCTGGGGAATGAAAAGCTATTCGAATGACGAGACCGGCCTCTATTTCAGCCTGAATTATCAGAAACGCGTCGGACGGCATGGACTCTCTGCCGGGGCCGCCCTCAACCGGGATGACAGAACCGAACTGTACAATCAGACTGCATTCAGCCGGGATGAATTTGTGCCCGGACTGTTCGCCGAATATACCTGGCAGATCGAGAATCAGTGGACGGCCGTGATGGGATTCCGGTATGATCGTCACAATCGGTACGGCGATTTATACACCCCGAGAATGCATTTGAAATATCACTTCGGTCCGGAATCTGTTTTTCGGATGACCTTCGGAAAAGGATACCGCAGCCCGAACATTCTCTCCGAGAACACCGCCGTCCTCGCCAGTTCCAGGACGATCCATTTCCTGGAAAAACCGGATATCGAAGAGGCCTGGAATGTCGGATTCCAGTACGTCAAGTGTTTTCGGATCGGTGCCGACAAACCCGCGACATTCATGGCCGACTTCTACAGGACGGATTTCAGGAACCAGGTGATCGTGGATCTGGAGGAAGATCCGCTGCTGATCCATATCTACAACCTGAAGGGACGTTCATTTTCCAACGCCGCCCAGGTCGAATTCATGGCCACGATCTTCCGGGGATTCGAGGTGTCGGCCGCCTGGCGCTTCCACGATGTCAGGGCGACCTTTCACGGCGGATTGCGGGACGTTCCGCTCAACATCAGACATAAAGGCCTGCTGGTCTTTTCCTATACGACCCCGGCCCGCAGGTGGCAGTTTGATCTGACCACCCAGCTGAACGGAAAAAGCCGGTTGCCGGACACCTCACTGAATCCCCGCGAGTACCGCATGAACGCATCCTCCCCGGCCTATGCGATGCTGTTGGGACAAATCAAACGGCTTTTCGGGGATTGGGAAATTTATGCCGGGATGGAAAACATCACAGATTTCCGCCAGAAGTATCCGATCCTGGCCTGGCAGGAGCCCTTCGGGCCCTACTTCGACTCGTCACACATCTGGGGCCCGACGGTCGGACGTCGCATCTATGCCGGAATCCGCATTCATTGATCCGTATCGTTCGGGTCCCCGTCCTGCGGACAACCGGATGAAGACCGCGTCGGATTTCATTTTGAGACTTCAGAATGAAATCCAAAAGACACCCTGAATCCAAATCAGCCCAAACATATGGAGTTTGGCGCAGCTTTTGTAACTTGTTAGGCACGGTGTCCGGCAAACAGGGAGTCGGTTCAATATGCCCGTCCGAAAGATACGTATTGCCTTGATCGAAGATTCTGAAACCGTTCGTTTTTTCTACAAAGCCATTTTTGAACGCAACGGTTTTGAAGTAATCGAAGCGGAAAACGCCAAGGAAGGCTGGGAAACGATCTGTGATGCCAGACCGGATATCATCGTCCTCGACATGATATTGCCGGATGTTTCCGGACTGGAACTCCTGAAAAAGATCCGGTCGGTCGATTTTTCCCGGGCGATACCCGTTCTCGTCCTGACATCGGTCAAGGAAATCCAGGAAGTTCAGAAAATCCTGCAGCACGGCGCCAATTATTACAGCGTCAAGGGGCAGGATCCTCCGGACAAAATCCAGGAAATCATCTATAAACTCTTAAAACGGACGCGCGAAAAAAAACCGGACGGCGCATCGGAGAACGAAGTCGACTCGTCCGGCGCCGACCGGCTTTTCTGGTTTCATTGATTCGGGAAACGTAGTTCGTTTCTTTACCTTTTCACGACATGGAAAACGTCATTTCGAAACCGCTTTCCTCCTTCAATTTCCGGACAAACGACTGATAGGCCTCTTGTTTCTCCCGGGCTTCGACCTCTCTGGCCAGTGTCTCCCGGATCTCTTCGAGCGGCCGCGTCTCTTTCTTACGGCCGATCACCTTGAGGATGTGATATCCATAAGTCGTCTCGATGATGTCGCTGATTTCACCGACTGGAAGGTTGAATGCCGCATCTTCGAACGGTTTGACCATGACACCGCGTTCGAAATCTTCATACAGCCCGCCGTTTGCCTTCGATCCCGGATCCTCGGAATACTCTCCGGCCAGTCTCCCGAAATCCTCACCGCCCTTTGCGCGTTCGAGCAAACCTTGCATTCTTTCGAAAATCTCCTGCTTCTCCGTGTCCGATCTGCCCTGGGTGAGGAACAGAATGTGGCGCACCGTCGCGGTTTTGTCGGCGTTGTAGGCGTCCAGGACATCCTCTTCGGTCACGTCGACCTGTTCTCCGAGGAGCTTGTCGAGGCCTTTGTGAATCGTCAGCATATCGGAGAAATCCTTGCGGATAAAGTCCGTGCTGATTCCCTGTTCTTCGGCCCAGCTTTCGAATTTTTCCCGGCTCCCGAATCGGGGATGGCGGTATTGGATAGCGAGCATGCTGTCCACTTCCGCATCGGTGACCCGGATCCCCGCGTCGAAGGCGGCGCGGTACAGCAACTTGCGTTCCGCGAGCTGTTGTGCCGCCAGGCTGACATTCTCCCGGATTTGCTCCTCGGTCAGATAGGGCAGTTGAGCGGCTCCCTTTCCCTTGACGTTGTACAGATAGGTGATCACCTCGCCGGCGGAAATCCTGAACACGTTCGATTTCGCGATCACCGGGTTGCGGTCCGGATCCAGTTCCGGGACCTTCATGGCCGCCTCTTTCGCCGTATCATAGGACGGCGTACCTTTTTTCAGTTTGACGACCGAGGGCTGTCTGGCGCAGCCGTAAATGAGAAGAATCAGGACGATCCCCGCCCATCCGGTTTTTTTCATGGTTGGCTCCTGTCTGGATTGATTGAACGGGGATAAATATACATAAAAGTGCCCGGAATTCATAGGATTTTTTATACAAAACGGATCCACGGTTTCGGCCGCGGAAGCGGAGATATTTTGAAGGATTCCCGGGATAGAAGGACCTACCGGACTCGAAAAAATCCGGAAGGTTTCGTTTCATCGGTCCTTTTTCGGAAACCACGGAATGAACACGGGAGTCCGCCGGGCGTATTCCCGGTATTCCGGAACCCCGGCATACCGCTTTTCGAGGAGCGGAACGCCGGAAACTTTGAGTAGCAGAAACGTAATCAGGAGCGGACTGATCACGGCCGCCCACCCCCACGGCGCGGAAAGCGCGATGACAAAGAGACCCCACCAGACCAGAATCTCGCCGAAATAATTGGGATGCCGCGAATATTTCCACAACCCCGTTTTCATGACAGGATTCTCTTTCGATTTCCGGGTGCGGATGAATCGCGCGAGCTGCAGATCGGCGACAGCCTCGAAGACCAGGCCGAAGACGAGAAGAGCCGATCCGGCCGTATCCAGGGCCGTCCAACGGGAGGAAGCATCCGCATGGATGAGAACGAGCGGAAAAGCGATCAGGAAAAGGAGGATTCCCTGGAGCAGGAAAACATGTGTGAAACTCTTCCAGGCCGCCGATACCCCCCAGCGCCTCCGCATGGCGGCATAACGCCAGTCTTCCCGGCCAGAACGGATGCGCGGCCAGACATGGCCGATCAGACGCGCCCCCCACAAGACGATCCATCCCGTCACCCAGAGGTGGCGCGGGGAAAAGGTCCCGGAAAGACACAGATTCAAGACCGCGACCAGAATGAATCCGCCGCCCCAGGCAAGATCCGCGATCCCGTTGTTTTGCATGCGGTTCGCGATGAGGTAAGAACCGGCCATATAGACGAGTAAAGCCGCTCCGGTGATTCCGATCATTCCGCCCATGTCACCTTCCTCCTGCTCTGCGCAACGGATACATCGTTCCCAAAGTCCGATTTTATTCGGTCATGACCGAGACGCTCAGCGCTCCCACCCCGGCATGGACGCCGATGACCGGCGCGATCTCCATCGTGTATCCGGGCAGGAACCCCAGAATGCCGCGGATCTGTTCGGCAAATGCGGCGGCTTCATCCGG
>DSAP01000082.1 GCA_011046415.1 bacterium | reverse complement strand
GAAAGACTGGTGGCCGGCGGCCGGTGGTGAAGCCGTCCTCCCGGAGTCGGATCCGTTCAACAAACAGCGGTTTTACATCGAGGTTTTCAACCGCGGCACGGTCCCGTTTGAATACCGGACGGAGGCCGGTGCACCCTGGCTGACGGTGACGCCGGGGGAGGGGCGTGTGGAACAGGAACTTCGGATCTGGGTGAACGTGGACTGGGACGAGGCCCCCCGCGGCAGGCATCGCGTGCCGATCCGTATCCAGGGACCCGATGGCAGCCGGGTCACGGTCTATGCAGCCATTCACAATCCCGATGTACCCCGACCGGGTGAGGTTTCCGGATTCGTCGAGGACAACGGCGTCGTATCCATGGAAGCCGAACATTTCACGCGCGCCGTGGAGACTCCGGCGGTCCGCTGGCTCCGGATTCCGGATCTGGGCCGGACGCTATCGGGCATGACGCCGATGCCCGTGACCGCGCGGGCCCAGACGCCCGGCGGAGACAGCCCGCGGCTCGAATACCGCATGCACCTCTTTGGCGCCGGTGAGGTCGAAGTCCACGCCTATTTTTCGCCGACACAAAATTACCTCGACACCGAGGGACTGCGGTATGCCGTTTCGTTCGATGATCTGCCGCTCCGGATCATCAACGTCCATGTCCATGATACGATACCCGACTGGAAATATCCGCGGACCTGGAACGAGGCGGTCGGCCGGAACATCAAGATCATGACATCGATACACCGGATCGAGACGCCCGGCGAACATGTCCTGAAATTCTGGATGGTGGATCCGGGGCTGGTCCTCCAGAAAATCGTCGTGGACGCGGGCGGTCTGAAACCCAGTTATCTCGGTCCGCCCGAGAGTTATCGGGGAACCGTCCGGGCCGGCCGTTGAATGGTTTTTCTCCCCGGAAGCCCGGCGGATTCCGGCTTGCGGGAACGGAATGTGTACAAATTGCGGGACAACATCGATCCGATCCAGGAGGAGAACATGAGATCCAGAATTCTTGAAAGATCCGTACAGGAACCACTCCGCCGTATCCGGGCGGCCGTCCGGGGCATGAAACCGTCTGTATGGTGTGGGGCCGTCTGCTGCTTCCTCGGCCTCCTGACCGGTTCCGCGCCGCTTGCGGCCCAACCCTCCGGCGGCCCCTACGGTCCGATTCCGCAGAATTACACCCTTCCCCGGGACGCACGCACGGTGTACTATGTGTCGCCCGGTGGACAGGCCGAAGCCCCGGGATCATCCCTCGACACACCCACCACGCTCGAGGCGGCCTTCTCGCGGGTCCGTACCGGGGATGTCATCGTGCTGCGCGGCGGCACATACCGCACCGGTGACTTGATTCTGAATCAGGGGATCACGATGCAACCCCATGCGGATGAACAGCCCGTGCTGAAAGGCACCTTTGTCGCGACCGAATGGCGCGATCTCGGAAACGGGTTATGGATGACTCCGTGGACCCGCCTCTTTCCGGACGCGCCGCAGGACTGGTGGCGGCGCCACCGGCACGGCAGGGAAACGCCGCTGCACCGCTTCCACAACGACATGGTGTTCGTGGACGGCCGGTTCCTCCAGTCCGCGGGTTGGGAGGGAGAGGTGGACGGGGATTCATATTATATCGACTATGACGCGGGGCTGGTATATATCGGGGTCGATCCCACGGACCGGCTGGTGGAGATCACCGCATACGATGTCGCGATCCACCGCATCACCGGGGAATGCCACGGAAGGGTCTCGGACCGGAAGGGCCCCGTGATCCGGGGGATCACCTTCACCCAGTACGCCTTCCGGGCGATCGAGATCGACGGCACGAATCCGGAGGGGCTGTCCCCGGAATCCGGTCACGGCAAGGAGGTGGTGGGCACCACCCTGGAGAATTGCACCCTTTCATACTGTTCCCGCGTCGCGGCCTATCTCCGGGGAGACCGTTTGACGATCCGGCATTGTAAGGTCAGCGATACGAGCACGGAAGGCCTCTTCATCCTGAGCTCCTCCGATGTTCTGATGGAAAAGAACATCTTCACCCGGAACAACATCGAGCGAATCACCGGCTACTATCCTGCGGCGGTGAAGATTTTCAATCAGTGTTACCGCGTCACCTGCCGGGATAACCTGGTGATCGATCATCCCCATTCGAACGGGATCTGGTATGACGTGGGCAATGTGGACGGGGTTTTCATCAACAACTGGATCCAGGGTGTGGGGAAGGTCGACAGGATACCCCGCAGGGATCAGCTCTGGCCGAGCGACAACGGATTCTTCTTCGAAATCTCGAAAGGGGCTGTGTGCGCCGGGAATGTCTTCGTCGATTGCGATCATGGAATCCTCGTCCTCAACAGCTCGGATGTCCACATCTATCAGAACACACTGGTCAACAGCACGGTCTGTATCGGCCGAAACGCGCGGAGCGCGGCGGGCGATCACTTCGGCTGGCATCCCAGCACCGGGCCGGATGTCGATGAACGGGACGGACACGTGTTCGTGAACAACCTGCTCGCCGGGGATGCGGATTACCGGAGGCCGCTCCTGTTTGTCTGGCAGCCTGAAGCCCTGTGCGGACGCCTCGCCGGACCCCAGTTGAAACGCCTCGATCACAACGTCTATGTGAGGCGCGGGGACAGGGGGACGATGCCCCTGATCCTGTGGAGTCCCGCGGCGGATGAGACATGCCAGACCCCGTTCGAGACGCCGCAGGCACTGCACGGACGCTATCCGGAGTTCTCCGCGCACAGCCTGTATTTTACCTCCGGAGAGATTCCCCTGTTCCGGGGCGCCGAACTGGGTCATTTCGAATTGTCGAAAACATTTCCCGGAAACCGTGCCGCCACCCGGTTGCCGGCGGAGATCGTCCGGGTCCTGAACCTTCCCGGGAGGACGGCTCCCTACGTCGGGGCGTATCCCGCGGGTCCGGTTCGCTGAACGGTGCCGGCCGCACGGGGTTTTCCCGCTGCCGGCTCGAACAAGAGCGATGAATTTGCCGAGGGTCCGGATGCCGGACGATAACGGCTCGGAGAAACGGCTTTGAATCCCGCTGCCTGAACGTGGGAATTGATATTTAAAAAGAAAGGCGGCCCTGTGAAATCAGTTGTCAAATGGAGTGTGCCGATTGCCTTGATCTCCATCCTGTATGCCGGCTGTGGACGGGACAATCCGGTCAAATCGAAACAGGGCCATGACCATGCGGAGGCAACGGGACTGGTGATTCTTCAGGACGAAAACGAGATCGTCCGCTACGAAGACGGGACGGTTTCCGGGATGATCGCCGTGAAGGCGGGTGAAGAGACACCGGCCCTGTCCGTTTTTTTTATTGACGAACATGACGGCGACCTGTTTGTTCCGGAAGACGACCATTTCGGTCTCTCCTGGTCGGTGGAACAGACCCACATCGCCGAAGTCTATCGGGATGCCGGAGACGGAGAATGGCGGTTTCGTGTCCGGGGTCTGGTGTCCGGGAATACGACACTCGTGATCACGCTCAACCACGGCGATCACGCCGATTTCGTGTCGGTGCCGATTCCGATCGGTGTGACGGACTGAGTTCCGGTACACTTTGTATGCATTTTTCTTTTTTCCCAGTCGAGGGAACAAGGAAAGTGCGTTTCCGATTCATTCGGCCCGTTAATCAAAACGATGAAATATAAAACGTTTTTACGCGTATCCGGTCTCCTCTGCCTGCTGATGGCGGTTTTCCAGAGTGTCCGGGCGCATCCCGCGGGAACCGGTACGCTCGCGGGGCAGGTGGTGGATGCCGTGTCGGGCGAACCGGTGGGATTTGCGTACCTCCTGATCTCCGAGATTCATTTCTGGCAGTCTGCGGGCTCCGATGGGATGTTCCGGTTCGAGAACATTCCCGCGGGGACACATGTCCTGAAGACATCCCGGTTCGGATACCGCGAATCGGAGACACTCCTGACCCTTGTCGCCGGTCAGACGACCCGACTGATTCTTCGGGTCGAACCCGAACCGCTTCGGATGGGCGGCGGACTGGCGGTGTCGGCCTATCGTTCCCGGAATGATTCTCTCCCGGCGGGTCCCGCTATCGTGGTGGCCGACAGAAAACTCCGCCAGAACCTGGGCCTCACCCTCGCAAAGACACTAGAGAACGAACCGGGAGTGGACCTGATTACCCTCGGTCCGGCTCCCGCAAGACCGGTTCTCCGGGGATTGGGTGGAGATCGGCTGTTATTGTTGGAAGACGGCGAACGGACCGGGGATTTGTCGGCCACATCGGCCGATCATGCGGTGTCGATCGATCCCCTGAAGGCGACCCGGATCGAGATAATCCGCGGACCGGAAGCGATGATGTACGGGGCAAACGTGTTGGGCGGAGTTATTAATGTGGTCCGGGAGGCGGTGCCGCGCGTCCGGCCCGTGCAACTGAAAGGTTCGGCAAGCCTGCAGGGCGAGACCGTCAACCGGGGCAGGGCGGGCGGTCTCGAATGGGGAATGCCGTTCGGCCCGATGGCTGTTCGTGCGGATATCAGTTACCGGTCAACGGATGTTTTGCGGACACCCGCCGGGATCCTCGAAAACACCGGCCTCCGGACCGGAAACGGTTCGCTGGGATTCGGACTGAACCGGGCCTGGGGACATATCGGGATGGCCGGGGGTGTCTATGATTCGTTTTACGGCATTCCTCCCGACCCGGCCGGGGGGCATACCCGGGGTGTCGACATCGACATGCTGAGACAGCATCTGACCTGGGAAGGGCAAATCAATCTGTCCTCAAACAGGTTGCGCCATGTGTTTGTCAAACATCGGTACTCCCGGTACCGCCACCGGGAAATCGAATCGAACGGCGTCATCGGTATGGAATTCGGGGTGGTGACCCATCATGTGTCGGCGATTCTGCATTTTTGTGAATGCGGGTTGCTCCGCAACGCCCGTCTCGGGTTCTGGGGAGAACACCGTGATTACGGTTCCGGCGGTTTGACGTTCACACCCGCTTCCCGGGAACTCAGCGGCGCGGCTTATCTGTATAACGAGACCATGCTCGGTCCATGGGCCGTCAACGGCACGATTCGTCTGGACGGCAAGCGGATTCATCCGGAAGTCCGTTATCTGTCGCGGCGCGTCGGGCTGATCCGGGACCGGGAGTTTGCGGGTGTTTCGGGAGGACTTTCGGCTCGCCGCCACATCCATCCGGATTGGACGATCGGTGCGATTCTCATCCGTACATTCCGGGCGCCCGGTGTGGAGGAGCTTTTTTCGGAAGGACCGCATCTGGCGGCTTATGCCTATGAGGTCGGCAACGCCGATTTGTCGGATGAATCCGCCGTGGGCCTCGAAGTGTTCTCCGAGGTTGAATCGGCGCGGATGACGGTACGGACAACCCTGTTCCACAATCAATTCAGGGGATATATATTTCCGCGAAACACGGGTGAGCGCAGCCTGCGGCGCGCCGATCTGTTCCTGTACCGATATGCCGGCATGGATGCCCGGATGTCGGGATTCGAAGCGACGGCAGACTGGAGACCGGCACGATGGATCTCGGTCTGGATGCAGTTGCAGTCCGTTTGCGGCATCCTGGATACCTCCGATACACCGATTCCGAGAATCCCGCCGGCATCGGGGAGGATCGCGGTCCGGTTTCAGTACCGAGACTGGACAGCCGGAGTCGGCGCGCGCGGTGCCCTCAGTCAGGATCGCCCCGGTGAATTCGAAGAACCGACCGCCGGGTATGTCGTTTGCGATCTGACGGTTCATACCTATCTGGCCGGAGGAGTTTTTCTCCATACGCTGGCGCTGACCGTCGAGAATATCGGGAACGCCGTATACCGGAAACATCTGAACCGGATTAAAACGGTCATGCCCGAGCCCGGACGGAATGTCCGGCTCCTCTATAAAGTCTATTTCTGATGCGGGTGTCCCTTCCTGGGAAAAAAATGACAAAAAGGTGTTTTTCCTGTTGACGATCCCCTTTTTGATCGCTATATTTAGTGAGCCTCACCTGGAAGCCGCGCTTCATGCGGTTTTTCTCGCGTGTCAGAATTATCCACTCATTCGGGTATCATTAAATCGAGAAGGAGGAAGGGCAATGAAAGCGGTCTTTTACGATGTGAAGTTGAGAAAGAAGGTCGAAGTCGAGGTCACCGAGAAAGTCAAATACGGTGACCCCGGCAAGGAAAGGTATGCATTTAAAGGGAGAACCCCTGACGGCCGGAATTTGACCAAATTCGTGAAAAAGGAAGAATGGCAGAACGCAGTGATCTGATCAAGCGCCTCATTGCCCCGATTTCCGGGACTGCACGCGACAGAAGAATCCATGTCCGTGTCTGGTTTTCAAAGAGCCGCCGAATTGATCGGCGGCTCTTTCATATTATCAAGAAGAAGATGACAGGCCATGATTATTGAGATTGAGAAAGAATACGAAGAAACCATCGAACAGATCGCGGAATATGTGCGGTCTCTGAACTGCCGCCCGGATATCCTATACGGCGATCTGTATACGGTGATTGCGGTCGAAGGGGACGCCTCCCGGCAGGACTCGGATTTCATCGAGAATTTTCAGGGGGTCGTGCGTACCTGGCGTATTTCATCTCCATACAAGACGATTGCACGGAAAGTGGTCGGCGATCAGAGTGAGAAGATCGAACGAGACCGCCGCATCGTGCGCGTACCCGGTCCGGACGGTCATGTCCGGCAGTTCAAAGACGATCATTTTGTTTTCTTGGCGGGCCCCTGCGCGGTCGAGAGTTACGATCAGACCGTCGCCATCGCGGAAGGGCTTGCCCGGCTGGCGGACCGATATGACATTCGAGACCGGCTCATCCTTCGCGGCGGCGCCTTCAAGCCCCGGACGCGGCCCTGGGATTTCCGCGGACTGGGTGAGGAGGGTCTGGAAATACTCGACAAGGCGCGTGATATCACGGGTTTGCCCTACGCCACGGAGGTCATGTCCGTCATACAGGTGGATCTGATCGCCGCCCATGCGGATATGTTTCAAATCGGGACACGCAATTTTCAAAATTTCAATCTGCTCGAGCGGGTCGGCCTTGCCCAAAAGCCCATCCTGTACAAACGCGGCATCGCGGCGGAACTCGATGAATGGCTGTCTGCGGCAGAGTATATCGCTCTTCAGGGAAACAAGGACATCGTGCTTTGCGAACGGGGGGTGAAATCGACCACCCACGGCGATTATAACCGCAGCCATCTGGATCTCGACGTCGTTCCCGCGGTCAGGGACCGGACGATTCTGCCGATCATCGTCGATCCGAGCCACAGTGCCGGATATGCGGCCCTGGTGCCTTACCAGTTCTGCGCCGCATCGGTTTTCAGGGCCAACGGCGCCATGGTCGAGGTAATCACCGACGAAATCGAGCGGAAGTCGATCCGATGCGACGCCCGCCAGGCGGTCCGGCTTTCCGAGTTCGAGAAGATGATCCAGTTTCAGCTCAAAATCGAAGAAATCGGGATCTCGTTTACCGGTCATGACTGACCGGTCGCGGCAAGCGGAGGAAGGAATCATGGGAAGCCTTGGTGTGAGGATCGGGGTGTTCGCCGCGACGGCACAAATTCTTCTCGCAGGAGATGCGGTCTGGTTGAGTTCGGACGGCCGGACAAACTGGAATTTCCATCCTGCGCCGGTCGTCGAACCCTGGGACGGTACGGATCACCGGGTGCTGGAGGTTTCTCCCGGGGAAACCCGTCAGACGATCGACGGATTCGGAGGGTGTTTCAACGAACGAGGCTGGGATGCGCTTTCCGTCCTTTCCGAAACCGAACGCCGGAAAGTCCTTCACAAACTGTTTGATCCCGATACGGGGTGCGGATTCACCCTTTTCCGGACGCCGATCGGTGCGAGCGATTATGCAATGGACTGGTATTCGCTCGCCGAGACCCCGGGCGACCTGGAATTGAAATCATTCTCCATCGAACGGGATCGAAAATACCTGATTCCATATATCCGGGCGGCCCTCGAGATCCATCCCGGCTCGAAGATCTGGGCTTCTCCCTGGTCTCCGCCCGCATGGATGAAGCGGAATGGTCGTTACTCCTGCCAGTCCGAACCGGAGACCTCCCGGTTGATCTGGACTCCCGAAATCCGGTCCGCCTATGCCCGGTATTTTTTCAGATTCATCCAGGCTTACCGGGATGAAGGCATCCCGGTGTACGCGATTCACGTGCAGAATGAACCGGATGCATGTCAGGTCTTTCCCTCCTGTCTGTGGACGGGCGAGGAAATGCGCGATTTCATACGGGATGATCTTGCGCCGCGATTCCGGAAAGACCGGCTGGATACCGAGATCTGGCTGGGCACGATCAATCACGGAGACTACCGGAAATATGCGGGCGTCGTACTCGGGGATCCGGATACGGCGCCGATTGTTGCAGGGGTCGGATATCAGTGGGATGGGAAATGGGCGGTGGCCGAGACGCACAGACGGCATCCCGGACTGCGTCTCATGCAGACCGAGTCGGAATGCGGGGACGGATCGAATGATCATGGCGCCGGACTGTATACCTGGACGCTCATAAAACAGTATTTCGAGGGCGGAGCGAATTCCTATCTGTACTGGAATATGGTCCTCGATCAGACGGGGAACAGCACCTGGGGATGGTCTCAGAATTCCCTCGTGACCGTGAACCGGTTCACTCGGGAAGTCCGTTACAATTTCGAATACTATGTGATGAAGCATGTCGGTGCGTTCATCCAACCCGGCGCGGTCCGCATCCAGACCGGCGGGGATGATGCGCAGGCCCTGGCCTTCCGGAATCCGGACGATACAATCGTCGTGGTCCTGTCGAATCCCAGCTTCAATCCCTGGACCATGACGATTCGGGTAAATGAACGGATGATCCGGATCCAGGCACCGGCCGGATCGGTGAATACGGTCGTCTGGCCTTCCACTTTGTGATTCGAAGGTTGCAATTTTGTAACAATCTTGTTAATTTTAACGGATTGTCAAATAAATCGAGGGGGAACCATGCCGGCAATTCAGATCGATCATAAGCCCGACCCTCAAAAGCTCGATGCGCTGGGGGTTTTCGACTGGCCCGTCTGGACGAAGGACGTGTCCGAATTTCCGTGGACATACGATGAACAGGAAATCTGCTATTTTCTCGAAGGTGAGGTGGAAGTCACGCCGGAGGGAGGCGGTCCGGTGCGGATCGGCAAGGGTGATCTGGTGACCTTTCCACGAGGGATGTCCTGCGTCTGGAAAATCACAAAGGACGTTCGCAAGCATTATCGGTTTAAATGAAATATCTTTGGTATTATATTTGCACATGCCTATATCGTTCTTTTTCCGATTTAAAACCCTGGGGGCATATCATGCAAATTAATCCATTAGCTTTCCGGAAGACCGGTCTGCCGGCGGCGGTCGTATTCTGTCTGATCATGTCGGCCGCTCTTCATGCCCAGAATGTCCGGATAGTGAGCAGTGCGGGCAGGATCGCGGTGATCAATATCGGAAGCGACGACGGCGTCAGAACCGATGATGAGTTCGGCATCATGCGGGCCGTCGGCGTGCAGTGGAATGAGGTGGCCCGTGCGCGGGCGGTACGGGTGACGCCGCAGCTCACCCGGATCGAACTCACCGATCAATACGCCGGCCGCTCGATTCTGGAAAGCGACCGGATCGTCCGTTTTCAACGGGGCGGTACCGCGTCCCCATCGGCGGGGGCTGCCCGGCCGTCCTCTCCTTCCACGCCCAGGAATGTCAGGGGGGGGTATCTCGGCCCCACCTGCGGTTTCTTCATACCCCTGAGCGACATGAAAGAGATTTTTGAAACCCGGCTGGGTTACGGCGGTATACTCGGCCTCCATTTCCGAGAAGACCTGGACGTCTCGATGCGGTTCTTTTTTGCGGCCAAATCGACCGACTGGTCCTTCTGGAACCTGCAGCTCCTGGGACGCCGGTATTTTGAAACCCATTTTACGTTTGATTTCGGATACGGCATCGCGTATCCCCGGATGCACGGAGCCGTCGGCAGCGGAGACATCCGCCTCGGATTTATCGGGGGGCTCGGATTCACCTTTCCAGTCGGAATGAAAACCTGGTTCGAACTGGGCTGTTTGTATCATTACTATCCCCAATTCGGCGAGAAGGCGGGACAGTTCATGACGATACAGGGGCGGCTGTTGTTATAGTCCGAATGATTTAAGAAGGGATGGTTATGCGTAAAAAAGGATTGTGTCTCATATGGTTTTTCCCGGTCCTGATCGGTCTTCTTTCATGCGCCGCGCCGGCCGCCATCTCGGTTCAGGTGAAGAAACCCGCGGAGATCGACATGCCCGGCGTGAGGACCCTGGCCGTGGCCGATTTTCAGGGGGTCGAACGGTCCGGCAGCCAGATCGCCACGCAGCTCCAGTCGTATCTTAAAGAGGCGGGCCATTTCGATCTGCTCGAACGGGAACAGTTGCGGCGTATCCTGGAGGAGCAGAACCTGGGGATGGCCGGGGTGGTCAGCGAGGAGACGGCCGTGGAAGTCGGCCGCCTGCTCGGGGTGGATGTGATGATTTTCGGTGAGGTAACCTCCTACCGGGTTGAGCCCGATGAGCGCGGGAAGGAGAAGGTCGAGCGCCAGGAGGGCACCGGCAAATACGAATGGGTCGAACAGAAGAACATCTTCACGGGAAAGACCCAGAAGGTAAAGCGGGAGATCATGAAGACCGTGCTGGTGGATCAGCATTACCGGGTCCGCCGCGGCACGGTCGCCATCAACTTCAGGGCCGTTTCGGTGAAGACAGGCGAATTGCTCGCCGTGCACAGCGATTCCAAGAGCTATAACAGCGGCAAGGTGGTCGAGGGCGGCAGCCAGACCCTCAAGCCGGAGGGGGAAATTCTTTCGGATCTCTCCCGCCAGATCTGCCGGGAATTCGCCTGGAAGATTTCTCCGCATTACAGCAGAGAAACGCGGTATGTCGAGACGGGGAAGGGCAAGATCGCGGTCGGAAAGAAATATGCGGAAAGCGGTCTTTGGCCTGAAGCCATCGAGATCTGGAGGCTTGCCGCGCTCGAAACACCCGGGGAGGCCTCGGCCTTTTACAATCTGGGCGTGGCCCATGAAATCCGGGGCGATTTCGACCGGGCCGAATCGTACTATAAAGAAGCCATCGCCGTCAAAGCCTCCAAGCGGTATCTGGATTCGGTCCAGCGGGTAAGAAAGGCGAGGGAAGAGCAGCGACGACTCCAGCAACAGATTCAGGGGCGGAATCCGGAAGGCGTCGGCTCATTCTGAGATGACGTCCATCGGGCCGGGATTGTCGGATGAGCGGGCCGGTTCCGATTCGATATAAATCCGCGGAACGCGTGTGTTGATGTTGGTGAGAATCTCGTAGGGGATGGTTTCCGCCCATTTTGCCAGATCTTCGCAGGTCACGGCGTTGTCATCCATTTCACCGATCAGGATCACCTCATCCCCGTTGTAGGCGCTGTCGGATTCGATGTTCACGACGATCTGATCCATCGAGATGGTGCCGACCACGGGATATTTTCTGCCCCGGATGAGCACCGATGTCCGGTGCGACATGCGCCTGAAATAGCCGTCTCCGTATCCGACCGGCACGGTCACCGCGCGGACGGTGTGGTCGCTCTGCCAGGTCGAGCCGTATCCGACCGGATGTCCCGGGCGGATGATTTTAAAGAAAACGACCCGGGATTTCCAGGTCAGCGCCGGTCTGACCGGGATGGTACGCGTTACCGTCCCGGAGGGGTAAACGCCGTATAGCAGGATGCCGGGACGCACCATGTCGAGACAGGCTTCGGGAAGCTGCAAGATCGCGCCGGAATTGGCCATGTGTCTGAGCTTCGGCGGCGCGAGAGACCGTTTTTCGTAAAACGAAAGCACCTCGTGAAACCGTTCCAGCTGCAGGCGTGCGTGCGCCGGGTCCGACGCATCCGCATTGGCGAAATGGGAGAAGATGCCTTCCACCTCGAGGTGCCGGCACCGGGAGGCGGATTCCAGGAATTTCTCCGCATTGTAGTAATGCACGCCGATCCGCTCCATCCCGGTGTCGATCTTGAGATGGACCCGGGCCGGTTTCTTCATCCGCATCACCGCTTCATCGATCTGTTCCAGTTTGCTGACCGACGAGGCGGCGAGGGTCAGATCATATTCCAGGAAGTGCGGGATCTGATTGCCCAGGATTCCGCCGAGCACGAGGATGGGCAGGGTGATTCCCTGCTGCCGGAGCAGGATGCCTTCCTCGAGCACGGCCACGCCGAGATAATCCGCGCCCAGGCGTTCCATCCACTGCGCCACGCGGACGAGTCCGTGGCCGTAGGCGTTGGCCTTGAGTACGGGCATGATTTTGGTCGTGCCGACGTGATTCCGTATGGCCATGAAATTGTCCCCGAGGCGGGACAGATCGACCTCCACGTGTGTGGGCCGGACGACCTCGGCATCGGCGATGGCGGGATGGTGAATCGGTGGTTGATCACGGGTTGACATACGGGATCCCTGCTTTATAAATGGCATCCGGGTTTTTTTAAAACGGGTCGTCCTTGTTCCGTGTGCAATTTACGACATTTTCCGGGGAGTTCAAACCCCCAATTCCCCCATTGAACAGGAGTGCACGATGCCGGTCACGAGACTCACGGTCAACTTCGAAATCGGCGGGAAGCGGGAAGCCCTCGCCGATGATTTCCAATCCCTCCTGGTCCGCATCCTCGGAATCCGGGAGGAAGACCGGCTCGTCCTCCTCGACGAGAAGAAGGAGGGGTTTTTCCAGCCTGCGGATACAGAGGGTCGGTATGCGCTGGTCGAAATCCGGCTCTTCGCCGGGCGAACGCTCGCGACCAAACGGAAATTATACCGGGCGATCGTCCGGCTCTTCGCGGGATGGGGTGTTCCGGAGCAAAATGTTCGCATCGTCCTGCATGAGGTTCCCATGGAGAACTGGGGCATACGCGGCGGACAGGCGGCGTGCGACGTGGACCCGGGGTATCGGGTGGAGGTTTGAGAGTTTTCGTCCGTCCACTCCGGGAGGAAACCGGACTTACGCCTTCACGACGGGCAGGTCCTCCCACTGGGTGGTGTATCGGGGCGATTTGAAACTTCTTCTCATCCGCCAGTTCTTCGCGATCCCCGATGAGGCGATCTGGACGCTTCCGGCCCCGAATCTTCCGTTGATCTGATCCATCGCTTGCATCAGGCTGTCGATTTTCTCCGTCGTATGCGGCCAGAAGACGTCGGTCTGCATCCGGCTTCCGGGCGTCAATTCCAGAAGCATCACCCCGGCTTTCTTGTAGTGAAAGCCGGGTTTGAAAATGCGTTCCACGGACCGGCAGGCGAAACGGACCAGCTGCAGGGAATCCGAAGTCGGTGTGGGAAAGCGCACCTGTATGCCTCCGGTATGCTGGGGACCGCCGTTGAAAGGGTTGGTGGCGATGTAGACCTGCAGGATCCGGGCGAGCGACCCCTGTCTGCGCAGGTTCGAGGCCGCCTGTGCGGCGTAATCGGCCACCGATTCCCTCAAGTCCTGCAGCGTCGTCACCGGCCGGCCGAAAGAACGGGAACACACAATCTGTTTTTTGGGAGGCGGCTCCTCTTCGAGCGGGATGCACGCCTCTCCCCACAATTCACGCTGTGTGCGCAGGCCGACCACCCTGAAATGTTTCCGCACCCATTTGGGGTCGGCGTGTCTGAATTGTCGGGCCGTCCCGATCCCGGAGCGCCTCAGTTTCCGCGCCGATGCCGTGCCGACGCCCCAGATCTTTTCCACGGGGATCCCTTCCAGGATCTCTTCCAGGCGGGGGAAGCCCATGAGATTGCAGATGCCGCGCATCCCGGGATCTTTCTTCGCCAGCCGGGTGGCGATCTTCGCCAGCGTCTTGGTCTCCGCCACGCCGACCGTCACGGGAATCCCGGTCCACCGCTCCACCGTTTTCTTGATTTCCCCCGCGTACCGGGTCGTATCCCGGCGTTGGAAACCCGCGAGTGACAGGAAGGCCTCATCGATGGAATAGGTCTCGATCTCCGGCGAGAAACGGGACAGGGTTTCCATCACACGGCGGGACATGTCTCCGTACAACGCATAGTTGGAGGAAAGCACGGCCGTACCGTGCCTGTCCAGCCGGTCCCGGCAGCGAAACAGGGGCGTTCCGTTGCCGATGCCCAGCGTCTTGACCTCATCGGAACGCGCCACGATGCATCCGTCGTTGTTCGACAACACGACCACCGGGCGGTTCCTGAGCGCGGGGTCGAATACGCGCTCGCAGGAGACGTAGAAATTATTGCAGTCGATGAGTGCGTATCCGGTTTTCATCGTCATTTGGACAGGGGATGAATGGTGTAGGTCGCTACGCCCCAGACCAGAAAGGCCGTCTCTTCGTTGATTTCGATGGGTGCGTAGTCCCTGTTCTCCGGCATCAGGAAGAGACGCCCGTCCTTTTTCCTGATCCGCTTGACGGTGAACTCCCCGTCGAGAACGGCGACCACAATCGCATCGGGGTACGGTTCGACGGCCCGGTCGACGATGAGCAGATCCCCGGGAAAAATTCCGGCATCGATCATGGAATCGCCTTCCACTTTGACGAAAAACGTGGCGGCCGGATGTTTGATCAGGAATTTGTTCAGGTCGAGGGTTTCTTCGAAATAATTTTCGGCCGGAGAAGGGAATCCCGCGGACAGCCTGGCGTCCGCCAGGGGCAGCGGCATGTCGGTCTGCGTTTCGGCGCGATATATTTTTGTCACGGTGAGTCTGGGCATCTGAGCGGTTTCATCCCGGGGTTTCGATGATCATTTGATTTTCTGGATAGGGACAGAGCATGTGCGCCGCCTCTTCGGGAGGGACATGCGCGTCCAGCCAGGCGGTTTCGTCTTCCTTTTTCAGGATCACCGGCATGCGGGTGTGGGGGATTTCCGCGACGGCTTTGTTGGCGGCGGTGGTGATGAGGGCGAACGAATGGAGCGTCGAGCGGGTCTCCCTGTCCGGACAGGCATCCCAGATGCCGGCCATCCAGAAAACGGGCGTGTCGGCGAGGGCGATCCGGTGCTCGCGCCGTCTCATGCCGGGGGGCATCCCTTTCCTGTCCGGCCACTCGTAAAAAGCGGTGGCGGGAACCAGGCAGCGCTGCCTTTTCCGCCAGGGACCCCTGAACGCGGCCCTCCCGGCGATCGTCTCCCCGCGTGCGTTGAACGATGCGAATTTTTTCTCAGACACGGGTCCGTCCCACCAGTCCGGCACGAGGTCCCAGCGGAAATTCTCGAATCGCCGCCGGCCCTCCCGGTTCAGGAGGACGGGGGCGACCGTGTGACGGGCCCCGCGCGAAGGATAGAATTCGCCCGCGGGGGGCCATGCGTCCCGGACGGGCGGGGTCGCGTCCTCGCCGTCCAGCACGTATTCGTGGAACAGCCCGATCAGGGCGGCATAGTCCATGGCGAAGTGACCGCACATCGTCGTCGATGCCCTTTTCCGGATTTCTCGGTATCCCCGGTCGACCGGGCCGGGGACGACATCCCGCGGCCGGCTGTCCGGGCGTCCTGCCCAATATAAGGACGGGGATCATTCGGGGCAAGGGGAAAAACAGATCCGATTCTTTCCTCCGGGCCGGCGGGACAGTGAAAATCCCATAATTTCCGGGGGCTTTTCCTCTTCAAGTCCGGAACGGGTCGCATCCGTCGATTGTCCCGAAAAACGATTTCCCGCCCCGGTTTGTTTCGTGTCCCGGCCGGGGCACTCAGATTCCGGCATACAGGCCGTCTTCCATGATCCGTTTCCTCTTCCCGTCCCCGGAAATCAGCTCCACGGCGGCTACGCGGATCCGGGGCATGATTTCAGGGATGTAGACCCGGTCGATATGGACCGCTTTGCCGGGCGCGGAAAAATCCTTCACCCCGACCGCGCCGCCGAAATGGTCGCTCCTCCCGAAGGCGATGTGCAGGCCGAGTTTCTCGTCCAGCAGGATTTCGCCGGCCGGCCGGATGCCGAACTCCCTCAGCACGCCGAATCCGATCTCGGCGAGATTGGCGTACGCCGGTTCCTCCCGGATGGCCGCGGCCTCACGCCGTGATTCCGGACCGGAACCGGGAACATGCACGGCCCTGTTTCCCTCGATCCGGTAATACACGACCTCGTCCCCGAACTGGACGGGAAGCACACCCCGGGTCCGGCTGGGCGTTCCCTGTCCCCCCTCGTAGGGCACGATATAGGTTTCCCCGCCGGGCAGGTTGCCCGCCGTCCCCGGCCGGGGGAATCGGCCTCCGGATGCGTGCGCGGTCCTGAAGCGCAGGTCCGCATGGAGGACGCGAAGCCGTCCGTCCACGTCGAAACGGATGTCCAATCCTTCCGCCGGATCGAGCAGGGCCTTGATCCGGTCCAGCCGCCGGTTGACCGCGTCGCTGTCCAGCCTCAGTGCCGGGATCATGGCTTGGGTGAAGCCCGGCAGGGTGGCGGCGCGGAATCCGTAGGTTCCCGCGAGCAGTTTCAGGGGCGCGGTCGCGGAGTACCGGGTCGGCGCCAGGATCAGCCGGTACGACGACAGGATTCCGGAAAGGGGAAGGGGCGTTCCCGTCTCCGCGAGGCGGCCGGATAGCAGGGAATCGGGATCGGCCAATCCGGTGAAGGCCGTTTCCGGGAGCTCCGCGTTGTTGCCGTGCGTATTCGGATAGACGAAAACCCGGACCGCTTCGAGCCCGGCCGTCTCCCGGACCGAATCGAGCGAGGCCGCCCAGTCGAAGGCCATGCGGCGCAGGGCTTTCCAACCGGTCGTGTCCTCCGCCTCCGAATCCGGCGCATCCACGAGGAGCGCCAGGCGCCGGTCTTCCGGACCCGGCGAGAACGTGCCGCGGATCAGGGCGACGAGTTCTCCTGTGTCGAGACGATCCGGCATGGTCGGTGTCCTTTCTTTCCTGCGAATCGATTGGATGTCCCCGCCGAAGCCGCGGTGCGGAGACGCGTGGGCTCACACTGTTCCATCTCCGGCATCCGGGAGCCGGGCGATCACGTCTCCGGCCGGTCCGCCGGGGCGTTCGAGATCGTCCCGCAGCAGGACCAGGATGGCGGCCTGGGGGACCACGAGATAGGTTTTGTTGTCGTACTGGATTTCCACGGCCGCGCGGCGCAGGAAGATGGCCACGTCTCCCGCTTCGGCCTGCATGGGCAGGTGGCGCGCGTGGCGGACCGCGTGCGATTTCCAGGGTTCGTCATCCACGTCATGGGGTTCGGGCAGGGGGATGCCCGGGCCTGTGGCCACGATGCGACCCGTCTGAACGGGCTCTTTTTCCGCGATGGATTTGGGCAGGTAGAGCCCGATCTCGGTGCGAATCCGGTCCTCTTCGGGTGAGATCAGCACCCGGTCGCCCGTCACGATGAGGCGCTTTCGGGGTTTGCTCATGGAGTTTTCCTTGTCATTCCGAAGAGTCTCCCGCCCGGCTTCCGTCGATCATTCCCATCCCGTGGACAGGAAACGGGACGGGATTTCTTCCTGATGCGCGTTTTCCTGAATATACCACTGCTTCCGATTCAAGTCAAGCCTTTACAGGGCGATTCCGCTTGCAAACGTGTCCTTGCGGACGTATCTTGTCAGGGCATCAAGAAAAGTGATATCAGGAATGCGTTCGAAGACACCCCACATCCTTGCGGACAACCGCTCCCGCATCGCCCTGTTCGCAATCTATCTGGCCTATGTGCTGATTCTGACGCTGAAGCCGTTCGACTTCTCGGCACACTGGATCCCGTTGTTTTTACATAATCCTGCAGGCGAACTCTTCGGCGTCAAGGTCTATGACCTGATCAATAACGTCCTTTTATTCATGCCGCTCGGATTTCTCCTCGGCGTCCATTTCGGCCGGTCCCGGGAAAGACGCGCGTCCCTCCTGATCCGCGTGACCCTGACGGGCGCCCTGCTCAGCATGGGCATAGAGACCGCCCAGATTTTTCTGGAACGGACGACCAGCGCGATCGATGTCATGACAAACACCTCGGGGACCGCGCTGGGCTGCACACTGGCGTCTTACCGGATCTGGGAGCGGTCCTTCGCGGTACAGGCGATCCGGATCTGGCACATGCGGAGATTCCGCATCCTGTTCGCGACCTGTTACGCGGCCGTGCTCGCGGGAATCCTGTTCGCTCCCGTCCGATGGAACCGGTTCGACACCTGGGACGACAGCTATCCCTTCCTCCTCGGTAACGAGGGGACGGACGACCGCCCGTGGCGGGGAGAGATCCATTCCCTGTTGATTTTCGACCGAGCGCTGCCCCCCGGTGAGATCGCATCTCTGGCGTCCCAAACGGCGGACGGATTGTCCCCTTCCCGGGTCGCGGGATTGCGGCCCGTCGCCGCTTTTCCTTTCGATGACGAGGGACGGGTTGCTCGCAATCCGGCGGATCCGGACAATTCCCTCCGCCTTACCGGGGAGGGAGTGGAAAGGCTTCGGGACCGGCCGGGCATCCGGTTCGACGGCGGGAAGGTATCGAGTCGTCAACTCGGGAAGACGTTGACGGAACGGCTGAAAGCCGCCTCCCAATTGACGATTTCCCTGTGGCTGCGTCCCGCGGATCCGGAACAGGTCGGTCCCGCCCGGATCGTTTCCATTTCCCGGAATCCCGAACGCCGGAATGTCACGCTGGGCCAGGAAGGGCGCCGGCTGACCCTGCGCGTGCGCACCCCCCAGACGTGGAAGAACGCATCCCGGATTCCGCTCTACTCGGACCGTGTCTTCGAAGATACCCGGTACCGGCACGTGGCGGCGACCTTCCATCACGGCGTGGCGCGCGTCTATGTCGACGGCGTCCCCGCCGGACGGCCGCTCTATGCCCACCGGCACTATCTGCCCCACCGGCTTGAATTCGGAACCCGCCTGTACGGGTGGTTCGCCTGCTGTTTCATTTTCTTCTGGCCGCTGACCCAGCTGGTGTATTCGATTCCCGTCCGGCGGCGCTTCATCGGGATGATGCTCGTCATGGCCGGATACGTCGCCCTGATCGATTCCCTGTACTGGTTTTTCTTCGGACAGCCGTTCGGGCCGTTTCTGTTGATGCCTGTCGCCGGGGTGTCTCTGATCGCAGGACGGGCGGGACGGTTTTTTTCAGGACTTCACCCGGGCGGATCGTGAAGCAGGGCGGGGAAGAGAAAGTTGAAAGTTGAAAGTTGAAAGTTGAAAGTTTAAAGTTTAAAGTTTAAAGTTTAAAGTT
>DSAP01000131.1 GCA_011046415.1 bacterium | reverse complement strand
TCCAGAAAGGATCCGTTCCCGACAAATGTGAACCCGCCGCGGCGGAACACCGCTTCACACCGTCCATCGGCCCAGCGGCCGAGGACATTCACGTTCTGATCCTGCCCGAACAGCGGCAGGGCCCACATCATGACGATCAGGAGAAATCCGATTCTTCGCATGGGGTCAGGTCTCCTTCATTACAATATTTATGCTTAATCCGATGCCGGAACCGGTGCGGGCGGCTGGGACAAAAGGACAGGAAACAGGCCGGGGCCCACCTCAAATGATTCCTGAAATGCCTCACGCGTATCGTTGCCCGGTATGTATCCCGCATTCTGTCCGAAGCTCATCCATTGGAGACGGTTCCATGTGCTCAACAATTCGGGCGGCGGCTTGTAAACCATCCTGACGCGTCCTTTCGAGGTGGTCCGGACCAGCCGGGTGACCTCATGATCGACGCGAACCAGGTTTCGGTTCTGTGTCGCCGTCCAGACCTCCGGAAGCATCAGATAACTATCCGCCCAGTCGAAACCGGAATCGAGTGCGATGGCATTCCTGAAATGTTGCTGGGCCCTTTCGAAATCATTTTGGTCCAGCGCACCCAGACCACGGGAATAACTGAGAAACGCCTCCATGTTCTCCGTGGGGACTTCGAGTAAACGTTGCCGCTGGTTGATATCCAGTGTGACGCCGAGATGATCGATGATTCTGAGCACAAGTTCTTTCTCAATCTTAAAAAGCCGGGAAAGACTGCCTGAAAAATCCATACGCTGCGGGAAGACGGATGCATCGGCCTTGAAAACCGTGGCATCCAGTGTCATCCGCATATCCCGGCTGATCATCAATGAGCCGGTGACGATGTGATAGGCGTCCAGCAGTTTTGCATGTTGTGATATCAAATTCTCATTCGCAAGATCGGCGATCGTCAGATTCCGTTCTGCCATCAGCATATTGATCTTGTACCGGTCGATGACCGTGATGCCTTCGATCGTCTTCAGATCCCGGGTGATGAGATCCGCGAGGCCTTTTTGGATCGGGTCCCAGTAAGCATCCTGACTCAGGTTGGTAAAATACATCACGGCCACACTTTGTTTGTCGAGCTGGTCGGTTCTGAGCTGAGACTCATCCTGAAAGGCTTTCTGCAGTTCCCTGTTGTAAGTGATCCGTTTCAGCCAGTCGAGCCTCCCGAGAATTACCGTTTTGTAGGGATCCGTCCGGGGGAGTTCCAGATAGGCTGAATAAATGTCGATGGCTTTGCGATCTTCACCCATGCCTTCGTAAGTCATACCCAGATAATAATGGGCCTGCCCGAAAAACGGATCTTTTTCCAGGACCGTCTGAAAAATCCTCTCGGCGGTCTCAAAACGCTGCATCCGCCAGTAGACGATACCCATTCCAGTCACCGCTTCCTTCTCATAATTGATATAACGTTTTCCATCCCGGATGCGGGGATCAAGCACCCTGAGATAGGCGCGAAGCGCCTGGGTGTATTCCTGACGTTCGAGGTGTCTTTCGGCGGGTTTGTATGCGCTGGAACCCGCACAACCGACGAAGATCAGCAGGGCCAGTGAAATCCATTGTTTCATAGAGAAACCTCGTCTTGGCATCAATCGTCTCAACGAATTATGAGGAATGATTCTTAACCTTCCGTACCATGATATCGAGCCGTTCACGGGCCGGCTGAAAATGAGGAGCGATTTGTGTCGCTTTCAAATAGCTGGCACCGGCCTTTTTCCACTCCCTCTGGTCTTCAAGATGCAGTCCTTCAGAATAGTGGAGGATCGCCTGCATGGGCACGTCTTCGGATTTGGAGAGCAGCCTTTCGTCATCCCGGTTCAACCTGATGTCGAGTTTCCGGACGAGTTTCAGGCTGAGCTGATCGATCAGTTTGAGAATTTGACGGGTCTTTCCAGTGACCTCATCGGCCAGCAAGGTCAGGCCCGTCTCGACCTCGATGACACGAACATCGATACGGATTTTATCCCCGGGCGCCACCATAAATCCGCCCAGAACCAGGTAACGGGCACCGGCAAGGCGTCCGATCCGCGCCGAACTATCATCGGCCCCATAACCGGCCTGGGCCATTTTAATTTCATCGAGAATCGTTTTGAGGCGCTGTCTCTCGACGATATTCAGGGATTGAATGGGAGCGATTGCCGACACCATCATCTGGGAGAGGCCGGCCGTCAATGAGGCATAGGTGTCCGCATCCACAAAACTGTGATTCTCAAAATCCAGAACGGCGATCGTGGGCGAATCGGTACAGAACGCATCCACAAGGCATGCGCTGAAAACAGCCGTGACAAGAAAAAATCTCATATGTCCCCCTGAAGCCTTTGACATCGGCCGTATCGGTACAGCCTGAATTAACATAAGAAAAGTTTAATACATTGTCAAGCAATATTTATCAACCGCTTAAGAAGTTTTTGCAATTTTCGTACCCGGATTGCCACCGATCGTACTATACAATTGATATTTATGCATTTAATGCCATACCTGAATACCGCTTCACCGATTCTCTCTGGACGAAGACAGGCCACCCCGGGGATCCTTTATCTGTATTTCTTTGTTGAATTGATACGGAATAGTTTGTATTTTAAATTAATTAATTTTTACACCCAATCCACTCGAGGACGGTCACATGGCTCGCAAACCACATTTTCTCATCTTCATGATTACCCTGGCCGTCACAACCTGCGCCTGGACACAGAGGGGGCCGGGCGGACGCCAGGCACAGCCACAACAAAGTAGCGCGCAAATACCATATAAAATATTACCACTGATCGGACAAAACCCCGACACACTGGATATCTGTTTATTCATTCAGATTCCCAATAATCTGCTACAGTTTATCTCTACGGGTGATGGTCGTTTTGAAGCCGCCTATGAGGTGACCATCCTCATCCGGAACACCGAAGACGAACTCCTCGAAAGCCGGATCAGGAGAGGAAAAACCCTGGCCGATTCTTTCGAAAAAACGAAGAGTACAGGACATTCCCGCCTTGAAAGATTCCTGTTCAGGCTTCCGCCCGGCCGATACAACCTCTATAACGAAGTATTTGATATCGAAACACGCCGGAAATACTCAGGCCGGGAAGAAGTATCTTTACCGGATTTAAGCCGGGACACCTTCTCGCTTTCTCCGCTGTTGTTTACCCGGATCGAAGATCAAGAAACAACCCCCCTTGCGCTATCCCCCCTCTTCGAACCCGATCGGTTTCAGGATGACACCTCCCTCACGGCATTGTTTTATCTGATTTCCGACGGTTCTCATCAACAGATCCACCTCACTCAAACCATTCTGGATTCAAAATCAGACACAATTTTAAATCATCAGACAGTAATCCCGATTCACGGAAAGATTCAACCCGTCCGGCTTCATCTGAAACAATACTTTCCCTTCGGAAAATACAGAATCGAAGTTACGGTCACCGACGGCCAATCGAAAAAAAGAGTGTATGATGCCTTTTTTGTGCGATGGGGGGCGCATCCTGCGTTTATGCCGGAACTGGATCTCGCCCTGCGGTCACTTGTCTATGTCGCGGATGATTCCGAGATCAATGAGGTCCTGACACGCACACATGAGGAACAAATGGAGTGGCTCCAAACATTTTGGAAGGAACGCGATCCGGATCCTGAGACGGATTTCAATGCACTCGAAGATGAATATTACCGGCGCGTCGCCGCAGCCAATCAGCGATTCTCGACTCGGGACGGTTCACGCCCCGGTTGGGAGACAGACCGGGGACGCATCTATATCCTCCACGGTCCGCCTTCAGACGTGGAGCGTCCTCAAATGACTTTTGGAGAAACGTCCCGATATGAAATCTGGTATTATAGAAACCAGCAGCGCCGTTTTGTCTTTCTGGACCGCTTCGGATCCGGTAACTATCGCCTGATCTCTCAGGAATAACCTGTATTCACATTGACCGATAGTACGGGGAGAGGAACCAGACGAATCGATACCCGTACTCCAGAGCCCGTGGCATTCATTCATAATGAACCTCCACAAAAGCATCCAACGGTTGGGGATGAAACATCCACTTCAACAGGTTCGCCGGAGTAATAATACGCACATCGGCATAGGAAAGAGCATAATCCACAAAGTTTTCAATCGCCGTACGGCGCCCTTCCAGCTCTCCGGGATACAGGGCGGTATGTCCACCCACCATCATCGGTGCCTTGTTCCCTTCCCTGCGCAAATCCAGATTGTATTTCAGAATGGCGAGAAACTCTTCTGGTTCAAGCAACGCCGCCTCCAGCACATTCCAGTCCAGACCCGATATTTTGCCATTTTCTGTGGACCACTGCCATCCCCATTTTTCCTCAATATTCAAAGCAGCACGCCCACGCAATCCCGGCTTCACACCATAGGCTTCGCATACCCCGTCTTCAGGAACCAGAAATACATGAATCGGTATCTCAAGAATTCCGGGATGTTTTCCTACACGTTCCCTGAAGCCTGCCACAGCACGCAATGCGTTTCCCGGACTCCCGTCATGAAGGGTGTAAGGCCAAAGAAAATTGGTCCCATCCTGATCTGCCTGATCGCCTTCCTCTATGGATGAATCATGGGCGAATCCCAGCCTATCTAACGCTTCAAATGTGGCTGCATTGTACTCGAGAAACGGAGTTCTGAATCCGGTGATCGCCTCTGCAGGGATACCCGCCTCCACGAAAGCCCGGGTGCATGCATTGATCTCAACAGTCCACTCCTCGACAGAAAACCCGCCCCCGTGTTCATGATTTTGAGTATGATTTCCAATCTCATGCCCTGTCTTCCAGGCCCGCAGATGAACGGCTCGTAACTCCGGATCATCGACCAGATAATTTCCATTGGTGTAAAATATCGCCCGCAACGGAGAACCGTCGCCATGCCGTCTGGAGTCGAGAAAATCCAGAATCCACTCCATGGGGTCTAAATCTGAATTATCATCAAATCCAAGAAGAATAAATTGAGGTATCTTATCGAGTTCGAGATTCCCGGGAGGAGTGACAGAAGGTTCGATCGTTTTTGATTTTTCGCCCATACCGAAGACTAAGGTTATGTTCAACAAACAAGCGAGCACGAAAAAAGGAACCACGACACCAGAATTAAAGATATTTCCTGAATCGGTCATGGGAGTCCTCTTATGCAGGTTATTGAATCATCGGGACAGAGAAGCCGACATCATAGAGAGGCGGTCTCTGAAAGGCCGCAACATGTAAAAGGGGTGAAAAGCGTCCTTTAGGAATCTACTGCAATAGAGAAAGGTCCCTTTCTGAGGGACCTTTCTCCGGTTTCCGGCACCGTACGAATGCCTATTTAATCGTACTCTTCAGGGCTTTCAGGAGTCCCGGAAACGTTGGATCGACCATTCGGTAATAGATCTGAGTCCCTTCCCTGCGGCTCTCGAGATAACCATGTGTTTTTAAATATTTGAGCTGCTGGGAAATATAGGACTGCTTTGCACCCAGGAACTGCTGAATCTCGCCCACCCGTCTTTCTCCGTCGGTCAAGATACACAGGATCTTGAGCCGGGTGGTGTTCGACACAACCTTCAGAAAAGGTATTATTTTTTCACACGCCTGAATCTGACTCTTCACTTTTGCATCCATTTCAACCTCCTCTAAGGCTTCGCATGATGAAGGCGTTAGTTTCTATAACACGAATATAGTCGTTTGGTACATTATTGTCAAGTAAAAATTTTATTTACCCTGAAAATTCATTGTCATAATTTAAAATGGGGGTTAATTGATTTGCGAAAATCACCAGTTCCAGTTCAGTGACAGCCTGGCCTCGAACCAGTCGGCGTGTGCACCCGATATCCATTGCTGATTTCTCCGGGCGACAAAAATCCATTCCCCCCGGAAAAACAGGTCTCTAAAAGGCTCGTATGCGGCAAAAATTCCGTATCGGACCGTTTTCAGAATCGTGCCGTCAAGGAACCGCTTTGTGTCATCCTGTCGCTCTGCATCGGAAATACGACGGTCGCCGGCGCCCCGACGGATCGCTTCAAGAAAGAGGCCCGCCTCAACCGCGAGGCACGGCCGGTGTATCGTCTCGATCCACAGGCGGTCCGAATTCGGATGAAGAAAATGACCCAACCCCTGGTCGTAATGTTCGAAAATATTAACGGGGTCTTTATGGGTATAGACATAGGGTTCGATCCGCGTGTATTCACATCGCAAATCCGTATCGGGCAGCCGAAACACATTGGTCCGATGCAGTCCGATGGTGAAAGCGAGCTTGTTGCCGTAAAAATTTCCGAATAACTCCCAAGGGGCGAACAGATCATCGATAAAGAAATCGCCGTACAGTTTCCAGTTCCTGAAGGGCCGCCAGTTCACATCCAGCCCCATCACCAGATTGTCGCGGTCGCCGAGCGTATGTTCGGCGGTCAAATAAGGCAGGATCGGGATCAGATAGGCGGATTCCATACCCCGCCTGCCGTATACCACGCCTTCATTCACGCCGATATTCAGGTTGTTTCTCAGGGAGACCTCGAGACGATGCGCGGCGATCCATCTGTGAGAAAAATCGCTCCGCAGTTCACCGTGAAGCCAGGTAAACACGGCCGGTCCGATCGGAATACGGAGCGAAAACAAATCAAATGCAGGCGCCTTACCGGAAAAGATCAGTCCCGTCCGTGCGGGACCCCAGGCGATCCGGTCGCGCCCCCAGGAAAAGTCGACCCCCCCCACCTGAAATGTCACATGACTTTCCGACACATCCCAGGTTCCCCGGCTGCTGTCGTGTTCCGCCCCCATCGGGTATCCCTGTGCCGGACTGTAATTCGACACATAGGTGCGGCTGCCCCATTCGCTGTATATGCGGTTTTCCGAGTAAAATCCGATCTTTCTGTAATTCCCGCGCAGAATCGCACCGTAATGGGGCCGGTTGATTTCTCTTTCCGAGGGATCAGCCCCTTTGCCGCGCCGGATCAGTTCTCCCCCGAAAAGCACGT
Source organism: bacterium (assembly GCA_011046415.1). GTDB lineage: Bacteria > Zhuqueibacterota > QNDG01 > QNDG01 > JABMRT01 > DSAP01. The sequence goes on along the minus strand of DSAP01000131.1, from coordinate 12,725 downwards.
CGATATGCACCGTCGACGTATCGAAACGACGGGAATAGAAATGCGGTTCTTTATCTCGCTTGCTGATGGAGAGTCCGCGGTTTTGCAATTCATCCCGGAATTCACCCTTGAGCCGTTCCAGCAGCCGTCTGTCCACCCGCGTAAAATCCGCAGGATTCCGGAGGGACAGGGAATCGAGCCGCGCCACCATAACGGCGCAATGGTCCCTCGTGAAAGGCCGGCTGCCGGACTTGACATGGATGAGCAGGCCGCGCGTCTCCATGCGGTCGAGAAAATCGTATACCCGATGGCCGAGCGGCACATGGACGGAACGGGCTTCGAGCCGGCATAAGGAAATCAGAATCAGGAATAACAGGAGGACGTTGAATCGGCCTGGTTCTTTCATGAATCCGGGATATCGACATCGGGATAATCGGTCAACCGGCACTCCACCCCCCATTTTCTGTAACTCAAAGACACTCTGTTCGAAATTTCGGATCAATCGAGGCTTTATTCTCCCCACCCGTTCCAACGGACAATCTCATCCAGTGCTTTCCGTTTCTTCGTCTTTTTCCGGACGGAGGAATCCGGGTATCCCATCGCGATGACGCCGCATACCCGGATCCTCCGGGGAAGCCCGAAAAACCGGCGTGCCTTTCTCATGTCCATCCAGCCGATCCAGCATGTGCCCAGTCCGAGACTTTCGGCCCGGAGCACGAGATGTTCGCCGGCGATCCCGACATCGATCAGATAATAGGGCACGCCGGTGATGAATTTTCCCGCCCGGTTGGCCAGAAAATCCAGTTCAGCCAGGATCACGATCAAAACCGGCGCCTTGGCGGCCCATCGGGTCGGGGCGTACAGACCGGAAAAGACGCGGGATGAAAAATCTCGTATCCGGTCCGGATCGTCCAGGACGAGGAAACGCCAGGGCTGGGAATTTTCCGCGGAAGGCGCAAGACGGGCCGCCTCGAGGCACAAACGGATTTTGTCCCGTTCGACCGGACGGGGATCGAATCGCCGGACACTCCGGCGCGCCTCGATGACATGCCTGATGTCAGCCATGATCCATCGCCCCGACCAGATCGGAAACCTTCGCGATGCCCTGTTCACGGCAAAAAGTCTCGATACCCTCCAGGACTTTCAGGCATCCCGCGGGATCGACGAAATTCAGCGTGCCGACCTGAACGGCAGACGCACCGGCCATCAAAAACTCCACCGCATCCTCGCCGTTCATGATGCCGCCGATTCCGATCAGAGGCAAATCCACGGCCTGGGCGGCCTCATAGACCTTCGCCATGGCGATCGGTTTGATCGCCGGGCCTGAAAGACCCGCCGTGATCCGGCTGATGAGCGGTTTGCGCGTCCGGATATCGATGCCCATGCCCATGACCGTATTGATCAGACTGAGTGCATCCGCACCGCCGGAGGCCGCAGCCATCGCGACAGGCCGGATGTCGGTCACATTCGGTGACAGTTTGACGATCACCGTTTTATCCGTCTCGGAACGGACGGAACGGACAAGTTCGCAAAGCACATCCGGATCCGTTCCGAACGCCAGCCCTCCCTTCCGGACGTTGGGACAGGAGACATTCACCTCGATCCCGTCCACACGCGGATGTTTCTGGACTTTCATGACCACCCGCGCATATTCCTCCACCGTGCTGCCCGCCAGATTCGCAATCACGGCGGTCTCGTATTTTTCCAGCAGGGGGAGTTTCTCCGCAAGATACCGTTCCACGCCGACATTGGCCAGGCCGATTGAATTGAGCATGCCGGCCGGCATCTCAGCGATCCGCGGCATGGGGTTTCCACCGCGCGGCTCCAAAGTGATGGTCTTCGTGATGAGCCCGCCCAGCCGGTTGAGATCGACATAGTCCGCGTATTCCGGGCCGTAACCGAAGGTACCCGAAGCGGTCAGTACGGGATTTTTCAGGGTGAGCCGGCCGATCCGGACGGTTAGATCAGTCATGGAAGAGGATCTCCTTCAAATCGAAGACAGGACCGTCCTTGCAAACCATCCGGTATTCGGCCTGATTCCGTATCCGGACTCCGCATCCCTGACAGACACCCACACCGCAAGCCATCCGCTCTTCGAGAGAGGCCTGCCAGGAAAAGACCGTCTTTCGGGCAAAGCGCTGGACAGGTAAAAGCATGCATTCCGGTCCGCAGACAAATCCGCGGAACGACTGATCCTGCGCGTGGGTTTTTAAAAAGACGTCGAGCAGTTCCGTCACATAACCCCGGTGACCGAGCGAACCGTCTTCGGTCGCGACGCGGACATCCACGCCTTTCCGGACGTATTCATCCGTCCCGAAAATCTCGCGTCCGTCGCCGACTCCCCAAAGCAGGGTGACCTGCTTGCCGAGGGAAAGGAGCGCATCGATCAGGAAGAAAACCGGCGCACCGCCCATGCCCCCCGCCACGATCAGAGCGCGGCTGAAATTCCCGGAAAGATCGAATCCCCGGCCGAGTGGTCCCATGACGTCGAGCGGATCGCCCGGCCGCATGTCTTTGAGCAATCGGGTCCCCCGGCCGACGACACGAAATAGGAGCGATATCTGTCCTGTCTGGGGGTCAATCCGGTGAATACTCAGAGGACGCCTCAGGAGCGGATCGATTCCAGTCCTCACCCGAATATGTAAAAATTGCCCGGGCCGGCCGGTCCGGGCGATCGCGCGGGATGTGAAGGATAACAAAAAAACCGATTCGGTGATGGATCGCTGTTCATCGATGGGGCACTGTTCCGAGTACAATCAGGAACCTCCTATCATTTCACATCACATCATATCAATCTATCAAACTCTCTTCACGATCCTCCGCCGCATCCGGCGTAGAAATCGGTTCAGGGGGTCCGGGTTCCTGAGGGTGTGGCTCATCGGCAGAATGTGTTGGGTGACTCGATTCCGTCTCCTCATCCCTGGCTTCTCCCGGATCGGACGCCCGTGATCTGGGAGCGAAATCTTCGCCCAGAGAATCCGCAGGGGCTCCCCCCCCCGACACCTTAAGAGGCTGTTTCAGCTGCGCATCCTCCGTCTCTTTCGATTCATCCGAAACAGCTTTTTCCGCCTCCGCCGCCTTTTGCTGTTCAGCCGCGATTACGGCCTGAATCTTGGGTTGCACCTGTTTGGCATAAATCGTCTCCGGATAGCGTTTCATGAGGCTGTCATAGAGTACATATGCCAGGCTCAGTGAATCGAGACGGTGCTCCGAAATCCACCCCATGGCATAAACGGCCTTGGGCGCCCAGTCGGTTTCCGGATGGTTTTCAAAGATGGTTTCATAAATCCGGTATGCGGTCTCCGGATCTTCATCCTGGGTTAACGTCTTCTCGGCTTTCCTGAATATTTGCTCCAGCGAGTCCACCGGCTCCACACGTGGAGCGAGCCCCAGCCATCTTCGGGACCAGTTCGCAAATCGTGAATCCGGAAAATCTTCGACGATACGCCGATAGGCGGTGTCTGCCGATGCCGTATCATGATGGATGTCTGTGGAAATATAGGCCAGATTGAACAAGGCCTGAGGGACGAACGGGCTTTCCGGAAATCCGGAGACAATCGTCCGGTATTGTGCGGCGGCCGAATCAGGCATATCGAATCTGAAAAGATACAATTCGGACAGCAAAAAGAGGTTCTTGTCGACTTCCTCGACACGGAAGGAACTCAAGGCCTCGCTTCGAATGATCTCCTGACTTTCGTGCTTCAGGCGATGCGATTCAACATAAAACAACTCTTCTCCCATCTCTGCATCCGTCGGCAGTGCGCCCCTCTCGATCCAGCCAATCCAGTCGACACCGCCCATGGCTTCCCTTTTTTCCAGCCGCTCCCGCCACTGGGGCAGGATGCGCTGCGCATCGCTCAGTCCGGCCTCTTCGATCAGTGAATCCAGGAATGCCTGACCGCGCAGTTCTGCGACCAGTGCATATCTGGCCGAATCGAGCCGGGTTGTATCCAGTCTGGCAAAAAGTCGCGTCACATCGAGCGTGTCGTCATCGACACGCTCATCTGCAACGCTCAATTGTCCCTTTTCACCGCGCAGCCCCATATCGACCACAAGACGCAGGGCCTTGAACCGCTCGATATCACGGGACATGATATCGGCGGAATCCGCAAAGGCGGATCGACCGGACGCGGTCCTGACTTGTTTGTACTGCGTGAGTGCCCGTTCATAATCCCCCATTTGGGCCTCATAAATTTGCGCCATCCGGTAATAGGCTTCGGCCGCATCGTTTCCTTTGAATTCTTCAATCACATCTTCATAGGCGAGAAGGGCTCCGCGAACATCACCCTTGCGGTTTAGGCTCTCTGCGATTTCGAGGCGTATCCTGGAAAATAGACCGCTGTTCCTCGGATCCATGAGCATGGATTCAAATTCGCGGATGGCCTCATTATACAGCCCCATTTTCTTTCGCATCTGAATGTATCTGAACCGGGCATCCTGTTTGATTTCCTGCAAAGAAGCCTTTTTCAACACGTCCTGAAACGCCTGTGCAGCCCTGTCGAAAACGCCGAGTGAATCATAATTGGCGCCGATCTCGAAGAGGGTGGCCGCCTTCAATTCCCCGGGAATATCTTTCTCTGCGATTTCATAAGCTTCGACCGCTTTTAGGTAGTCCTTCTGTCTGTTGTGAAGCTGTCCCAGATAAAAGTGGGCTTCTGCGATCAATTCCTTTTTGATATCCTGCCTGACCAGGAATTTTAATTCCTGCTCCGCATCGGAATACTTTTCGAGAGAGATGTTCGTCCTGGCCAGCCAGAGCCGCGCCTCCGGGGCATACGGGCTTTTGGGATAATTGGCGAGCAGCTCCACAAATTTCCGGTTCGAACGCATGTATTGCTGCTGGTAAAAATAGGCCTTTCCCATGAGCATGATCGCATCATCAACCCATTTGCTGTCCGGATATTCCTGGATCAGCTTGGCACATTTTTCGATGACTTTCTGATAATTCTGCGTCTCTGCGGAAGTGACCCGATCGGTCCGGTTTTTCCGGGTTTCCTCGTATCCCTTTCTATAGTATCGCCTCGCATTATAGAACGTATTGAAATAGGCGCAACTGGCGAATCCGGTCAAGGCGATGAGCGTGATACAGACTGCCGTTTTTCTCATGATCAATCCTTCGCTTGATTTCGCCATAAAAATAAAAGATTTTCAAGTATTTGTCAAGGAAAAACAACTTTGCGAAGATTGAACGAGCGTGAGGCTGCTCCCGTTCCTCGGACCACATTTGTTTTTGTATTTTGTCTGGCCGGCATTATATTGTGACAGAGAATAGTCCCCGTCTTTTCAAGAAGTTTTGTCCGATCCGACAGGGAAATGACAGGAGACCCGAATGTATAACCGTTTGATTTTGAACATCAAGCCGCTGGGCTTCACGTGGGAAACTGTGGATCCGTTTCTGTTCTGCGTACATCATCGTGATGATTATCCGGCGGGAAACGCACAACTGGGCCCGGCCGCCTCGCTCAAGGAGCGAAATTTGGGTCAGGATTTCGCGACCCGTGAGAATTGGCGGATGTATCATGGAGAAACGATACCCGGTTTCCCCGCTCATCCTCACCGGGGTTTCGAAACAGTGACGGTCGTTCTCAAAGGATTGGTCGATCATTCGGATTCACACGGTGCATCCGGCAGATATGGCAACGGCGACGTCCAGTGGATGACGGCGGGTGCGGGATTACAGCACGCCGAGATGTTCCCGCTTTTGAATCAGGACCGTCCGAATCCGCTGGAACTCTTCCAGATCTGGCTGAACCTTCCCCGTAAAGATAAATTTGCCACCCCGTATTACGCCATGTTATGGGCAGAGGATATTCCGGTTTATATTGACAAGGATTCCGGTGGAAGACAAACCGAAATCACCCTCGTTTCCGGTCAAATCGGCGATCTGCAAGCCCCCTCCCCCGCCCCGGATTCATGGGCTGCAGATGCTTCGAACGCGGTGTGCATCTGGCTGATCCGAATGGACAAGAATGCGAAATGGAAGCTTCCCGCCGCCTCGTCCGAGGTCAACCGCTCCGCCTATTTCTACCGGGGTTCCGAATTAAACGTCGCGGGTGTTTCGGTCAATCCCTATCATGCCGTTGACCTGCTCGCGGATGAACCGGTCATCTTTGAGAACGGTCATACCGAGGCCTTTATCTTACTGCTTCAGGGCAAACCCATCAACGAACCCCTTTCCCGCCACGGACCTTTCGTGATGAACACACCCGAAGAAGTCCAGCAGGCATACCGGGATTTTCACCGGACGCATTTCGGGGGCTGGCCCTGGCCGATGCATGATCAGGTACATCCCCGCGACAAGGGACGATTCGCGAGATATTCAGACGGCCGGGAGGAGAATCGTTAAGACGGAATCGAACGAAACTGCCGCACGATGAACACCGAGAGAAATCCATGGATCGCCGTCAACATCTCGATGTGGTTCCCGGGACTGGGCCAGATCTATGCAGGAGAAATCCGTCGCGGCCTCCTTGTTCTGTGTCTTCAGCTCATTCTTATGGCCGCGGGAATGCATCAATGCCTCTCCGAAACGGGAAACACCCTGATTGGAATCTACCTCCTTTTCGGCGCATTGATCGTCCATGCGATGGGACTGATCGACACCTATGAACGCATGCCCGGAGCAAAGCAAAATCGGACATCGCCCTGGAAGTACGCCTTTCTCTCTCAAAGCATACCCGGACTCGGACAACTCTGGCTGAAGAAAAGGCTTTCCGGCCTCCTTTTCCTGACGGCATGGATCGCGTCTCTGCGTTCAGGCCGGCCGTGGTTCATCATCATAGCATCTTCTCTCCTGGCCGCCGCGAGCGCCGGACTCGTACTGATGGCCACCCAAAAAGGAAACCCGAAACCGACCCGTCAATCCATCGCTTTCCTGATCGGAATCTCGGTCATATGGATCCTGCGCCTGGGTTTCCCTTATTGGATTTACCACACCCATATCCGGCCCTTTTTTATCCCGTCCGAGTCCATGGAACCCCTCCTTATTCCGGGAGACCGGATCCTGGCCCGGAAAAGCGATCGTGCATCCTGGAGGACCGGAGATATCGTCGTCTTTCATATGCAGGAAGACCCGAAAAATATTTTCCTGAAACGGATTGCAGGAACCGGCGGGGATACCATACAGATTGCGGATGGGCAGGTACATATCAACGGAAAAATATCCGACAATCCGGTGCTGAGCAGGAAGGGGTACACAAGGCGCTGGACTTTCGCCGTGAACAGCCCGTATGTGATACCCGATAATGCGGTTTTCGTCCTCGGCGACAACAGTCCGGTCAGTGCCGACAGCCGGCTCTTCGGACCGGTGTACCAAGATGCCCTGATCGGACGTGCGTACAAGATCTTCTGGCCTCCCGGACGGATGGGACCGGTCAGATAGACTTTGATCAGGAGTAACTCTTGAATCTGATTCCCTTTTTACTGCAGACGGTCACCATCTCCCTGTCAGGCGTCATGGCTCCGGGACCGATTTCGGCGGTCACGGTCGGCAAAGGCACCCGGTCTCCCCGGGCCGGCGCCTGGATCGCCGTGGGACACGGACTCTTCGAGATTCCGCTGATGTTCGCGATTCTGTTCGGACTGGGAACTGTCATCGCCCATCCGCCCGTGAAATTCACCATCTTCATCGTCGGCGGGATGCTCCTTTTTCTCATGGGATGGGACATGTTTACGAATCTGCGAGAAACCCAGATGACTGCCGGACAGAGCGAGGCATCTCCGGTCGCCGCCGGCATCCTCCTGAGCGCGGGGAACCCTTATTTTCTGATCTGGTGGGCCACCGTGGGTGCGGCGCTCCTCCTCCAGGCGAAGGCGTTCGGATGGATCGGTTTCCTGCTTTTCGCGACGCTCCACTGGCTGTGTGATCTGATCTGGCTGAGCATCCTTTCTTTTGCCTCAAGCAGGGGCGGCCATATTTTCGGCAACCTTTTCCAGAAAATCCTGTTCGGTGTCTGCGGGACGTTTCTCATCCTGTTCAGCATCAAATTCATCCGGGACGGCATCCGGATTCTTATCTCCTGAACGAATGTGATCTTGTGAAACCCCCGCCGTTCTTTTCCCGTATTCCGGGAAAGTCATCTCAGTCACACAACACAGGGAGCGATGCATGAAATTCTTTCTGATGCGGATTATTCTCATTTTATTGATCAGCGGATCGCTCCACGCCGGCACGATCCACGGTTTCGTTCGTGAGAAAACAACCCGGGAACCCGTGATCATGGCGAATGTATGGATCAGGGACACACAGATCGGCGTGGCCACCAATCTCAAGGGATATTACGTGTTGTCGGCCCTGCCGCCGGGAGAATACGAACTGGTCGTGAGTTTCATCGGATACAGGACCGTACGGAAATCCTTTATGATCGGAGCGGATGAAGACATCGAAATAGACATCGAACTCGAAAGCGAGGCGATCCTGATAGGGGGCGCCGAAATCGTGGCGGAACGGGATAAACGGGAACTGGACATCAAACCCGGCCAGATCCTGGTCCAGGCGTCACAGATCCGGACCATCCCCGCAGTCGCGGAAGCGGATCTCTTCCGCGGCCTGCAGATGCTGCCCGGTGTCGCGACGCTTTCCGATTTTTCCGCGGGTCTCTATATCCGCGGCGGCAGTCCGGATCAAAACCTGATCCTGCTGGACGGCATCGATGTTTATAATCCCAATCACCTGTTCGGTTTCTTCTCCACCTTCAATACCGATGCCGTGAAATCCGTCGAGCTGCTGAAAGGCGGATTCCCTGCAAAATACGGGGGCCGCCTGTCCTCCGTCCTCAACGTCGTCAACAAGGAAGGCAACCGGGAGGAATTTCAGGGGGTGGCGCGCCTGGGCCTGCTCAGCGCGAGCGCGACACTCGAAGGCCCCTGGAAACGCGGCTCCTGGATGGTTTCGGGACGCAGAACCTATCTCGATCTCGCCGCCAGGCTTGCGGATTTCAATCTGCCTTACTATTTTTACGACGGTCACGCCAAAATCAATTTCGACATCGACCGGAAGAATCAGGCGAGCCTCAGCTTTTATCTGGGTAACGACATGCTCGATCTGAAACAGGACGGCACCTCGATCGGTCTGGACTGGGGCAATAAGACGTTCTCGGCCCAATGGACCCATCTCTTCTCGACCACCCTGTTCTCTCACTTCTTACTCGCCGGCAGCCGGTTCACGAGCGATACCCGGGTGCAGTTCGACCGGGTCCGTTTCGGCATACTGAACCGGATCACGGATTTCGCCCTGAAAGGCATCCTCACCTATTCTCCGTCCTCCTGGCATTCCATCGAGGTGGGATTCGAAGGAAAAAACCTCAATTTTAATCTGGACTATACAATCGTCGACACGGATTATCGCAACACATTCTCCGGCGCCTATGGAAGCCTATTCATCCAGGACAACCTGAAGATCGCCGGACTGACGCTATTTCAAACCGGGTTACGCCTCGAGCATTATTCGGACGGCGCATACATACGCATCGCCCCCCGATTCTCGGTCAAGCAAATCCTGACCGACCGATTCGACTTGACGGCGAGCTGGGGCCGGTATCATCAGTATCTGAATCTGGTTCAGATGGAAGGAATGAACTTTGCCGACATGTGGTTTCCGGTCGACCGGACCTTCGACCCCGGCGCGGCGGATCATTTCGTCTTCGGCGTGTCGTATGACGACAAATCCGTCTTCTCGATCGACGCGGAAGTCTATCTTAAGAATTACGGAAACATCGCCGAGTATCGCCGGTTCCGGAGGGCGGATGAAAGCCTCGACGAGCAGACCGCCGCACAGAACTTCCTGAGCGGGACAGGAAAGGCCTACGGAGGCGACATCTATCTCAGAAACCGTCTGGGAAGGTTCGAAGGGTGGCTGGGATACTCCCTGACCTGGACGACGAAGAAAATCGCCGGATTTAATTTCGGCGACACCTATCATCCGAACTACGACCGCAGGCATACGGTGACGGCGATTCAGGATTTTCATGTGAACCGCAGATGGCGCATCAACCTCGCGTTCAAATACGGTTCGGGGCAGCCCTATACCGAAGCCGCGGCCCGGTATACCGTCATGGATCCCCTCGGACGATTTTACGACGAGGTCCTGATGGACGCGATGAATAATTACAGGCTGCCTTCCTATCACCGCCTGGATCTGGGAGTCTTTTACAGGACAACGCTTTTCCGTATGCCGACCGAAATACATATCCAGGCCATCAATGCTTACAACCAGGACAATGTCTGGTTCAGGAAATGGGATACCACCCGCAATCCGACGACCGTCACCGATGTCACCATGCTGCCATTCATCCCTACGGCCGGCATTTCGATCAAATTTTGACCAGGAGCGACCGATGAAGAAATTCACCAATGCGGGAATTTTACTTTTGCTGATTTGCTGGGCGGCCGGGTGCACGAAAAATCCTGCGGGACCCGAATATCGCAAGGAAATCACCATATGGGGATTTCTCTGGGGAGACCGGCCGGTTGACCGGGAACATGCAATCCTCATCACCCGGACACAGCCGCTGGACCGGGTCTATACACTCGGGGAGGCCGGAGTTGCGGATGCAATTGTCACCCTGACCGATGAAACTCTCCAAGAATCTTACCACCTGACCCATACGGATGATGAACCCGGATTTTATTATAACGAAAACGTGCGGGTCCGGCCCAATACGACTTACACCCTCACCGTCCGGGTCGATAGAGAAACCATTTGGGCTGCGACCACCGTTCCCCCGCGGCTGATTCAGACGACCGGGTTATGCCCGGATGCGATCAACCCGGTCTATCCGAAAAACCTGGGATATGAAAAACCGATCTTCGTCCAAACGGAAGATGAAAACCGGCTCATCCTCGTGGACATGTTCTGCAATGAACCTTTCGAACGGGCCGAATACATCGCCCCGTTCCATGAGAGCTGGAAATATCCGTCCAGCCAGGATGAATACGACGGGGGTCGGAATGCAGAACCCCGGCACATCATGGCCCTGGTTCCCTTCAGAGATCTCTTGTCGCCAGAATTCGGGAACCGCCATGCGATTTTCTGGTATGCCTCGATGATCGTATTTTACGGGTCCAACACCCTCACCGTGTCCGCAATCGATGACAATTATCACCATTATCTGACCGATGAGCATCCGCATCTCAGCGGAGGTGTCGAAGGCGGCATCGGCGTATTCGGGTCGGTTTACGGGGAAAAGTACGAATTAGCCGTCCGGAAAGCCGAATGATTTTTCCCGTCGGGCTCCCATTCTCTGAAACAGGAAACGGGTTATCCGGCAAATCACCGGATAACCCGTTGTCATCCTGGATGATCTTCAATTCCAATTCGGCAAGGTCCTAAAGCGATCTCCCGAAATAGGGTGCGCCGGGTACGCCGGCATCGACCCGGACGGCGATCCGTTCTTCGCCCCCCAGGACCATATAAAACGAATTGCCTGTTCCCCATTGACACTTCACCGGATAAGACGGCAGGATCTCCTTGTACAACACATCGATTCGTTCATCCGGATGCATCATCAAGACAGGATTATCATGGTCCGTGGCGACATACAGGATTCCGTCCTGAGAGAATGTGATATCGTTGATCGCAGACTCGGCAAACGCCCCGGTTGTGGACCAGTCCAGAACCAGTTTGCGCGGGCCGAGATTCCCCTCCGCATCCTGGATCTCATGACGCCAGATACCGGTCACCGGCTCTCCATCGGCCGGTCTGGCCAGCGTGACCGCCAGGTAGACATGGTCCTGAAAGACACGCACGGCATGAATATCATCCGCCGAGTACATACCGGGACGGGGTTTCTCCCTCAAATCGGCCGTGACGGTCTGCAGATCCGTCCGGCTGCCCGCCGCATAGAAATTGCCGTGCCGGTCGAAATCCCCGTAAGAAACCCGGCCGGTGATCCGTATCCATTCGGTCTCTTCCAGGGTCGACAGGTTCAACATCTGGATCGAACGGTTGGTGTTCAGGATGATGATTGTCTCCTCTCCACCGATCCTTGCATATTTCGCATCCGTAACAGCCCGCGAAGTGGTACCGAGTTCCGTCATCTGTCCGTCGGGCGAAATTTTGTATATGGTGCGCGGACTGTGCTGGAAAACATAGACATTCTCATTATGATCGACCGTCACCGCGTTTAATGCCAGATTCTCTGGGAAGAGTCCGACTTCATCCCAAACGGAATCCACCCGGTAAGGCCCCGACTTCGCGACCTCGAGGGCGTCGAAAGAGACCACCCTGACTTCACAGGCCTCACTTACCAGGTTGGGTCGTCTCACACTGATCGATGTCGGAGAGGCCGTGATCACCTCGGCCGGAACCCTGTCAAAATACACTCTGTTGCGATCTGTGCCCTCTGCAAAATGATTCCCGATAATCGTGATGGTATTGGCCCCGGGCGGGGCCGCATCCGCAGGCATGATCTGGGTAATCTCGGGTGTGGCAGGTTCGACAAATTCGTCGTTCCAGTGCGGTTGCGCCACGTCATATTCACAACCCGTCATCAGCAGCGAGGCCGTCACAACGACACCCGCCAGAACAATCAATCGTCTCATCGGAAGACTCCTTTTGAACGTTCTCTTTTCCCTCTATCTGAAACCAGCAAATGCGTGCATCCCGTCACCCGTCACGCGTCACTCTCCTACAGCCGGATCCGGGCCGTCATCCGCTGCACCTTGTCGAACACCCCGAAAGGCGTGTACGCATAGTCGAAGGCGACCCCGTAACTGGATACGCCCAGACCGAACGAAAAACCGCTCTC
>DSAP01000077.1 GCA_011046415.1 bacterium | reverse complement strand
GTAAATACCATGAGAAAGACACGCTCCCAATCGGATTCATCTCAACCAATCACTCCAAGGAAACAGGAGGCCTGAATTCCATTTCGGTCAGACGGCAGAGGTTGATGCCTCCTGCCTCTATCCCGAATCCACGCATTGAAACGCGGCGGATCACAGGGTCTATCGTTGTTTCCGCCCTCAGCGCAGATAGATCGTCTTTTTCACCTCCGATATTTTTTCCGTGTTAAACCGGATGAAATAGAGTCCCGAAGAGACAGCCTGTCCACTCTCATCCCTGGCCTGCCACCGGATCGTGTGGTATCCCGCAGGTTTCTCCGCATCGACCAAGGTGGCGACATGCCGGCCATGGCTGTTGTATACGGATATTCGGACATGGCTTTTTGTGGGGAGACCGTATCGGATCACGGTCTCGCTGTTGAAGGGATTGGGATAATTTTGGTCGAGCGTGAAGGATACGGGCAGCCCCGGGTCTCCCGCGACCGGAGTGGCCAGCGTCAGCGTCCGGTATTTTTCCGTGCACAATGTCGTCAGGCTGTCCCGATCCACGGCCCGGACGCGCCAGAAATATTGACGGTCACCATGGGTGTCGGGCCAGGGCAGGATCAGTTCCGTACCGGGCAGTCCGGTCTGGCGGATCAGAAATTCGCTGTCGAATGTCTCCGTCCCGTCCAGTTCGAACACGTAAGAGACCGTGTCGCCTTGATCCGGGTCCACGGACTCCTCCCACTTGAAAAGGAGGGTGTGCGGCCATTCCGTGAAGACCGCGCCGTCTTCCGGGGCGATCAGTGTGAACGGTCCGGGCGGGTCCGGCACGGCAAGGACGGTCACCACAAGTTTCCCGGAACCGGTCTCGCCCGGCGGATTGGTGGCCTCGAGGACGAGCGTGTCGATTCCGTTCCAATGCATAATTTTCGAAAACAGAGAAAAGACGCCCAGGGCGGAATCCGTCCGTACACCGATATGGCGGCCTTCTTTCAGGACGAATTGCAGGGTGCTGTCCGGATAGACGGCATCCTCGGTCCAGTTCCAGAGCGACCGGTGTGTCAGGGTCAGGGTGTCGTCTTCGGCGAAGAAGGTGTCGGCCTGCGCGACGACCGGAGGCAGGACATCGAACAGGGCGGTGACCCGGGCCTGGCTGTTCATCCTCAGGCGGGCGGGATTCTCCCGGCCGGTCAGTGCGCCGGTCCAGCCGGTAAAGACGTGCCCGATCGCGGGAATCGCGTGAAGGCCGACCTCCGTTCCGGCGTCGAACCAACCGTCGCTTTCCGGCGTGACGCGGACTTCACCGCCGGTCCCGGGATCCGGCCGGGCGGTGAGCAGGTATTGCAGGGTAAACGATCCTGTTACCGTTTCATCCGTTTCAGGAACCCGGTATTCGAAGGCGCGGTCCGCCCCGTTGCTCCAGAAATCGAAGAGGGTGCGGACACCCGTATAGACGGATTGAACCGAATCCGCCGCGACGGCATGGATGTCGCCGGGCTTCCAGTCGAATGTTTTCCGATTGGCGTAACGGATTCCGTCCACCGTAAATGTCGCACCCGTCTGATCGGTTCGGATGGTGACGGAGACGCGCCGTTCGAAATAGGCGATGACGGCTTTATTGCCGTCCATGATCAGGGTTTCCGGGTTTTCATTCCCGGTCAGATCCTCCCCCCAGTGCGTGAATACATATCCGGGGTGCGCCAGGGCGTTCAGGGTCACCTCGGTTCCCGGTACGATCAGCGCGCCTTCCGGATCCTGCAGCACGATTCCCGCTTCCGGCGGATCGATCAACACCGCCAGTGCGAAGACGCGCTGGGTTTCGTGCGCCAGGATGAGGGGGGTGTTATGCCGTCGGGACAGGGTTTCCGCATCGGTCCAGGAGAGGTTTTGAGGCAGATAATAACTGGCCATGGATGCGTCGACCCTTCCTTCGAGACGGCTACCGGACACGCGCAGACCCGCGTCGCCGAATGACCGTTGATCGCCCGTATCCCCCGGGTCGATCGGATACCAGTCCTTGTAATAAAGACGTGGATTGCCGAAGGGGTCGCCGGAGAGCCGAAGGACGGTCACGAGGCTGGCTCTTTTGATGCGGGTTTCAGAATCCTGCGGATTGGCGGTCGCCATGAACCAGTTGACCCCGGGCCACGCCACCGCGCCATCGGGCGTATCGGGGAATCCGTCGATTATAAAAGCCTCCGGTCCGTTCTGATTATAATAAAGCATGCCCCGGGAGTCCTGATTCAGGTCCGTGGAAATGCGGAATTCGGTGACTTCAAAGGAATCCTGCCTTTTGAGTTCGATATCGCCGGTGCGGAGCTCCATATAATCCGGGTAATAAACCATGGGGAAAGAAAAACTGGTGTCCTCATCGAATTCCATGCCCAGGAAACTGAACCGGAATGAGCCGTTCAGTTCGAGTTCACGGTGAAGCCGGATGACGGGATCGGTATTCACGCGCACACCTTTGAGCTGGACCCTGACGCGTGCGGGAACACCCGGCAACAACGCTATGTCTTCGTTCATTTCTTCTTTCAGGGTCACTTCCTTATTGATGCCGAGCTCCCGGATCAGGACTTTCAGCCTGAACTTCTGCCGGTCCAGAAAATCCAATCCGTCTCCCCCCGATTCGGGAAGCAGGATGATTTCATCTTGAAATCCGTTGGCGCCGTGGGCGATCCGGAAAACGGCTGTTTGGACGATGTCCGATTCCGTATCATACCGGATGTAGGTGTCCGGCGATTTCGGCAGGGCGCCCGAGAGATAGAGATAGAGCCATCCGTCCCCGCCGCCGAGCGGATCGGTCGCGCGCACTTCCACACGCGCGGCGTTTCGGCTTGAGGGATCATCAACCCAGGCCGAGACCGGAGCCCGGTCTCCGAGATCCCGGGCCAGGAACGCAATTTCATCCACGGCGTCGAGCAGGCCGTTTTTTGCGCCGAAGAATGAACGGCCTTCCTCGTCGCGTTCATCGATCTGAAAGGGAACGGGTTCCCACACGCCCGTCCCGGACCGATACCGGTAGACCCGGATCTGTTCCACGGGCGCGCCCAGCAGCCCGGGCAGCTCTTCCCCGCGCAGAATGACCGGTGAATGGGGCCTTTCGAGTGAATAGATATCCCCGGCCCTGGCATTGGGAAGGATCAACAGCATTCCCCAGAGCGGGATCACGGTTATCAGTTTCCTTGTGTTCATCGGTTTCCTTTCCTCCCTGAAGGGCAAGGGATGCATGGTTCCCCTGAGGTGTTCGCTTACGCTTATAGATTACGTCGGAAACCAGGACGTGTTCCGCGCAAACCCGGTTAATGGTGGCTCAATATTTGCTAAATCGTTGTGTCGTCTAAGGGGGTGTTCAAATTTCGGATTCATCCTGACTGGAGGTTCCATGGAAAACGGATCCGGGAAAATGATACGAAAAAAGGACCGGTTCAATCTGATCTGGGCCAGTATCCTCTTCGGCGGGATCTACTGGATTCTGGAATCCATCCGCGAGATGGTGTTGTCTGAAGACGGGACCCTGCTGGATCATGTGTTCGGGGTCGGCGTGG
This sequence comes from bacterium, assembly GCA_011046415.1. Taxonomy (GTDB): domain Bacteria; phylum Zhuqueibacterota; class QNDG01; order QNDG01; family JABMRT01; genus DSAP01. Next base: position 16,180 of record DSAP01000077.1, on the reverse strand, counting down.
TCGGATTCTGGATGCGCGCCCTGGTGGTGCTGATACTCATCCTGTTCGGCGTGTTCGCCCAGAAACACCGTGTCCGGTTAAAAAATCCGGCCGAACGCGATAAATACCTCGAATCACGGCGGCCGGGCATCATCTGGGTGGGATTCGGATTCGCGGCCTTTTACTGGATTCTCGAGTCGGTTCGCGACCTGCTGCTGTTCGGGGGAGAATCCCTGTTTCAGCAAATATTCGTCCCCGTCCCCCTGATTTTCTGGATGCGCATCATGGCGGTCTGCGTCCTGATGCTTTTCAGCGTTTACGCCCAGAATCTGGTAGACGCAGGCAAGAAGATGGAAATCGCCCTGCGCGAGGCCAACCGTCGGCTCAAGGAGATGGACCGCCTTAAAAATGATTTTCTTTCCATCGTCTCCCATGAATTGCGGACGCCGATCGCCATCATGCGGGAGGGCGTCTCGCTCTGTCTCGATGAGAATGTCGGGCCCCTGAACACCCTCCAGCGGAAACTGCTGACCGATACGCAGAACAACATCGACAGGCTGAACCGTCTGGTGACGGATCTCCTGGATCTGTCCCGGATCGAAGAGGGCAAACTCAGGTTACGCAGACGGCTTGTCGATTTCTGTGAAATCGCACGAGGGGTTTGCAAGAGCTTTCTCACTCAGACCCGGGAAATGAAGATCGAGCTCAATCTCCGGTTGCCCGGCGCTCCCCTGCGGCTCTATGCGGACGACGACAAAATCGCCCAGATCCTGAATAACCTGCTGATGAATGCGCTGCGTTTCACCAATAAGGGCGGGAAGATTCTGGTCCATGTGGAAGAGGCCGAAGACGGGGTGAAATGTTCGGTTATCGATACCGGGATCGGGATCGCGGAGGAGAATATCCCGAAGCTGTTTTCGAAATTTCAACAGGTGGGCCGGGTAGACGGGCCGGGGTACAAGGGGACAGGGCTCGGACTCGCCATCTGCAAGGGACTCGTCGAAAAACACGGCGGTAAAATCTGGGCCGAATCCCGAATCGGACAGGGATCGGCCTTCCGGTTCATCATTCCGAGTTCACCCGCACCCAAGGTCCTCATCGTCGACGATGAACAGCCGGTCGTGGAACTGGTGCGGGAATTCCTCGAAGAAGACGGATACCGTTTCACCGAGGCCAACAACGGGATGGATGCGATCGATAAGGCGGTTTCGGAAAAGCCCGCCGTCATCATCATGGATATGAGGCTGCCAGGCATGAACGGATATGAAATCGTGGGGAGGCTGAAACATGACATCCGTACCAAGGACATTCCGATCATTATCATGAGCGCGTTCGATGTCGACAGGGCGCGGCTGGGTGAATCGGCGGAAACCACGGCTTTTCCCATCATTTCCAAACCCTTCGAACGTGAGGCCATCCGAAACTCCGTCCGCGAAGCGCTGGTCGAATGAGAGACAAGGATTCTGGGCGGCAGGTATCCGGACCCGCGCGATCCGCGCAGCGAGAGCGGGAAAACGATAAGCTGAAAAAAGGATGCGGATCCCGGATCCGGAGACAGAGGTGAATTTACCGGATCGCCGTCTCGTCCCGATAATCTGCGGCATGATGCGTATGATCCCGGACTCAAGGATATTTCGTTATTCATGATCACAACCCGCGATTCCATTCACGGCGCAGTAATTCCCTGAGCGTTCGGCGCATACGCATTTCTGATCCAGCCGACCGTAACCCGAAAGATGGCTGGAAATGGTCGACGGGAGGATCGGTTCGAATGCCTGTTTTGATCCTCCCCGGAACATAAGGCGTGTTGCGTTTGTTTTCCGGATTAAAAGTCCTTACATTATTTGCCGATTCGTTACGGCTGTCAGAATGGTGATTTGCCATGGCACGTTTTTTAAACCGGTTGAACCGGCGTTTTCAGAAAGTACGGGTTTTTGCACTCGTGGGCGATCCGGGCACGGGCAAGAGTTTCCGGGCCCGGCTGATCATGGAGAAATACGGCATCCCGCTGATGATCGACGACGGCCTGCTGATCCGGGATCAGCACATCTTGGCCGGGCGGTCATCCAAGCGTGAAAAGAACCGGTTCAAGGCCATTAAGCGCGCCATTTTCGAAGATCCGGACCATGCGGACGAAGTCCGCCGGGTCCTGGCCGCCGAGACTTTTTCGTCGATCCTGTTGATCGGGACCAGTGACAAAATGGTCGGCCGGATCGCCGAAAAACTCGATTTGCCGTATCCCGACCAGATCATCTACATCGAAGATGTCGCCACGCGGGAAGAAATCGATACCGCGCGGCGCAGCCGGAACGTGGACGGCAAGCACGTGATTCCCGTGCCGGTCATCGCCGTGAAAAAGGAATTCCGGCATCAGCTTCTCGAATCCATCACGTTTTTTTTGAAGATTCATCCGGTTTTATTCTGGAAGAAACACGAGGTCGAGAAAACCATCGTGCGGCCCGATTTCAGCCGCCGGGGTCATCTGACGATCTCCGAAGCCGCACTTTCGCAGATGATCATGCACACGGTCGAGGAATACAATTCCCTGCTCAAGATCATCAAGATCATCATCGAGCCGTGCGGCACCAATTATGAGATTGAATTAAAATTGAGCCTGCCCTTCGGGATCACGCTGTCCGATAAACTGTCCGGCCTGCAGGAGTATGTGATTTCCCAGATCGAGCGGTTCAGCGGTCTTCATATCGAACGGCTCGACATCACGGTCGAACGAATCCGCACACCCGAAATCGTTTCATCCAAACTGAAGCGGAAACGAGCCAGACGCCGATTTCCCCGGGTCCAGGAGAAGAGGCAGGACCCGTAATATGACGGGAGGACGGCGTGTCCGGGCGCTCGCGCTGGTGTCGTCCGGGCTGGATTCCATGCTGGCGGCCAAACTCGTCCGGGATCAGGGCATCGATGTGACCGGAATCCACTGTATGTTCCGGTTTGATCCGGCCGGGCAGGAGGATCCGCAGTCCCGGTTCGACCGGCTGTTCGGACCGCTGGATATCCCCGTCCAAATCCACGATGTGACCGACGCATTCCTCCGGATGGTGCTCGATCCGCCGCACGGATACGGCAAGGGTTTGAATCCCTGCATCGACTGCAAGATTTTCATGCTCCGGCATGCCCGCGATCTCCTCGCCTCCCTGGACGCCCGGTTCGTCGTGACCGGCGAGGTGGCCGGCCAGCGGCCCATGTCCCAGATGAAACCGACGCTCTTCCACATCGAGAAAGAGTCCGGCATCAGGGGTCTCATCGTGCGCCCCCTCTCGGCCCGGTGCCTGCCGCCTTCCATCCCCGAGAAGCGGGGATGGGTGGACCGCAACCGGCTGTTCGGCATCAGCGGGCGATCGCGCAAGATCCAGATCGAAATCGCCGAATCCCTGGGCATCCGCCTATACAACCAGCCGGCGGGCGGTTGCATTTTGACGGATTTGAATTACGCGAGCCGGGCGAAGCGGCTGTTCCGGGAGAGGGAGCGGTCCGCCATCACGCCGGAGGACATGCGGCTCCTCCGGCCCGGCCGCCATTTCTGGACGGATCGCGGCGTGCATGTCGTGGTCGGGCGGGATGAGGCCGATAACGGCGTACTCGAGGGGTTTCGGACCGGCCGCTGGGTTTTCGAGGCGGTGGATTTTACGGGTCCCCTGGTGCTGGCTGAAAATGTACGAGACGCCGCCGACATCGAAACCGTGGCGGCCATCACGGCGCGTTACTGCGGCCGGAACAAGGCGGACCGGTTTCGCATCCGGTTTGCCGGTCCGCGGGAATCCGGCGAGGTGACGGCCGTCCCTGTCGACGATGCGGTGCTGAACGGGTGGATGGTGTCGTCGTGACGGGGAAAAACCGTGACGCGTGACGGGAAGTACGCAGTAAGCATTAAGCGGAAATACATATGTTCCCCTGACACCCCGGGCCCACGTTCTCCGCAGGCGCACTCACCTGTGACGCTCCGTGTCGACAGTTTTTTTCCATAAAATGCGCACAAGAAAGATAGCGGGATTGAATCCCCCCGACGACCGATCGGGGGGATTCTCCCTTTTGTCAGGGTGCAAAGGCTCCCGGGAACGGGTCCTGACCGGTTTTCAGCCCCAATAAATCCGCAATATGGGCCGGAATGGCACTGGCCGCATCCATCCCCGGAAATCCGGGCGTAAGGTGAAAATCCTTCTTTTCCAAATCCGCGAACAGCGGACCTGTATAATTCTTAAAATATCGGCATCCGGATGCAAATTCAGGGATCCGTTCGTTGATCTCCCGGGGAGTGTGGATTTCCAGCTGGCATTTTTCATTCGGATACGGGCTCCAAAGGATCAATGCCGCCCTTTCACTTTCCGCTTCCTTTTCCCTGACAAAGACATTGTGGTTGAAGGCTTTGAAATGGGGTTCGCCGAGCCGTTCGCACAAAAACGCGGGTTGACCGGTCAGGATCACAGCGGAATCGTGCTCCCTGTCCATGTAAAGCAGATTATTGACGAATACATGTCCATGGCGTTCCTCCACCTTAGGACCCAGGAGGATATGCCAGCCAAAAAGACCGACTTGGTCGCCGCGGTTTGTACGAAAGAAATTCACCCTGCTGTTGATCAGGGTATTGTTATAGATTTCCACATTGCCGGAGTTCAGAACAAAGATGCCCTGACCGCAGTCCTCGAAGACATTTCCCGCGACGACGGCGCCATCCGAAATTTCAAAAAAGAATCCGCTTTCGTTGACCCTCTCGACACGGTTGTTGACAAACACCCCGTCGTGGTTTCCGACGTCCCACCACACGCCGTTGGAATGGGGATGGTCGATCACCAGGTTCTCACGCACGACGACCCTGTGGCTCTGGTTGAAAATTTTTACCGCTCCCGGGAAAAACCCGGTCCATCTTTCGATATTGTTCTTTTCAAAAATATTTCTTTCGAGCAGCGCATCCGACGAAGCGACGATGTACACCCCTTCGGTATTGGTATTGACAACCTTGCAGTGTCGCATCACCAGGCTGTCGCCGATTGAAAAAACGCCGATCCGGAAACAATTGGAAAAGGTGCAGTTTTCAAAAACCGTCCCCACGATATCCCTTCCGTGCTGGTCCATCGCCAGTTCGGCTCCGCCGATGTGCACCATGGTGTCGGGGTATTGGGTAAAAGTGATCCCGCGAATCACCGGACCTTTTTTGTCCGGCCCCTTGCCGTGGACCGGTTTCACAGTGCGGTAAAGCGCCTTTCTGAAGGCGGTGATCTCGATGAAGCGGTCTGCCGGGTCGGCGCCGATGTAAATTTTTTCCTCGTCATAATCCACAAAAAATGTGCCTTCCTTCACCTCTTGCGTGCTGCCGGCCGACTGAAGGTATTGGCCGTCTATAAACACCGCATCGTTGTTAAAACGGTGCAGGGGGGTAAATTTTTCATTCCGTTCGCGATGCCACCAGGACTCGGGACCGGCCGGAAACAAATGCTCCCAACCGGTGACCCACAGATTTTCCTCCACCTGTGTCCAGGTATCGGCGATCAGGGTGCCGTTCAGGATCGGCTCTTCATCGAGATAGGGTTGGATGACTATGCCCTGATTAAAGGTCAGATTGCCTGTACGATACATTCCGCCGCGCATGATGATGGCATCGCCGGTTCGCACTCCGGCAAAAGCCTCCTCAATGCGGGTCGGACGATCGGGTGCGAGGCCGTCCGAGGCCGGATCGCCGTCGGGTGAAACGAAGTAGATCGCGCCTGTCACATCAGGCAATGCGTAGGTTTGAGGGATGGGACCGTACTCAACGGATGCTGGTGGATTGGTCGGACGAATGCATGAGACCGATACAATCAACATAAAAAATAAAATACGGTACGGGATGATCCAAGAAGCGGTTTTCATTTTGATATCCTTTAAAAGAGTGAAAAGGGACTCTGCGATTCAGTTCCATGTCGCCTTGTAAGGTTCGCCATGTACAATATAAACATCTCACTCCCCCTTTGCAAGCCCCCCATGAAGTTGGCTCGTTTTACCATCAACCCGTGGCCTTTTCCCTGCTCTTTCCTTCGCTGTTTTCGAAACGGGTGCCATTTCGCCCTGTTATTCAGGCGGGAATCCATACGGGCAGTCGCAGGGTGGATCCCAGACAGAAAACGTCTCTGTCATTCTGAGGCCCGCCGCAGGCGGGGCGAAGAATCTCTGCCCACGGAATGTTATGTAGGCGCAGATCCTTCGCTTGCCCGCCTTCGGCGGACGCTCTCAGGATGACACAGCCATGATCGCACCTGGGTTCCGCCCTGTTGCGTACAAACAGCAGAGGCTCAGCCCCCGCGTTCCTCGCGGGAATCCAGTGGGAGTTACAAGTTGAAAGTTCATCAAGTTATAAAGTTGAAAGTTCATAAAGTTATAAAGTAAAGGAGTGCAATGCCTTTATGCATTGCCAGTCCGGCTGCCGCGCATCTTTACCGAGAGATACCGGGTGTCTTTTGGGGGGCAGGGGCAAAGGGTAAAGGGCAAACAGCCGGAGTCCGGAAAAGATGGACATCCGGGGTTTGAACAGGTTTTACAATTATTTTTGCAGTTTGATCCCCATTTGTCTTTCCGCTCTTTAAGCGGGAATCCCCGGTGTGATCAAAGGCCGGAAATCCGGTCGCTGCCTCAGCAGTGATCCACGAACAAAAAACCGGAATGCCCCTGTAAGAATTTTCCTGACAACATGCATCGCAGTCTGCCGACAACAGAATCCGCCTTTTCCCTATAGACAAAACGAAACGGATTGCCGATATTATGATCGGAAATGATGGAGTTTCATTTCCGATCTCCTTCTATTAATCCTTCCTCTCTCCATCTTCTGCCCGTCCGCCACTTGGCGGACGGGCATTTTCTATTTACGGCGTCCCGGAATAGAATAAGAGACTTCCATGGTCCGTTGTCGGGGATGTCACACATTCCGTCCTTCCACAAAGCGGGAAGACGGGGAACTTTTCGTTTTCAGAAAGGTAACCTTATGTTCATCCAAAAAGGAGGCAACCATGAAAGGCAAATACTTTGTTCTGCAGATGGTCGCGGCACTGATCATCGCCGGGACGGCCGTTTCCGCCCCGAAATCCGGAGAACGAAAATCCGGAAGTTGCGGGGCCGAACCGGATGCCCGGATCGAAGAGAAAGCGCAGACCCTGTGCCCGGTCATGGGCGGAGCCGTCGATAAGCAGATATTTGTTGATCACGACGGAAAACGTGTGTATTTTTGCTGTGCGTCCTGCATCGACGCATTCAGGGAAACGCCGGAACCCTATCTTGAGAAACTCCACAGGGACGGGGTGAGGCTCGAGGACGCGCCGAAGGACGCAGACAAGAAGACAACCTGATTTTCGGCCGGACGAAAGGGTGATGCGGGTCTGCTTTCGTCCGGCCTGAATCGTCCATGTAGTCGAACGGGGGTTGAAGAAGTCATGCGCGAAACCGGTGAAATCATCCAAATCCAAGAGGGCGGACGCGGAATCGTCCGTCTGGATGTTCACGGCGGATGCGACCGGTGCGGACTCGGCGGCGCCTGTCACATCACGGGCACGGGCAGGCGGGAATTGACGCTCGATCTCGGAGACGGGGATTTCCGGCCCGGGGATCTGGTCGAGGTGGAGACCGCCCCGGGAAGCCTGATCGCGGCCGCCTTCACGGTGTTCATTCTGCCGCTCGCCCTTTCGATGCTCGCCTCCGGCCTGGTCTTCCATTTCACGGGGAAGACAGGTTGGTCTGTCCTCGGTTTTTTCTTGATGTTCGGGATCGCCGAACTCGGCGTCGCGTGGATCGACCGGAAGCTGGGCCGGAAAACATTCTTCGAGCCGCGGGTGATCGGGAAGGCGGCGGAGGGCGGGTCATGAGGTTCAAAATTCAATATGGATCTTTCTGTTAAAATCGAACTCCCGCTTTCGGGGTTGCACTGTGCGTCGTGCGCCGCGGCGGTGGAGAAAAGCCTGACCGCCCTGGAGGGGGTTTCGGATGCGGCCGTGAATCCGGCTTCCGAAACCGCGGCCGTGGTCTATGATCCCGCTCGGGTCACGCCTAAAGCGATGACCGCGGCCGTCCGGAAGGCGGGATATGACGTCCGTACGGAGACGCGGACATTCGGGATCGAAGGCATGCACTGTGCGTCGTGTGTGGCACGCGTGGAGGCGTCCCTGAAGTCCCTCCCCGGTGTGACCGAAGCCGGAGTCAATCTCGCCGCCGAAGAGGCGCGGATCACCGCCCTGCCCGGTCTCGCGGGTGTGCCTCAAATCCAAAAGGCCCTCGCGGATGCGGGGGATTACTGCCTCCGGGAGGCGGATTCCTCCCCGGCGGGACTGACGCCGGAACACGAAATCCGGATAAAAAGGCAAAAACAGAAACTCCTCGTGAGCGGCATCCTTTCCGTTTTGATCATGGCGGGTTCCATGGAGCACTGGATCGCGCTCCCCGTTTTCCCGCTGCGGACCGGTCTCTTTTTCATGACGGCCGTGGTCATGGTCTGGGCCGGCCGGGATTTTTTCACCGGCGCGTGGAGCCGGCTGAGACACCGTTCGGCCGATATGAATACCCTCATCGCCGTCGGAACCGGCACGGCGTTTCTCTATTCCGCGGTCGTGACATTCATGCCGGACATTTTCCGGTTCGATGCATCCGAACCGGCCATTTATTTTGATACCGCCGCCATGATCATCACCCTGGTCCTGCTGGGGCGGTTTCTGGAGGCCCGCGCCAAAACCCGCACCTCCGCCGCCATCCGGCGGCTGATGGATCTGAGGCCCCGTACGGCGCGCGTCCTGCGCGGAAACCGGGAGGTCGAAATTCCGTTCGCGGAGATCCGGGCCGGAGACATCGTCCTCGTGCGGCCCGGCGAGACGATCGCGGTGGACGGGATCGTGCTCGACGGGAATTCCGAGGTCGACGAGTCCATGATCACGGGCGAATCCATGCCCGTGGGAAAAAAGGCGCAAGACCGGGTCACCGGCGGCACGCTCAATATCGACGGCGCTTTCCGTTTCGAGGCGACCCGGGTGGGGCAGGAAACCGTGCTGGCGCGAATCATCAAAATGGTCCGCGAGGCACAGGGGTCCAAAGCGCCGATCCAGAGGCTGGCCGACCGCGTCGCCTCGGTATTCGTCCCGTCGGTCATGGCCGTCGCCCTCGTCACATTCGCGGTCTGGCTCGTATGGGGGCCTCCGCCTGTTTGGACACGCGCCATGCTGAATTTCATCAGCGTGCTGATCATCGCCTGCCCCTGCGCCCTCGGCCTGGCCACCCCGACCGCCATCATGGTCGGGACGGGCGCGGGCGCGGCACACGGCATCCTGATCAAGGGTGGCGAAGTCCTCGAGACGATGCACAAGACCGACACCGTGATTCTGGACAAGACCGGCACGGTCACGCGGGGTGAGCCGGAGGTCGTGTCCATCCGGCCGGTTTCCGGGGTGACGGAAGAAGAACTCCTTCGTCTCGCCGCGTCCGCGGAATCCGGATCCGAACACCCCGTCGCCCGGGCGGTGCTGCAGGCGGCGTCTTTTCGTAACCTGGATCCGGAGCGGCCGGACCGGTTCAGGGCGTTCCCGGGACGGGGCGTCGAGGCCGGTGTCGCCGGTCGAATTCTCCTCATCGGAAACCGGTCGCTGATGGACGACCGCGGTGTCGGCATTCCCGATTTCCCGGACGGGGACGGCGGTCCGGGTTCGGATTTATATGTCGCCGGGGACGGGAGGATGCTGGGCAGGATTTGGGTTGCCGACACGCTCCGTTGCGAGGCTCCGGACGCCGTCCGTCGCCTCCGGCGGCTCGGATACCATGTCGTCCTGTTGACGGGAGACAACCGGCAGGCCGGTGAGGCCGTCGGAGAAAAATCCGGCGTGGACTCGGTGATCGCCGAAGTGAGGCCCGAAGACAAGGCCCGGATCGTCCGCGAGTTTCAGGCGCGGGGGAGGACCGTGGCGATGGTGGGGGACGGGATCAACGACGCCCCGGCGCTCGCCGCAGCGGATGTGGGCATCGCCATGGGCGGGGGCACGGATGTCGCCATAGAGACCGCGGACATCACATTGATGCACGATGACCTTTACGGTGTCGAGGATGCGATCCGGCTATCCAGGAAGACCCTGAAAACCATTCGTCAGAATCTGTTCTGGGCGTTCATCTACAACGTGATCGGCATTCCGGTCGCGGCCGGGGTCCTGTATCCCTTCTTCGGAATCCTGCTCCAGCCGGTTTATGCGGCGGCCGCCATGTCCCTGAGTTCGGTTTCCGTCGTCGGCAATGCATTGCGGCTGAGACGTTTTGCTCCGGTCACGCCCCGGAGGCCCTGAGTTCGGCGTCGAGCATTTCCAGATAATCGCTCAGCAGCCGCGTGACCAGGAAACGGTTACGTACTTTCTCCCGGGCATTCGCGCCGATATCCGCGGCCAATTCGGGGTTCCGGATCAGTTCCACAATCCGGTCGGCGAATCCATCATAATCCTCGGGATCCACGAGAAAACCGTCCTTTTCGTCCGTGATCTGGAGCGGGATGCCGCCGATGTTCGAGGCGACGACCGGGGTTTTCTTCCACATCGCCTCCGTGACCGTGAGGCCGAATCCCTCCCGCAGTGATTTCTGAATGACGACTGTCGACAGACTCTGGAGCACGTTGACCAGGAGGCTGCTCTCATAGGTGAGCAGGATGACATCTCCGGATTCTACCAGATCGTCCGTGAGGTTTTTGATCTCATCGTGTATCGCGACCCCCTCGGGATCATCCATGGCCATGTTGCCGCACAGGATCAGCCTGCAGTCCACTTTCCTGCGGACCTTCTCGTAGATTTTAATGACGCCGATCGGATCCTTCCATTTGTCGAACCGGGAAATCTGGGTCAGGATCGGCTTGTCGATCGGGATGTTGAACTCGTCGAGCAGGCCCGCCGTCTCGGTGTCGGTCAGTTCACGGTTCTTGCGGGTCAGCGGATCGATGACGGGCTGGATGATCCGGTACCGGACGGGCAGGTCTTCGCGCACGTATTTTTCATGGGATACGACCGCGAGATCGTATTTGAGAATCATGCCTTTCAGGTAATCCCAGAGCGATTCGTCCGGATGCGTCAGGTCGATGTGGCACCGCCAGATCCAGGGCTGGTTTTTTTTATAGAAATCGATCAGGGGCAGGGGCTGGGGATCGTGCACGATGATGACGTCATGGTCGATGAGGGCATAGGCCGCGAAGTCTTCGCTGGCCTGGACATACACTTTTTTCATGTCATCCGTCAACTCGATGGAGTCGCCCTGCAGGGCGTTGTGGAACTGTTTGGTGATGTTGAACAGGTCGGCGTTGCCGTGCAGCACACGCCAGTCGGCATCGAGTCCCGCGCTGTTCATGAGGGGGGCGAGGCTGCCCAGGATTTCGGCCACGCCGCCGCCGATGAAGGTCGAATTGATGTGCAGGATCCGTTTGTTGTAGAGTTTCCTGGCCCTCTGGTAAATGTCGCTGATGGCTGCGTCGCCGACGATATGCCGATAATCCGATAATCTTTTCATAAGACATCCTTTTCGTTTCGGGTTTTCCGTCCGGAGTCTCTTTAATATAAAAACGATAGTCCGGTTTCGCAAATCATCATGAAGAGAAAAGGGATCCGCTTATTGAACACGTTCAGAATCGACATGGCTCTTTTTCGGTTGTTAAAAGAATGATCTTCACTCCAGCCAGGAAACCGGGAAAAAAGGAAACAGGGGCTAGAGGTGCCGGTGTATCCCGATGCCGACCTTGGGGCCGCTGAAATCGGTCACGCCGCCGAGGGGGGTTTCGAACCGCACGAAATGATATTGAAAGAGCAGGCCGACACCCATCTGCCGGAAAAGGGCGAAATCGACGCCCGCTCCGAGATTGGCACCCCAGCCCGGTCTGGCCGAAGACAGCTTGCTCCCGAACGGAGTCGTCTCGTTTTCCGTGCCCCAGTAGACGCCTCCGCCGTACATGACAAAGGCGCTCACCCGGTTGTCGGGCACCAGAAGCATTTTTAAATCGAGGCAGAGCGAATGAAGACTCAGTTTGTGCACGGCCTCCGTTTCATTCAGGTCATAAAGCGCCCAGTATCCCGCGGCGATGCGCAGCCCCAGATATTCGCCGACGGGAAGGGATAGATTCACCCCGTAAGAGGGCGTGGCCCCGGCGGCTCCGAATGTGTTAAACTGCGGATCATCATTGAGGCTGTGAGGCTGCCAGTTTCCGATTTCGATTCCCAGGGCGGCGCGCCGGGTGGCCGGAGTCTCCGTCTGACCGATCCCGAACAGCAAGAGGGACAAGAGGGAGAAGAATTCCAGCCATCCCGGCCGAAAATGTGCGATCATACGATTCAACATGGTAAACAGGATTACGCCGGTTTCATCCCGATGTTTCGGGCCGGTCGTCAGGATTCCTTTTTTTCAGAAGGCGGCGGCTGAAAACCGAAGGGTTTGCCGGGGTCTCCGCCGAGCATCTTGATTTCGCCGAACTGGTTTTCGAATTTTTCGATGTTTTCGGTCAGCGCCCTGAGCAGGGATTTTGCATGCTGTGGCGTCATGATGATGCGCGCATACACCTTGGCCTTGGGCACGCCCGGCAGCATGCGTGTGAAATCAAACACAAATTCGGCCGGCGAGTGGCTGATGACCACGAAATTCGAGTAGATTCCCTCTGCTTCCTTCTCGCCTAACTCCAGATTGATCTGCTGGGGCTGGTTGGGTTGATTCATACGGTGTCCTTTATCATACTGTTTTTCAGGTGTACCCTCCCGGAAGGTTTAAAGTATACGGATTCAACACCATATTGTCAAGCCGAAATTCAGGCTTGCATTTGGAGGCAGTCCTGTTTAGATTGATGGGCCTTTGGCTCTTCCGGATTCCCGGGAAGCCCAATCATCAAATTCCTGTCGAAAGGAAACGGAATGTCCGGACTCCGCAAAGGAGAAATTCTGGAATTCGAGATCGCCGATATCGCGTTCGGCGCGCGGGGCGTCGCCCGCACGGAAAATTTCGTCTGGTTCATCGATCGGGCGCTTCCGGGGCAGCGGGTGAAGGCGCGCGTTTGCCGTATCCGTAAACAATACGGGGAAGCCGTCCTCCAGGAGGTCGTCCGGGAGGCCCCTGACCGGGTCGCTCCGCCGTGTCCCCATTTCGGGACTTGCGGGGGCTGCCAGATGCAGCACTGGGCGTATCCGAGCCAGGTCGCGGCCAAGACCCGCCAGGTCGAAGACATCCTGCGCCGAATCGGAGGATTCCCGGGAGTGGATGTCCGTCCGACCCTGCCGGCTTCCGAAATCCTGGGTTATCGAAACAAGATGGAATTCACCTTTTCAGACCGGCGCTGGATCCCGGAGGGTGAAGATCCGGAAAAACCGGCGGATTTCGCCCTCGGCCTGCATGTGCCGGGCCGGTTCGACAAGGTGCTCGATCTCGATGCGTGTCTCCTGCAGTCGGACCGGGCCAACCAAATTTTTCGACACGTCCGGGAGCTTACGTTCCGAAGCGGCCTGCCCCCGTACGGCCAGAAAAGCCACGACGGATTCTGGCGGTTTCTGATCCTGCGGGAAGGGCGTCAGACCGGAGACCTGATGGTGAACCTGATCACCTCGGGCGGTTTCGGCGATGCGGGGCTGGAAGCGGTGAACCGGGTCGCGGAGGCCCTGCGCGCCGCGTTTCCTGAAATCACCACCCTGGTCCACGGGATCACGGACAGCAAGGGTCAGGTGGCGCGCGGCGAGTCCGGGCGCATTCTCTGGGGATCCGGAAATATCCGGGAGATCCTCTACGGAATGGAATTCGAGGTTTCTTCCGACGCCTTTTTCCAGACGAATACATTGCAGGCGGAAGTCCTTTTCGACGCGATCGCCGGGCTGTCCGGTTTTCAGGGAGACGAGGTCCTGTATGATCTGTATTGCGGGACCGGCGCCATCGGCATCGCCCTCGCAGGCCGCGTGAGACGGGTCCTCGGCGTGGAGGCCATTCCGTCCGCAGTCGCAAACGCCCGGGAAAATGCCGCCTTAAACAGACTCGACAATGTCGATTTTGTCCTCGCCGACATGAAGGACGCCCTCCGCGATTCTGATTTTGTCAGCACCTGCGGAAGACCGGATGTGGTGATCATCGATCCGCCGAGGGGGGGGACGCATCCGAAGACGATTCAGGATTTACTGGCGCTCGGGGCGCCCAGGTTGATCTATGTCTCCTGCAATCCGCCCCTGCTGGCCCGGGATTGTCAGGCGCTCGGGGAACGGTACAGGCTGGACGTCGTCCAGCCTGTGGATATGTTCCCGCATACCAAGCACATCGAGGCCGTGGCGCGGTTTACCCTGCGGTGAACGGGGGGGGAGACGGACCGGTACCCGGTCCGGATCAGGGACCCCCGGATCCGCCGAATCCCAGGGTTTGGGTCTGCTTCAGTCGGGTTTCTATCCTGACCGGGAGAGGTCTTCAGCCTGTTTGTAAGACGGGGGGGTGGACGATCTCTTTTCGAGTATCCGTGAAGAATCCGGCTTGAAAAATTTCCCAAGAGCGCGCAGTTTATTTCTTCTTAGATCGTCCCGGGGTTCCGCCCCGGGACGTGTCACCGGGAGGGCTCTGCCCTGTCAAACAGAAATCAATCAATCCAATAAGCGGGGGCAGAGCCCCTGCTGTTTTTACGCACCGGGGCGGAAACCCGGTGCGATCAGAGGGGTAACGATTTAGATGCCGATCCCGATACCGATTTCACCTCCAGCTCGCCCGGGATATCTATCCCGGAACGCAGGGAGTCATGATTTGATCATACGGCCTCTCACTCCGGCGATCCGAGTCGAGTGATCAGCGCCGTTACGTTTTCTTTCAAATAATCATAAACCTCACCGGCGATGTGCTTTTCATGTTGCGATTCGAGTTCGTTCAGGAACGCGTTCAACACATTCACCGCTTGTTTGGGTTTCCCCTTTTCCAGGTGTTTTCCCGCGGGTTCGAGTTTGGCGATCAGGCCGTTGGCGATGCCTTTGGAAGATATTCGACCTTCCGAAAATGCCGTGTGGATATATGCAATCATCTGTTCGATGACAGTGATTGCGGGCAGAGATTCCACCTCTTCGACACGAAGCGGAATGGTCGGGTCGGTCGAATAGGTCAATTTGTACGATTTTTTCTCATCGGGTTTGATGGTATCCTGATAGATGACCCGGAATAAACTGGGATCCTCCTTACGGCCTGCTTCGACACATAAATCATAAGGCGTTTCTTCGCGGGTGGTGACTGTGATCAGATAATCAGATGTATAGGCATCCCAGGTTCTAAATATATAGAATATTCTAAACCAATTAGGATTTAAATCGTCCGAAAGTTCTTCCTGGTCAAAGAGAGCATTTGGGATATCATCAAAATATTTTTTCAATTTATAATCGTATCCCGTTCTTCTTCCTTTATTGTCTTGGATATAGAAACGAGCCGGCAACTCACCTTGATCTTTCGTTAGCGAAATATAAATGTAGTCTTCCGCAAAACTTGTTAAATTGAATAAACTGAAAAACAATAATACAAAAATAATAAGTGATTTTGGTTTCATTTTATTTTCCTCCGGCGTACTTTTTTAAAATGGGCAGATTCACTTCTAACAGAGTTTAACTAAAAGCTATTAATTATCTTTTCTCAACTACCACATAAGAGTAGATATCACCATAATCACTGAGAAAATGTTTGTTTTTATAACCTGGATCCACAATGTTATATTGATCGCCCTCCTTTCCAGTCACGAGGACCCAATGGGATCTGGCCTCATTTTTCACGCGAACAATGACTAATTTACAATCCGCCAAGTATTTGTCAAGATTCGATGTCGGATATGAAATTAAATTGAAATGATCGTCTTCTTTTGTGCCAAAATATTCTATTTTTATTTGATTGGTTTTATGCTTCTCAATAGCAGCCCAGCCTACAGATCCTTTGGAACCAAAACCTCCATCTGTAACTTTTTCTCTATCTTTCATCCAGGTGTTTAGCTCTCATGGATCTACAGAGTCACCGAAGGCGGTCATGGCCATGGCCATACAGCACAAAGCGCAACCTTTGTTGCGTATTGCATTGTCGTCCCCATCCAAATGATCATACACGTCATCGGCCCAGGTTTCTGTGCCGCCCTGTCGGTATGCCGGAGGTGTATTATCACAATCATTTTGGCCGATGTACAACATGACATGTTCGCCCGGCACCTCGTAGGCGTCTTCGATGAAAAAGGGGATGGGGGTGGGTGTCTGGG
>DSAP01000040.1 GCA_011046415.1 bacterium | reverse complement strand
GGGGAATCCAGTCAACCATCGAACCGGTTAGAAAATAAAATATCATGGTCATCTAATATCTTGTATCGGCTTCTTGCCATATTGCATTTTCAGTTGTTTTCATGGGACGCCGGAGCGTCCTAGTTTGCGTTCCCACGGAGACCTTGGGAACGGGAAAAACACCAGAGCGTATCACCTGCAAAGCTATGCCCTGCCAACTACATCGCGAATGAATGCCGCAAATTCAGGCACTCCGCGTATACCCAGATACCGGTTCTCTGGATGATTTTGCGGAAACAGATATTTTCCAAGTGGTCACTGGAATGCCGGATGCATACACCCGTGCGGACGGCGTCGAGAGATCGTCTTTGCCGGGTCGGAATGACAGAGCATACAACCAACACCGATTCTCCCTCGGAATCTGTGCCGAGAATGAAGACGAATCGTTGTTATATCTGGGAAGACAATAATTTCGGAATAAAGATAAAAACTTCAAATATGATTGTCAAACGTTTTTCTCTTCGAGCCGTTCGGGCCGTTCCTCCTGGAACCGTTCAGCGGATCTTTTCGGACGCATGGACGGGAAGGGTCAGCAGCGCGGTCGTCCCCTTGCCCGCCTCGCTCTGGTATTCCAGACGCCCCCCATGGGCCTCGACGATGCCGTAACAAACCGAAAGCCCCAGCCCCGTGCCGTGTTCCTTGGTCGTGAAGAAGGGATCGAAGATGTGTTTCAGGTTCTCCTCCGAGATGCCGGACCCCGTATCGGATACGGCGATTTCGACGTTTCCGTCGCGAGATCCGGTCCGGACGGAAACCTCGCCCGGGGGGTCGATGGCCTCGAACGCGTTCTGCATCAGGTTCATGAGGACCTCGCTCATCTGTTTCTCATCGGCAAGAACGGGCGGCAGGGAATCGTCGAAGGCGAGCCGGATCTGCACCCGCGATTTGAGAAACTGTTTCTCGACGAGACGCGTGACGAGCCGGAGGATCTCATTCATCCGGACCGGCCGCATCTGTCCCTGGCTCGGCCTGGAGAAAGCCAGCAACCGACGGACGAATTCATTCATGTGACCCGCCTGCTCGTGAATCACCTGAAAACTCTCCGTAATTTCATCCTGGGAAGCCCCGTCCTGCAGGGATAGTTCGGCCATCCCCAGGATGGCCGTGAGTTGGTTTTTGATCTCATGCGCCACACTCGCCACCAGTTTTCCGAGCTGCGCGAGACGCTGGGATTCTTCGATCTTCCTGCGCTCCGAGACATCCCTGAAAATACCCCGGATTCCCTGAAACTCACCGCGATCTGAATATATCCCCGTCGCCTTCAACTCACCCTGGATTTTTCTCTGGCCCTCCGTAATCCAGGTCATCTCACGCGATTGTCCGCCGTCCGTGATGAGGGCTTCGAGTGCGGAACGGGGCTGCGTGTTTTGTAAATCGCAAAACACGTCCCGCACGTACATATCCGAAAGCCGCCCTTCCGTCACACCGAGTCCGCGGATCATGGCCTCGTTGGCGTAGAAAAAACGCCCTTCAGAATCCGTGATGAACATCATGTCGGTCGCCGATTCCATGAAAGAGCGAAACTTCTCCTCGGATTCCCTCAGCCGGCTTTCGATTTCCTTGCGTCTCGTGATGTCATGGACCACATAGAGAACCTGTTCCCTCCTGAGGTCGATGATGTTCGAACCGATCTCGACATCCAGGGCCGATTGATCCTTTCTCAGGAACACGGATTCGAAGCGGATGGCGTTGTCTTCCCTCCTGAGGCGTGTGGCCGCACGGGATTGATGGATCTGCCGTTCTTCATACAATTTCTCGAAGGGAATGCGCAGCAATTCTTCTTTGGAATAAAGAAGCATGGAACATGCCGTCTGATTGACGTCCGTGATGCGGCCGTCGAAATCACAGAAAAAGATACCGTAATTCGGATTCTCGAAGAGTCGCAGAAACCGCTCCTCCAGGGCCGGAACTTCGGAACGTCTCAGGAGGTTGGATTCCCGTGACCGAAGCATCTCGCTTTCGGCCGTGACTTGCTGAAGGATTTCAGTCATGCTGTCGACGGACTGCGCGAGCCGGCCCAGTTCGTCCCGGCCGTCGTTCCGGATCCGGTAGTCCAGGTTTCCTTCTCGGACGATCCGAAGTCCGTAACGGATGCCGGCAAGCGGGGCGAAAAGTCTCCGGAATGCAATTTGCATGGCGAGAAAGATGAACCCAATCGACACGATCCATAGCCATGACAGCCCCCCGGCTGTAAGAAATCTGAAGGAAAGTGCCGACAACGCGACAGCGATGACGCAAACGAGGGTAACCTTCAGGGAAAGACTGGGTATCGGAATCATGGAATCATCCGTTCCCTTCACATCAGAATTTCGGCGGGAATCTTGTAGTGCATCGAAGGGACGATTGATTTTTCGATCGACCGGGCGTACCGTCCCCGGGAATCCCGTTCGAGCAGGCTGACGAGTCGTTTCTCAGGATACCGGTCACCCCGCGCATCGTATAGCAGTTCGACCTGGGGCCGCCGCACATCGATCAGGCTCGACCGGATGACCAGCGCGACTTCTTCGGTATCCAGTTGAACCAGGGTGCCCGGGGGAAAGACACCGACGGCCGAGAAAAAATTGTTGAGCAAGTCGGCATGGAACCGTTTGCCGGCGAGCGCAAGCATCCGGTCGTATACCCCCTCGACGCCGCCGTCACCCATATGATCCGGACTGTTCCTTAGACGATTATAATCCTTCGCGATCGCGATCATCATGCTGACCAGATTCAATCCCTTTCCGTACATCATGTTGAGTGCCCTGGACCGGTCATACGGACAGTCGGCTTCGAGGGCCGCGAGCGGCGCAAGCGGGGAAATACCGGTCGTCTCCATGAGAATCCTGGCCCCTTCCACGGACCCCCCGCCGTTTTCCGTCATGCCGGGCTGACCGCTTTCCGGTTCCGTATCCGTGGTCAGGGCTCCGAAATTGTGAAGGAGTGCCGCCGATGCGATATCCATGAAATATTTCTTGTCCAGCCCGAGTATCTCGGCCTGGAGCAGGGTGAACACGCACACGATCAGATTCTGGATGTATTTCTTCTCGTCGAGCAGCTTGATCGAAGTCAGCATGAGAAGCAGGCTCTTGTTCACGAAGAGGCAATTGACCAGCGCGGCGGACACGAGACGGATCGATTCGATGTCGATGGATTCATTCTGGTGAACATGGGCGATCTGCTTTTCGAGGACCTCGATCCCCTTTTGAATGGTCTTTTTGACCACTCCCCCGGTATCCGAAATCCCGTAGAGCAGCAGTTCTTCTTCCTCGATGCTGATCTGTCCGATCCGGATATGCCGGATCTGTTCTTTCTCGAATGTCCCCCGGATGTTCTCGAAATGGTCGTCTGAATGGGGTTTCTCGGCCAGAATGGTGATAAAACGGGTCAGTTCGGCTTCGTCGAGCCCCTCGAGAAAGGTGATCTTCTTGAATCCCCTGTTTTTCAGATTCAGGATAAAATCCCCGAGCCGGGCGCTCAGACCGATGAACGGTTTCTTCTCGAACGCGATTTCTTCGGCGATGATCCCGATGACGATTTCTGGACGCAGAGAGAGGATCTGCGCGGCATGACCGGACACATCCCGGATGATATCCTGCGTGAGCCGGTGTCCTCCGCGGTAAATACTGAATGTGTTTACGGCTTTGGCCAGGCGGACGATAAAGGTCTCGACCCGGGACCGCATCGAAACAGAGTCAGCCATCGTCAGCGGCCCCCTTCCCGTCATGACGCTTCCGGCGGCCCCGCACCGGGACCCGGCCGTCCGGACGGCCGGGGAGGATCTGAATCGCGGCTTCCCGGTCGATCGCGAGCAGGCTGTCCGCGGCCGAAGCCCGGAGCGAAGCGGCCTTCTCATTGTCGAAAAGGGGGCGTTTCAGGGCGATCTCCTTCAGGGGGTCGAACGCATGCTTCACGTTCAGGATGCCGGCATGGGCAATCAGATCCGGAAGAAATCTGCGCCGTGACTGTTTTTTCCGGGTGACGTGAAACAGTTTCCGGATGACACGGGGGTCATCCCCTCTGAGGAGCGCGATCATCGCCTTTCTTTGAATTTCCGGGTTTTTACCCCGCAGGTATAATTTCAGGATATAGTCATGAATTTCACGGGATGTCGGCGCGATGTTGTCCAGGGCTTCCCACAGGAGGAAGGGATCCGAGTGTTTGAGCAGTTTGTGCGCGGCCCGATTCAGGTTTTCGGGATCGATGTGCTTGAGTATGGAGAGCAGTTCCCGCACGACACGGGGTTCGCGCCTGTCGAATTCTTTCAGGATGACCGGTCCGACAGATGATTGCATCCGGGAAAAAATACGAAGACATCGGGTTCGCTCGCCGGGATGGGACAGATAATAATCGATCAGGACCCTGCATGAGACGGGCCGCATGATGAGCATGATGTTCGCGATTTCATCCAGATCCACTTCTTCCATGGCGGGAATCAGCGCCGCGATTCGCTCCGCGAACGGAACGCCCGTCAACTTTCGGCGGATCTCCTTTTTGAGATCGGCAAGGGGCGTATCGATTTCTTCTCCGCGGCTGACGCGATGGATGTAGTAGGACAACAGTTCCTTGACGGTGACCACATCGCCCGCCTCGATCGCTTCTTCAAAGACGCGGATGAGCCGTTCGCCGAATCGGGTGAAACCGGAGGGATCGGTTTCCTGAGCGAGTATTTTGAGAAGGATCCAGGCGCGTTCTTCGCGGCACCGGTTTTCATCGACCGTCTTGATGAACCGGTTCACGAGAGGCGACAGGTTTACCGTAAACGTCAGTGTGTCTGAATCGGCCTCGCTCATCGCCTCCACCGTGATTTTGTACATGGCGTTGGCAAAAAAATTGGACCGGTTCTGTTTGAATAGTTCCCTGATCGACAGCTGAATCTGAGTCAGGGTGTGCGGCGTGACAAGGGACTTGCTCAAGAGTTCATCCGCGACCAGCGGTGCGATCCGGTCGGCTGACTCCTCATCCGGAACCATTTTATTGAAGATCCGCAGCAGGTATTCGTTGATCGACCCCTCATCTGCGACGAGTGTTTCGATGAAACCGGCCAGATCCGAATCCGTCATATCCCGGAGAATGGTCGCGGCCAGATCGAATTTTTTTCCGTGAAGCACGGTCTCGTCGAACAATTTCGAGATGAAATCGGGATGGAGATGAGACAGGATCCGCATCAGGTCGCCCCTGAACTGTTTCTCGGCCTGAGGATTGGCCTGATCCTGAAAAATTTCCGAAATCTGATGAATCACATTCTGAAACGCCCTGACGATTCGTTCGTCGTTCTCTCCGCGCAGGGCCTGACGATAGACCCTGTTGAGAAAACCGGCGCTCCGCTCCGTCGATCTGAGAAATTGAAGCAAGAAACCCACTTTGTCGGGAGGAAGGTCTTCTTCGTCCGGATGGATCGATTTGAAGAGTTCACCCCAGATTTTCTCCTCTTCCGTCGAATAGACGTCCGTTTCTGCGGAAAGCAGATGCCGGTAATCGATTTCCTTGATCCGGATATGGCCGAACTCACGGAAACGTGCGAGGATGCGTTCTTCATCCTCGCGGGCGCGGCCGTCGAGCCGGAGAAGCATGATAAAGTCCTCGAGTTCGGATACGGGTATCTCCCGGGCGATTTCGAGGGAAAGGATGCCCCGGGCATGGAACAGGCCGGCGATTTCGGATGAGAATTTTTCTTCTTCGCCGATCGCCTCGGATGTAAGAAAAAGACGGGTCGGGGAAACGCCGATTTCAAAAGAAGGCCGGATCTCGAACCAGTCTTCAAGAGAATTCCAGAGCTTCTGGATCGAAAGCCTGAAAATCGGATGTTCAGGATCATAAAGCGTGCAGTTCTTGACGGTGATGAGCAGGTCATGGATCACCGTCAAGAAAAACTCCCGCTCCTGTTCTGAAAGCGCCATCGCGTTTCGACTCCGGACACGGATTCTTGACCCCGTTCAGGTTGTCCCGGGAGAAATGAAAATAGACCGATAATGCTTTAGCATATTTTATGCCAATTTCCAACCGTCGGGCGCTCATCGTCCCAGCAGCACGCCCGAATACGGTGGGAGGACGAGGGAGAGCGTACCGTCCTTGCGGACGCGGTGCGTCTCGCCGCTCAGCAGGTCCGTCATCTTCTTCACGCGGAATCCGGAGAGATCGAGGGTGACATCCTGTCTCCGGTCCGCGTTATTCGCAACCACGACGCACAGCGCCTTTTCGTCATGCCGCGCGAAGGCATGAATCCCTCCCTCCGCTTGGAGGGTCCGGTAGGCGCCGCGCCGCAGCACGGGATGCGCTTTCCTCAGACCGATCAGCGTCCGGCAGTACGCATGGACATCACGCCGTATTTCGCAGGATTTCCAGTCCCAGGGAAACGTACGCCGGTTATCCGGATCTTTCCCGCCCTCGAGCGCGACCTCGCCACCGTAATAGATCTGGGGAATGCCGACGTAGGTCATCTGAAACAGAAAAGCCAGCTTGAGACGGCGTATATCCCCGCCCGCCACGGTCAGGAACCGTTCGGTATCGTGGCTGTCGATCAGGTTCATCATGACATGGACGGCTTCATCCGGATAGCGATGGCGTCCCTCCGCGAGGCTTCCGTCGAAGGCCGCGGCGTCGATGTTGCCCAGGGCGAAAAAATTCAGCACCGGATCCCTGAAATACTTATAGTTCATGGTCGCATGAAAACAATCGGGCCCGAGCCAGGGCATGGCATCACCCCAGATCTCGCCGATCAAAAACGCATCCGGCCTGAGCGAATCGACCACCGCGCGGAATTCCTTCCAGAACCAGAACGGCACCTCATTGGGCACATCCAGCCGGAATCCGTCGATCCCGAGTTCGCCGATCCAGTACCGCGCCACGTCGAGCAAATAATCCACCACCTCCCGGTTGGGTTCGGCCTCGCGGATATCCGTGATGTGATTCTCCTCGGCGTTGGGTCGGGAGAGGTCGAAATTCAGGTTCGGATGGAGCGGAAATCCCCACCAGCAATCATAATAATCACAGGGTGTGGGACAGCCCCCGGGCGGAAGCGGCCATTTGTACCACTCGTACCAATGCCAGTAGGGAGAGGCCTCTCCCCGCTCCCGGGTGTCCACGAAGGCGAAATGCCAGTCTCCGGTATGATTGAACGCCTTGTCGACGACGATGCGGATGCCGCGTTTGCGGGCATCCCTCACGAAGGCCTTGAAGACGGCCTCGTCTCCGAAATGGGGGTCGATCTTCAGATAATCGACGGGATCGTATTTGTGGTTCGACTTGCCCTGGTTGAGTGGATTGAAATAGAGGATCGTGACCCCGAGATCTTCCAGATAATCCAGTTTCTCGGCCACGCCCGCGATGTCGCCTCCGTAGAAGGAATAGTAATCAGGCCGACCGTCCGTCCGGTAGGGGCTCTCGGTCAGCCCGGCCACGTCATCCCAGTCCGTGACGAGATGGAAATACTCGCTATCGGTCTTCCCCGAAGGCGGCAGTTCGGTCAGCCCCCGGTACCAGGGTTCGGAGAAGTCGGGATCGTTGGAGGGATCTCCGTTTCGGAACCGTTCCGGAAAGATCTGATAGAAGATCCCGTC
Organism: bacterium; assembly: GCA_011046415.1. Classification (GTDB taxonomy): domain Bacteria; phylum Zhuqueibacterota; class QNDG01; order QNDG01; family JABMRT01; genus DSAP01. Next base: position 12,944 of record DSAP01000040.1, on the reverse strand, counting down.
CTTCGCCCAGTCCGGCGTCACGAAGCGGGGAAGAATTTCGACGGAATAATGGAACATCTCATCCACCGGGGGCGGCTCCTCGCGGAATCCGCCGGGCACGGCGTACAGGACACGGTCCCCGTCGGCCAGCACGAAGGCGAAACGGATGGAGGAATCCCCCACGCGTAAGACGGTGCGGTAATAGGTGAAGAAGGAGTCCTCCCCCCATCTTTCCATGGAGAGCGTCTCCGGGGGATCGGAACCGCGGAGGGCATGGAGAATGACGCGTTCCACATCGTCCCGGTAGGTTCGCGTCCGGAATTCGACCCGTTCCGCATCGAGCGGATTGACCATGTCATAATCGAGGCGCAGCGGAATCCCGTCGGTCCGGATCCGGCCGTCCCCCCGCGCGAAGACCACGTCCGGGAGCGCATCGTCCACGACCCGCACCGCGTTCAGGCCGCCCTGGCCGTCCGGTTCCGTCTCCGCGGCTTCCGGATCGGTCAGCCACCGTCCGTCCACCACGATTTTATAGAGATAACGCCCGGGAGGAAGCAGCATCTCGGCCTCGAAAACGCCGTCCCCGTCCGGGTCGGTCATGGGCGTCGTGGAATCGTTCCAGTCGTTGAAGGATCCCGCGAGGAAAATCCGTTCGACGCCTCCGATGACGGGCTGGAAGGTGAACCGCACATATTTGATCCCGGATGCCCCGGAATCCCGGGCCGGGACCGTCAAACAGGCACCCAGGTACATCAAACAGAGAATGGATCGATGTCTCATGGCACGCCCTTTCATGTGATATCGGTCTGCAATGGAATCTTCGGTTGTCCCGACGCTTCCCCAAAGAACTTCATCAAACCGGGGAAGCGTTGCGCGATACGAAACCTTTCGAAAGAATCCGGGAAATCACCCTCTTCCCAAACATACGCATCCCGCCGGAAAATGACAAGATGAAAAGTAATAAAGCCTTTCGGATGGTGGATTGCGGAAAAGAGCATTTCGGATGCTTCGACTACGCTCGGCACGCGTTTCGGATTTCATCCTTGATGTTCAATGCATACCCCCCATCACCCGTCTCGCGTCACGTTTTTTCCTGCTTCCCGCTTTCAACTTTCCTCTTTTCCACATCCCGGCGGGGTCTAAAACCCCGCCCTACTGCTTTCTGCTTTCCGCTTCCCCGCTCCCCGCTTCCCGGCGGGGTTTAAAACCCCGCCCTACGATCATCACGCGTCATTGCTTTTCCTGCTTTCCGCTTTCCCCTCGTCACGCGTCACGTGTTACGTCTTTTCCCGTCCCGTCCTTTCCCCTTGACAAGGCGGGTGAAAATCCTCATATTATTCCGTGTGGACGCAACCGTCATCTTCGGAGGGAGGACGCATTCATGAAAAGAACCGTCCGATCGGGCTTTGTGATCGCCCTGTTCTGCCTTCCCGGAGTCCTTCCGTGCGGGATGCCGCCGGAATCGTTTGAGCCCCGGGAAATCCATGATGCCGCGAACGGTCTGCTGAACGCCTGGTACCCCCGGGTTGTCGACACCGAATTCGGGGGATTCATCCCCATGTGGTCCTGGAACTGGGAAAACCTGGACGACAATCGCAAGGGCGTCGTCACCCAGTCACGGCATACCTGGAGCGCCTCGAAAGCGGCACTTTTTTTTCCGGACAATCCCGTCTGGGGCGCGGCGGCCCATGCGGGCTTTGCGTTCCTGAAGGATGCGATGTGGGATACGGTATGCGGCGGATTCTATGAATTCCGGGACCGGACGGGCCGTCTGACCGACCCGGGCGATTTCCTGGATACCAAACGCGCCTACGGCAACGCCTTCGCCATTTTCGCCCTCTCGGCCTATCATGAATGGACGGGGAATCCGGAGGCGCTGGAACTGGCCGAAAAAACGTTTCTCTGGCTCGACCGCCACGCCCGGGACCCCGTTTACGGAGGGTATTTCAACACCCTCCTCCGCGACGGCACGCCCATGCACCGGACGGATGAAACCTTCGGCATGTGGGACGCCTATCTCGCGGGTCTGAAGGATTACAATTCGACGATCCATCTGCTCGAAGCCTTCACCAGCCTCTACAAGATCCGGCCGGACAGCCTGCTGGGAGAGCGGCTGAACGAACTCGTCGTCCTCGTGCGGGATACTTTTGTGAGGGACGGCGGATACCTTCACCTCTTCTTCGAAAAACAGTGGGCGTATATCCGGGATTTTATGATCGACCCGGAATACGGATGCTGGTACGAAACCGGGCCGGACACCGACCCGCAGAGCCGGTTCAAACCGAAAGGCCATCACTGGAAGACGCCGTATCACCACCTGCGCGCCCTGCTGGAATGCGCGGCCCGGCTCGGAGAAAATGAAAAGTAAAGATGACGACCATCCATCCCGGAAATCCGGTCCGCCCCCCTGATCAGGTCCACTCACGTCCGTAAAAAAAGGTCAACTTTCTTCAGGACGGGACACGAACTCTCAACTCCCAACTCCCAACTCTTCCTCACCCCTCAACAGCTTCTCGAAATATCCGATCGTCTTCTTCAACCCCTCCTCCGGGGGGATCTTCGGCTCCCAGCCCAGCCGTTTCCGGGCCAGCGAGATGTCCGGCCTGCGCCGGACCGGGTCATCCTTGGGCAGCGGTTCGTGGATGAGCCGGGACCGCGAACCGGTCAGGCGGATGATCGTCTCCGCCAGTTGCCGGATCGTCCACTCCTCCGGGTTGCCCAGGTTGACCGGTCCCGTGAAATCGGCCGGGGAATGCATCATGCGCACCATGCCCTCCACCAGATCGTCCGCATAGCAGAACGAACGCGTCTGCGACCCGTCCCCATAGATCGTGATGTCCGCGTTCCGCAACGCCTGCATGATGAAATTCGAGACCACGCGGCCGTCGTGCGGATGCATCCTGGGACCGTAGGTATTAAAGATACGGATGACCTTCACGGGCAGTCCGTGCTGCCGGTGATAGTCGAAAAACAGGGTCTCGGCGCAGCGCTTGCCCTCGTCATAACAGGAGCGCGGACCGATGGTGTTCACATGGCCCCAGTAGTCTTCCTTCTGGGGATGGATTTCCGGATCGCCGTAGATCTCGCTCGTCGAGGCCTGCAGGATGCGGATCTTCAGGCGTTTGGCCAGTCCCAGCATGTTGATCGCCCCGAGCACCGATGTCTTGGTGGTCTGGACCGGATCCCGCTGATAATGGATGGGAGACGCCGGGCAGGCGAGGTTATAGATCTCGTCCACCTCGACATAGAGCGGCCAGGTGATGTCGTGACGGACGATCTCGAAGAAAGAATTGTCCAACAGGTGCACGATATTTCCCTTCCGGCCCGTGAAATAGTTATCCACGGCCACCACATCGTGTCCCTGCCCGAGGAGCTTCTCGCACAGGTGGCTGCCGAGGAATCCCGCCCCGCCCGTCACGAGAATGCGTTTTTGGGTCAGCCTTTCCATATCCCTCCCGGCGGTTGGCAAATCGGATTGTCGGATTTTGAATTTTTATTTTGAGTTTTCATTTTTTCCCGTCCGGATGCGTTTATCATTTCTGATTCAGATAAGAAAAAACCGTCCCGGCCGCCTTCCGGTTCATCCCGTCCACCCGCGCCAGCGCATCCGGAGACGCGTTTCGCACGCCTTCGAGCGAACCGAACGCCCTGAGAAGCGCCTTGCGACGTTTTTCACCGATGCCCGGGATGTCGTCCAGCTTGGAACGCACCGTTCGTTTTGAACGCAGGGACCGGTGGTAGGAAACCGCGAACCGGTGCGCCTCGTCGCGGACCTGCTGGAGCAACCGGAGACCCGGAGAGGATCTCGGGAGTGTCTGGGGATCGGCGATGCCCGGCCGGTAGATTTCCTCGAGATGCTTGGCCAGCCCGACGACCGGCAGGTCTTCGAGCGCGAATTTCCCGAGGACCCCGGTTGCGGCGGAAAGCTGTCCTTTCCCGCCGTCGACCAGGATCAGATCCGGCATCCGTCCGCCTTCGCGGACCAGCCGGCCGATCCGGCGCTCGACGATCTCGGCCATGGAGGCGTAATCGTCGATTCCCCGAACCGTTTTGACCTTGTATTTCCGGTATTCGGATTTCCTGGGCTTCCCGTTCTCGAACACGACCATCGCCGCCACGGGATCGCCGCCCTGGGTGTTTGAGTTGTCGAACGCCTCGATCCGGATCGGGGGATTCGGGAGGCCGAGGTCTCTCTGCAGCGCCTCGACCGCGGCTGAAATCCGGGGCGCGCGTGCGGAACGCTGCTGACACAGTTCGTCCAGGAGAAGCCGGGTGTTCTTCCGGCACATGTCCATGAGCCGGGCCTTGTCCCCGCGTTTCGGGATGTGAAGCGTCACCGGCCGGCCGCGCCTCCGGCCGAGCCAGCAGGCAATCCCGGCTTCATCGGTCGGCGGTTCGGAGAGGAATATTTCGGGGGGGACGAAATCGGTGCGCAGGTAATACTGTTCGAGGAAGGCGTTCATGATTTCTCGGGAAGTTTTCTCTTCCGTGCCGGCGAGATAAAAATGCTGCCGGTTGATCATCTTCCCGTCCCTCACGGTGAACACGACGCCGCAGGCATCCCGGCCTTCCGAGGCCACGGCGAGTATGTCCCGGTCCGTGGCCCGGGCGTCCACGACCTTCTGCCTGCGCTGGAAATGTTCCACGTACCGGATCTGGTCCCGGACGACCGCGGCCTCCTCGAACCGTTCCTTCGCCGCCAGCTGCGTCATGCGTTCCGTCAGGTCGTTCACCAGATCGGTGTTTTTCCCCTCGATGAACCGGACGACCCGTTCGACCGCCCGGCCGTATTCCTGTTTCGCGACGTGTCCCTCACAGGGTCCGCCGCATCGTCCGATGTGATACATCAGACAGACCGAATGGCGCCGGTCCCGGATGGATTCATCCGTGATCTGAAGCTTGCAGGTGCGGATGGTGAATATCCTGCGGATTGCGGCCATGATGCGGCGCAGCGTCTGCACATCCGTATAGGGTCCGTAATAACGTGATCCGTCACGGACGATCTTCCGGGTCACGAATACCCGCGGAAAAGTTTCCGCGGTCACGCGGATATAGGGATAACTCTTGTCGTCCTTGAGATTGACGTTGTAACGTGGCCGGTGCTCCTTGACGAAATTGGCTTCGAGGATCAGGGCCTCGACCTCGCTGTCCGTCACGATGGTCTCGAAATCCGCAACCCGGGCCATCATCAGGGCATGCCGTCTCTCTTCGTCCCGGCCCGGATGAAAATGCGACCGGAGCCGGCTCGCGAGCATCCTCGCCTTGCCGACATAGAGAATCTTACCCCGCGCATCCTTGAGCAGATACACGCCCGGCCGTTTCGGCACCCGGCGGATTTTTTCCGCGATTGTGACGTTCATCTGTCTGATATCCGGTGAGGCGTGGCTTCTTTTTTCCTGTGCCCCGCTTGAAACATCCATGCGAACCGCCCCGGCCGTAGAATCCCGTCTCGTCCGGCTCGAAACAAAAAAAGACCACTTGGTCAAGCGGTCTTCCCGGTTCCTTCAGGAGCGGACGCGGATCACATTTTCTCTTCGATCCGGGCGGCCTTGCCTTTGAGATTACGGATATAGAACAATTTGGCGCGCCGGACTTTTCCCGCGCGTGTCCGTTCGATTTTGGCGATCTGCGGGGAATGAAGCGGGAAAATCCGCTCGACCCCGACGCCGCCTGAAATTTTACGGACCGTGAATGTTTCATTGATTCCGGAACCGCGCCGCTGGATGCAAAGCCCTTTGAACAGCTGGATGCGTTCCTTGTCGCCTTCGACCACGCGGATATGCACGTCCACATTGTCGCCTGGACCGAAATCGGGTAAGTCCGTCCTGAGCTGATCGGCGGTCATCGCCGCTAAGATATCCATCTCGATTACTCCTCCTCATTTCGACTGTGCGTCATGTTGCGAATATAGCTCTCATACAGATCGGGGCGCCTTTCACGTGTGCGGGCGAGGGCCTGCTCACGGCGCCAGGCCGAGACCCGTTCATGGTGCCCCGAGACGAGCACCTCGGGCACCCGGTACCCCCTGAAATTTTCCGGCCGCGTATAATGGGGATAATCGAGCAGACCGCAGGTGAAACTGTCTCCTTCCGCGGAATCCGAATTTCCCAGCACCCCGGGAAGCAGCCTCACCACCGCATCGACCACCACGGCCGCCGCCAGTTCCCCTCCGGTCAGGATATAATCCCCGATGGAGATCTCCGCGTCTGCCAGATGCTCCGCCACCCGCTCGTCCACCCCCCGGTAATGGCCGCATAAAAAGATTAAATGCTTTTCCTTTGAAAGAACGATCGCCTTATCCTGGTCGAACCGCCCGCCCTGGGGCGTCATGAGCAGGATCATGGGAGCCGTATCCGGATGGTTTTCCCGGATGCGTTCCACGGCCCGGAACAGGGGTTCCGGTTTCATCACCATGCCGGCGCCCCCGCCGTAGGGATAATCGTCCACCGTCCGGTGTTTGTCTTCGGTCTCGTCCCGAAGATCCCAGAGATCCAGCGTCACAAGGCCGTTCTGACGCGCCCGGCGGATCATGCTTTCCTCGAATGCGCCCCGGATCAGTTCGGGAAACGGCGTCACAATATCAATCTGCATCGGACTCAAGGAGCCCTTCGATGGGCTCGATCGTCATCTCCCGGCCTTCGAGGTCGACTCTCTTGACGAACGCCTCCACCGCCGGAATCATCACCATGCCTTTGGATGTTTTTATTTCATAGACATCCTGCGCGGGAAGGTGAAGAACCTGTTCAATCACCCCCACGGGCTCGCCGGATCGGGTCCGCACCCGCATTCCCAGCAATTGCGAATCATAGTAGACGTCGGGAGGCAGCGGGGGCATCTCGCTTCCGGGGATGCTCACCCGGCACCCGCGAAGGGCTTCGGCCCCGTTCCGGTCTTTGACCTGCGTAAAACGCAGAACCGCCCCGTCCCGGTTCCAGCGGCCGTGTTCGATGTCGAACCATCCGTCCTGCGTGCTGCTGTTCAGGTGAACCGCCCCCCGGTAATGAAAACCTTCCGGCCAGGCTATCCGCGGGATGATCTTGACTTCCCCTTTGATTCCATGGGGGCGTACGACCTGGCCGATCACCTTCTTTTCTTCTTCACCGCCCATCATCCCGATTATTCCAATATTTCCAAAACGGCCCGTTTTCCGCGTTTCGCAGAAGCGGCCGTCAGCAACGTCCGGATCGATCTTGCCGTCTGACCCTTTCTCCCGATGACTTTTCCGAGATCACCATTTCCCACACGAAGCTCGTATACGGTTGTCTTCTCGCCCTCGACTTCGGTCACTGCAACCTTGTCCGGATGGTCCACCAGATACTTGGCAATCAATTCGATGAATTCCTTCATCTCCTTTTCCCTCCTCAATTCGGTGCCTAATCCGTCCGCGTATATCAAAAAGACAAACACGTTTCGCCGGGTATTCCAGGCATTGATATCAGGGTTAGCCGGTCGCGATACGAACCGTGGGAGACGAAAGCCGACTGATCGCTATGCGGAGGAGGCCTCCCCGGGTTTTTCTTCGGACGTCCCGGAAGGGGCTTCTTCTCCCTGCGGTTCTTGCGCCGGCACGGCCTGTTCGCCCGCTTCGGCCGGTTCACCGGCGGATGCTTCCGGGGCCGCCGCCTCTTCCTGAGACTTCTCAAGAGCGGGTTCGGCCTGTTCACCCGCATCGGCCGCCGGGACAGCCCCTTCGGCCGGTTCACCGGCGGATGCTTCCGGAGCCGCCGCCTCTTCCTGAGACTTCTCGGGAGCGGGTTCGGCCTGCTCCACCGCTTCGGCCGCCGGGACAGCCTCTTCGGCCTCCTTTTCCTCAGGTGCCTTGACCTTCGCCCTCGCCTTCTTTTCGGGTTCGGACTCCGCCTTGCGCCTGCGCTCGAGCTGAAGCACTTCCCATTTTTTCATTTCCTCGGCAAGCCGCGTTTCGTCGACCCCCCGCCTGAGGAGATAGCGTTTATGGAGAATCCCCTCTTTCTTGAGCAGGCTTCGGACGGTCTGCGTCGGAAGCGCGCCGTTATCGAGCCAGTAATGGACTCTATCTTCAGCCACCGCGACCTGCGGCGGTTCGGTGATCGGGTTATACGTCCCAATGTTTTCGATGTAACGCCCGTCCCTGGGGAAGCGTGAATCCGCGACCACAATCCGGTAAAACGGACGTTTTTTTCGTCCCTTGCGCGTCAAGCGAATCTTTACGGCCAAAAACTACCTCCTTCTGCTTATGTTAAATTCAAGAACCCTCTTATCTGCCAAACGGGAGCCCTCCGGGCATCCCTTTCATTTTCAATCGCCCCATGTGCTTCATCATCTTCTGCATTCCCTGGAATTGACGGATGAGTTGATTCACATCCTGCACCGTGGTTCCGCTCCCCCGGGCGATGCGTTTTCTGCGGCTTCCGTCGATGAGATTCGGCTTCCGCCGCTCAGACAGGGTCATGGAATTGATGATCGCCTCGGCCTTGACCAGTGCGGAATCATCCACATCCTCCTTTGCTGCCTGCAGATTCAGGCCGGGCACCATGCCCATGACCTGGCTCAGGGGGCCCATCTTCTTGATCTGACGCAGCTGATCCAGAAAGTCTTCGAATGTGAACGCCTCTTTTCCGAGTCTGCGCGCGTGTTTTTCGGCCTCTTCCAGGTCGACGGCCTCACGCGCCTTCTCGACCAGGCCGACCACATCGCCCATGCCCAGAATCCGTGAAGCCATCCGGTCGGGATGGAAGGCTTCGATCGCGTCCGGATTCTCTCCGTTGGAGATGAACTTGATCGGTTTTCCGGTGACGGACCGGATCGAGAGCGCGGCACCGCCCTTGGAATCTCCGTCCAGTTTGGTGAGGGCGATCCCGTCGAAATCCACCGCCTCCTGAAACGCCTGCGCCGAACGAACCGCATCCTGGCCGGTCATGCCGTCTGCGACGAAAATGATTTCAGACGGTTTGACCGCATCCCGGATGCGAATCAGTTCATTCATCATGGTTTCGTCGATGTGCAGACGGCCGGCCGTGTCGAGAATCAGGACATCCCGATGTGTCTTGCGCGCCTCGGTTACCGCCTTGACTGCGATCTCCTCCGGCGTGACTTCGGTTCCCAGGGCGAAAACGGGAATTTGAATGGAATTCCCGAGGCTTTGCAACTGTTCGATCGCCGCGGGACGGTACACATCGGCGGCGGCCAGCATGGGATTCCGGTTTTGCTTCCTGAGATGAACCGCCAGTTTGCCACAGAACGTCGTCTTTCCGGATCCCTGCAGCCCGACCACCATGATGACCGTCGGCGGGATGTGGCCGTAACGGATGGGCGCATGGGACCCGCCGAGCAGCCGGATCAATTCATCATGGACGATCTTGACCACCTGCTGCCCGGGCGTGACGGACCGGAGGACCTCCTGCCCGACGGCCCGTTTGCCGATCGCATCGACGAATTCGCCGGCCACCTTGAAATGGACGTCGGCCTCCAGCAGCACGCGGCGGATTTCACGCATCGACTCGGCGATGTTTTTCTCGCTCAGCCTGCCGGTGCCGCGGATCTTGCGGACCGTCCCGTCGAGTTTCCGGATCAGATCGTCGAACATAAGGTCTCAATAAAAGCTTAGGAATTTATACAAAAACAATGCGTAATGCAAGGTTTTTTTATCCGGTTGCCGAAATCGGACCGGCGCAATATCAAAGTGATCCGTCAATTCGGACAAACCGGCTTTTCTATCCCCCCCGGATTCCCGGGTATTCCTGCACTTGCCCGTCAGGAGACGGCCTCCGGCGGTTTGGTTCCGGCCGTGCAGAGCGTGCCGGCGGCCTGTTCGCCGTCTTGCAGGCGCATCTGGCGCAGGTCGCGCAACCCGGACTCTTCGAAGGCCTCGAGGTATTGTTCCGCTTTCCAGAGGGTCATGGGCGTGGAGAGATCCTCCGGCCAGGAATGGGACGCTTCATTTTCATGGTAATGATTCACCAGGATCATCAGTATGCCGGAGGGGCAAAGCAGGGACACGGCTTTCTCGATCCCCGCCGCGATGTCCTCGAAATAATAGAAGGTTTCCATGGAAAAGATGCAGGTAAAGGCCGTTTCAGGAGGCGGCATCCAGTGCCTGAAATCGGCCGCCTCGATCCGGACGTTGGCGAGAGACCGCGTGCGTTCTGCGGCCCGGGCGACCATGTTGGGGCTGATATCCAGTCCGAAGCACCGGCCGCGCCGATACTGATTGACGGCCATATGATGGATGGCATAGCCGTTTCCGATGCCGATCTCCAGATAGTCGCCGTCCGAGGGCGGGATCAGCCGGAACGCCTGCTCCACACTCCGCCGGTGGCTTTTTTCCATGCCTTCGGCATGATGGTCCAGGGCCCAGCCGTCGAAGACTTCCCGGGCGTTTCTCCATTTTTTTGTCATTTTCACTTTCCGTCTGATGGATTGAATGGAACCGTTGTAAAATACAAGAAATCGGTGCGGGAATCAAGGAGGTTCTGACTGGCCGGGACGGCGGCCGCGCCGCGGTCCTCCGTTACCGCGATGACTGTCAGGGAATTATTGTGTGTTTCAAAGTTTCTTCATTTCGGGAGTTTTATCCTTGATTTCCTTGGAATAAATGGTTATGATGATCAGGATTCTGTACCTGCGTCACGGCGATCTTTTGACCGGAATCTTTTTGAGGCTGATTTCCAGCAAACCGGACGCGATTGTTTGATTATCAGGAAAAGGAGAAAACCATGAAAACCGTTCACAAAATTCTGCTGCTGTCCATGGGTATTCCGCTGTTTGCATCCGGGACGGATCCGGTGAGAATCACCATGAATACGGACAGCGCCGGTCCGGTCATCAGCCGCCACATTTACGGCCATTTCTCCGAACATCTGGGCCGCTGCATTTACGGAGGCCTCTGGGTGGGCGAGGATTCCGACATCCCCAATCTCAGGGGATTCAGGAAAGATGTGCTGGATGCCTTGAAGGAAATCGCCGTCCCCAATCTGCGCTGGCCCGGCGGCTGTTTCGCGGACACCTATCACTGGATGGACGGCATCGGCCCCAGGGAACAGCGTCCCGAGATCGTGAATGTGCACTGGGGCGGCGTGACGGAAGACAACAGTTTCGGCACCCATGAATTCATGGATTTTTGCGAAGAACTCGGGTGTGAACCCGTCTTCTGCGGAAATCTGGGGAGCGGCACGGTGCGGGAAATGGCCGAATGGATCGAATACCTGACCTCGGACGCATCCAGCCCGATGACCCGTCTCCGCGAGGCCAACGGACGCAAGGAACCCTGGAAAGTGACGTACTGGGGGATCGGGAACGAATCCTGGGGATGCGGCGGCAACATGCAGCCGGAGTTCTATTCCCACCTGTTGAAACAATACGCACAGTATTGCCGGGATATGGGCGGAAGCCGGCTCTACCGGATCGCCTGCGGGGCACCCGGCAGCAACTATCACTGGACGGATGTTTTGATGAGAGAATGGGCCCAGGTGCAGGGCGGCGGCCACCGGCATTACATGCAGGGCCTCTCCCTTCATCACTATACCATCTGTCATGACTGGAGCAGGAAAGGGCCGGCCGTGGATTTCGACGAGGAAGACTGGTACCGGACGATCACACGGACCTATGAGATGGAAACCCTGGTCACGAAGCATGATTCCATCATGAACATCTACGATCCGGAAAAGAGAGTCGGGCTTGTCGTGGATGAGTGGGGCAACTGGCACGATGTGGAACCGGGCACCAACCCGGGATTCCTTTTCCAGCAAAACACCTTGCGAGACGCCCTGGTCGCCGGGATCAATCTGAATATTTTCAACAATCACGCGGATCGGGTCGTCATGGCCAATATCGCCCAGGTGGTGAACGTGCTGCAGGCCGTCGTGTTGACGCAGGAAAACGAAATGGTCAAGACACCCACCTGGTATGTGTTCAGGCTCTATCTGCCCCATCACGACGCGACGCTGATCCCCATTCGCATCCAATCCCCGGAGTTCGATTGCGAAGGCACCGGGATGAACGCCCCGTATGTGACGGCCTCCGCCTCCAGGAATACGGAGGGGGTCGTCCATCTCAGCCTCACCAACGCGGACCTGAAAAACAGCCGGGAAATCCAATGCGACCTGGAGGGATGGAAGGCTTCCCGGGTCAGCGGGGAAATCATCACCGCGGACAGGATGAATGCCTACAATGAATTCGGCGAGAAGGAAGACGTCGTGATCCGGCCCTTCGACGGCGCGAAGATCAGGGACGGAAAACTCCGCGTGACCCTTCCGGCGAAATCGGTGGTGATGTTGGCGCTGAAATAGCCGGAACCGGCCCCGGATGTCCCTCCATGACGCCGGAGAATCCGTTCGGATCCGGTCGTCCCGGGATCACTCTCGCGATCGTTGTCTGAACAAGCGGAAAATACAAACCATGAACCCACGGATGTCCCTGAGCGCCCTGACGCTCGTCCTGCTCATCCGGACCGCGTCCGCACAGGTCTGGCGGCCGGATCCCGGAAACGGTTTCTACCGGAATCCCGTCATCTGGGCGGATTATTCCGACCCGGACGTGATCCGGGTGGGACGGGATTTTTACATGACCGCCTCGTCGTTCAACTGTGTCCCGGCCCTGCCCATCCTCCATTCCCGCGACCTGGTCAACTGGGAAATCATAAACCACGCCGTAAAACGGTTTCCCGACCCCCGGTTCGACACACCGCAGCACGGCAACGGGGTGTGGGCGCCGTCACTCCGTTTTCATGAAGGTTGGTTTTATATTTACTGGGGAGACCCGGACAGGGGAATCTACAGGGTGCGCACCCGGGATCCCCGAAAGGAGTGGTCCGCTCCCGTCCTGGTGAAGAAGGCGGCCGGCAATATCGATCCATGCCCCCTGTGGGACGAGGACGGAAAAATCTATCTGGTGCACGCGTTTGCGAACAGCCGCGCCGGGGTGAGCCATGTCCTGCAGCTCCAGGAGCTCGGCCCGGATGGATCCACCGTCACCCGAAACAGGGACAT
>DSAP01000206.1 GCA_011046415.1 bacterium | reverse complement strand
GATCACGCGGGTGCGGATCGGGCCGCCTCCGATTCCCAAAGGCGTGGCCGCTTCCGTGAAGGGAAATGCCGTTTCCATTCGCTGGAATGCGGTCGATCATGCGGCCTTTTATCTGGTCTGCCGTGATACGACCCCTGATTTTTCGCTCCGACTGCCGGAGTTACCGGAATCCAACCTGATCGGGATGTCCGTCCAAAACCGGTTCGAGGACGCTCGGATCGATTCCGGCCTGACGGTGTATTACCGGGTGTGCGGTGTAAGGGGAAGCGGGCCGCTGATCCAGAACACGGGCAGTATCGGGGAACTCTCCGACGCGGTTCGCGTTGTAATTCCTTAGTGCCGTGTTTCAGCGTCTTGGATAGACATGTTGGCAGGATCGCGGCCCCCCCGATGAAATCCATATGGAAGATTGTTTTGATCTTATCCTCAATGGTTGTATTGCAGGACAGACAGGATAACAGGAATTCCTCAAATCCTGTCCTCGGTGCCTGTGATGTCTCTGATCTATGACCACACAGAGGGGCGGGACAGTCCCTCGAAAGGGGTCTCGTGGAAAAAACGACGCTCTCTGCCGCTCCCCGGTTTCCTGAATTCAAACGCATCGAGCTGGCCGACCGCGACCTGATCCATGCCCGGTTTCAGGCCTATGCGCCCGAGATTTCGGAGCTGACGTTCACGAACCTGTTCATCTGGCGTCACTATTATCAGTTTCAATGGTCGCTTCAAGGGGATATTCTCCTGATCCTCGCCCATCCGCTCAACTGGGGATATTATCTGCTCGCGCCGGTGGGCGGCGCGTCGCGGGCGGAACTGGTTCCGAAGCTGCTCGACTGGCTCTGCGAAGAAAAGGAAGAATGCACCCCCCGGATCGAGCGGGCGGACGCGCGACTGATCCGCGAACTCGGACCAGCCGCCGGCTTGTCCGTCGAACCGGCGGAGGATCAGTTCGATTACGTGTACGCCACGGCGGATCTGATCAACCTGACCGGACGCAGATACCATGCGAAGAAGAATCACATTAACCGGTTTTCGAAGAATAACCGGTTCGAATACCGGTCCCTGACGCCGGAGCTGGCCGAGGCGTCCATCCATGTGCTCAAGCGCTGGTGTGACTGGCGGGAGTGCGAGAAGAGTCCCCTGATGCGTGCGGAATTCGATGCGGTGCACGAGGCACTGCTCCATTTTGTCCCCCTCGAACTGGGCGGAGGCGCCATCCTCGTGGAGGGAGAGATCATGGCATTCGCCCTGGGAGAGCGGCTCAATCCCGGGACGGCGGTAATCCACGCCGAGAAGGCCGCCCCGAATATTCCCGAACTTTTCGCGATGATCAACCAGCAGGTCTGCGCGCATGAATTCGCGGGATTTCCACATATCAACCGGGAGCAGGATTTGGGTGAGCCGGGGCTGAGGCGCGCGAAACGGTCTTACCATCCCGTCCAAATGGTCGAAAAATACCGGATCAAAAAAGCCTGATCCGCGAATATTTTTGAATATTTCAGGGATGAAGCGGTTTATTCAGTAAATCCCGATTCGATATCACAACAGGAGACTCCCATGATCGAGGCCGCCGAAAGAAACGACGTGCTGCCGGTCTGTCCGCATTGCAGAAACGAGATCCGCGAGGTTTTTTTCCGGCAGGTACGCGGCTTTCTCGGAAAACGGTATCTGTATTTCTGCCCGCATTGCCGCGCCGTACTCGGCGTTTCGCATCGCAAGGGTTTTTGGATGGGATGATGCGGCCCGTTTCGAGAAAAGAGATGGAGAGCTTCCTCGCGGCGGCGCCGGTGGTTTCTTCCGAGATGGAACAGGATGAACACGAAATCCGGATCGTGCTCCGTCTCGGGAACCAACAGTCGTGCGTCGTCCGCTATGATGTCGCCGCGCGTAAGAAGGAGTATCTGCTCTCCGACCCCCAACGCTGAATGGAGATTTCACGATGCGTTTCATTCAGATACGATTGTCCCTATGACAACCTGCGCCCGGGATGGATCTCCCGGGCGATCAAGCATCCACGGTACGGCATACCGCCGCCCGTGATGCTCGTCATCGGGTGGCAACCTCGAGATTTTTGATGACAACAAGCATCGGGCTAATCGTGATTTTTACCCTTATAGTTGCCGGCGGGGTGATCCTTCTGCGAGGCTCCAGGATAGAGAGACGGGGCAGATTGCAGAGAATAATCTTATCGACCTTAATTGGATTTGGAGTTCTGTTTCTTGTCTGGTTGGCATTCATGGTTTTTGTAGTTGGTCCATCAATGCGTGCGATCTGATATGGCCGGTATCTATCGAAGAAATCGGCGTTATTAGATTTTTTATGTCCACCAGACACTGTAGCAGACCGATCGCCTGAAATATTCATCCCGGGGGGGATGGACGAGATGTTGATCCCGGGAATCAAATTTCTCCCCTAAAAAAAGGAGCCGATTCTTCCGGCTCCCTTTTTTTGTCCCGTCACAACATCTTCCTGTCCCGTTTATCCGGACCGGAGATACTCCCGGATGCTCTCCGCGATGGTCTCCCACGTCCACCGGCGCTTCGCGTCGTCGCATTCGAGCATCGTGACCCGGAATCCGTGCCGGGTGCAGCAGAATCCCGTCATGGGCACGACGCAGATGCCGGTCGCCCCCAACAGATAATAGACGAACCGTTTGTCCGGTTGCACGGTGCGGACGCGGGATTCGATGTTTTCCCGGACCGCCCGGTTGTCGATTTTCAACTGTTGGCGGTCATTGAGGATGCCCGGATCGAAAATAATCGACATGTAGAAGGCGCCCTGTGGCTTGACGACCGAGATCCCTTCGATGCCGGAAAAAAATCCATACGCCTCATCGGCCCGCTGTGCGAAAATCCGTCTGCGCATCCGGAGATGATCCGCATACCGGGGATCGCCCATGATCGGGGGGATGGCATACTGGGGCAGACTCGTGGAACAGACCTCCAACCGTTTGGCGGCCAGCAGGGTGTCGACATACTGCCTGAACTGGGGATGGCTGTCCTGATTGTATACCTCGATCCAGCCGCAACGCGATCCGGGCCAGGGATATTCCTTCGAAATCCCGCGCAGCGCGATTCCCGGCACCTCTCCGATCACTTCCGACAGATGCTTCGTGCCGGTCCCGTCATAGACGATATAGGAATAGATTTCATCGCAGAGGATAAAGAGCCCGTACCGGCGTGCGATATCCACCAGGCTTTCCAAAATGGCGGCCGGATAGACCGTACCGGTCGGATTGTCCGGATTGATGAGCAAAATACCGGCGATGGAATCGTTGTATTTGACCTTATTCTCCAGGTCCTCGAGGTCGGGCATCCATCCTCTGGCGGGATCGAGTTCATAGGTCAGGGGCTCGTATCCCGAATGTGCCGCCTCTCCCGAAGAATGGGTGGAGTAGGAAGGGGAGGGGCAGATCACGCGGGCTTCGCGTTTCAGGAATCCGAACACCTTCGCGACGGCGTCGCCCAGCCCGTTGAAAAAAAGGATGTCGTTCGGAGTGATCCGGCAGCCGTCCCGCCGGTTCACGATCTCCGCCAAAAATTCCCGGGTGCGTTTCACACCCCGGGTATCGACATAACCGTAGGTGATGTCATCCGCCACGAGACCGGCGACAACCTGTTTCATCCAGGCAGGCCACCGCTCTCCCTTGTGGATGGGATCGCCGATGTTTTCCCAGGTGATCCCCCGGCCCAGCGCCTCCAGTTCGAAGGCGACCTCGACGATTTCGCGGATTTCATAGGTCAGCCGGCCGGAGCCGTCATGGACGATGTTTCTGCGCATGGCAAGAATCCTGTTTGGTGAATCCGGTTCGATCCATACTGATCCCCGGGGTGGAGTATAAATTAGACAAATGGATCGGTTTTTTCAAGATGTTTCTGTCTTCTCTAACCCTCCGATATGACTTCCAGACGGCCGGGCAGGAGTTCGATGGCCAGCGATTCCCCCGATTCACAGAGTGTTTCACCGTCTGCGTGCGCGGGGATGCTTCCCGAAACCGAGGTCACGACAATCCGGGTGGTGCGGACCATGCGTACGGCACGGTGACCCGGTTGGGTCCCTTTCGTGAACCGGCTGATCAATCCGGGAAAGGTCCGGAACGGGACCTGCGTGACGATGCAGAGGTCGAGCAGGCCGTCGTCCGGCAGCCCTTCAGGCGCCATGAGGAAGCCGCCGCCCATGCGCCGGCCGTTCATGACCGAGACCATCAGTGCCGGGATATCCATGGACTCGTCATTGAATTCCAGCCTCAAAACCGGCGCCTGGTTGTAGAGAAATATCGTCCTGACCGCCGCCACGGCATAAGCGGGGAAGCCCGAGAGACGTTTGAACCGTGCGGCCTCGAAACCGACCACCGCGTCGAATCCGATTCCCACCCCGTTGCAGAAATACCGTCCTTCCGGATGGCGGCCGCCCGTGACCCGGCCCACGTCGATGATTCGTTTTTTTCCTTCTTTCAGGATCAGGGTGTCGCGCGTCACATCATGCGGCACGCCGACGCCGAACGCGAAATCATTGCCCCGTCCCACACCAAGCAGGCCCAGGGCCGCCGAACCTTCCCCGGCCTCGACGGCCTGCATGAGGCCGTTGAGCACTTCATTGGCCGTGCCGTCTCCGCCCGCGGCCACCAAGACGTCGTATCCTTCCTTGACGCCTTTCCTCGCGATTTCAGCGGCGTGCCAGGGCCGTTCGGTCCGCACGAGGTCGAATCCGAGACCCAGCCCGGTCCACAGTTTTCTGATTTCAGGTTCGGATCGGTCTCCCGCGCCCTTGCCCGAGGCCGGGTTCAGGATGATCAAATGTCGGGTCATGTTCCTCCAATTCGGCGGTAGGTGCGGGAGGCGAGGTGATGGGTTTTCCCAAACCGACCTTTGTTATCCGTCTGTTGTTTTAAGAGAGAAATTGGATCCGAAATATCATCCGCCGGTCAGCTGCCGGATGCCTGATGGAACATCCGCACCCAGATCGAACCGGATGGCCCGGCGGTCGGCGTTGAGCAGCGCTTCATAATCGCCCAGAGCCTGGGCGGTTTTCAGGATGCCGAACGTGATCAAGGATTCATCGGATCCCGGCTCGACCGGGATGGGCGGATCATCCTTCGGAATATCCGATATCAACTGGACGAACAACCCCTTGCCGCTGTCGCCCTTGTGAAGCTGACCCGTCGAATGGAGAAACCGGGGACCGTATCCGACCGTCACAGCGAGCCGGGTCATCCTGCGTAGATAGTCCCTCAGTTCGGCCAATGCGGCATCCGTCTCGGAAGTCGGGTGGACGAAGGCCTGAACCGCGATGTAATCGCCGGGTCGCGCCTGATAGGTGAAATCGCTGAGCGCCATCGCGTCCGGGGCCAGGGCATTGCCCCGG
The DNA here is from genome assembly GCA_011046415.1 of bacterium. Taxonomy (GTDB): domain Bacteria; phylum Zhuqueibacterota; class QNDG01; order QNDG01; family JABMRT01; genus DSAP01. The sequence continues at coordinate 15,230 of DSAP01000206.1, read as the reverse complement.
GGGATTTTCCGGTTTTCCCGGTACCCTTCGATTTTTTCCCTTGCGATGGTCTTGGCCGTCTGGACGTGAGGCTGGTCGAACGGATTGACCCGCAGCTGTTCGCAGGCGACCACGGTGGCGAATTCCCAGAAAAAGAACTGTCCGCCGATTTCATGGCAATCCGTGATCGGAATCCGGATTACGGGATGTCCGGCCGCCTGGAGCGCATCCATCTTTTCGTTACGGCCATCCTCCCCCACGGTGATGCGGACAAAGACACGGTCGCTGCCATACACTTCAGGCGGTCCGGGCGGCTCACCCACCACGGGTATGATGCCCACCCGCTTTTCCTTGCCCGAACTTTCGGCGATAAGTTGTTCGATCCAGTCGCCCAGGCTCGCGATTTCCGGTGAGAAGAGAAAAGTCGCCTTGTCGCGACCGGACAGCGCCAGTCTGCCGAGAACGGCGCCGACACGGGCTGCGGAGTTGTCCGCCGCTTCGCAGGTATTCATCATACGAATCCCCGAATCGAGCAGCCGGGCGATGTCGAGACCCATCAATGCGGCGGGGACCATGCCGAAATACGACAGCGCGGAATAGCGCCCTCCGATATCCGGGTCGTTCAGGAAGATTCTCCTGAATTCAAGTTTTCCGCCGAGGGCTTCGAGGCTGCTGCCTCCGTCCGTGATGGCGATGAAGTGGCTCCCCACGTCTTTTCTGCCCAGCTGCGCCTGCGTCCGGGTATAAAAATAATTCAGAAAAGACCGCGTTTCGACCGTGTCGCCCGATTTTGTGGAGACAATAAAAAGGGTCTTCGCGGGATCGATCTGAACGGCCCGTTCCAGAACGGCGCCGGGATCCGTACTGTCCAGCACGGAGAAGGTGAGAAATTCCGGATCCGAACCGAAGGTCTGATGCAGGGTCTCTGACGCCAGGCTCGAACCACCGATGCCGAGAAGCAGGGCGTGGGTCAGGCCTTCATCACGGATGCTTTTGGCCCAGGACTTGAGAGTGTCCGCCTCGTCACGCAGTGTTTCGGCCACTCGCAGCCAGCCGAGCCGGTTCGCAATTTCTTTCGGGTCGTCTTTCCACAGGGTATGGTCGTATTTCCAGATCCGCTGAACGACTTTATGGTCTGTCAGATCGGCCATGGTGTTGCGGAGGGTGTTTTCATGATCGCCGAGAAAGAGATGGACGGTTTCAGCCATTCAAGACCTCAGGATTCACCAGGTATTGTTTTTCAAGCCGTTTCACAAATATGCCATTATTTTTAGTCACGGAAAAGGTCTGGCGGTTTCGCCATTCATGGATACGGGCCGGCCGCACAGTCGCAAAATATGTTCAATTTGTCAAAAAGTCAAGTTTTACTTGCCGTTCAATTACTTCACCCGTATATTTCAGGTAATCGTTTGAACCGTATCGGCGTGTTATTTTCTACAACCGAATCCATGAATAAGTCATTGATAACCCGGGTCCCGGCCGTCGCATCGTGAAAAAACCAATCCATGCATCGATCAAAGGAGGCGCGGAAGGACGAAAGATTGGCATGAAATATGCAATTGTATAAATAACAAGACTTAACCGGATCATTCATGAATCGGGGTATCTATCCGGCGGTAACCCAAATCCTTATTTTTCAGGGTTGCATGTCGGGATGCGGGGGGGTGAGGACTCATCCTTCCCGGCCTTTTGATCTGGAATCACATTGAGAATCACAGTTTCTGAATAGATCAGGTTGTCATCGAATCGAACAAAAATCGGTCAACTCATGGCTGAGCAGGGTGTGTTTTCTGATCAACAGGTGGAATGCTTCGACGGCATCGTGAAGCATCTCAGAATCAGTTTGAAGAACTGTCAATTCTACAGCCAGGATCATCCCCTTTATATTCTTTCGGTCAATAATCTGAACTCCGCGATCGCGAAATGGCTCGACAGGGAGGGTCCGCTCAACATCGGCGTGGCGCCCGACAACCTTTTCCCGCTCGGCACCCTGATCCGTGAGGGAGACAGGAATTATGCGGAAACAGCGGAATACCTTCATTCCCGGGGTGTCGTGTCGCTTTCATTTCAGAAGGGCCTGACCGAGCAGGAAATAATCCATCTGATTTCCGTCGTCGGCCAGGACTACAAGAGTGTGATCGAGAAGGGCGGCTTAGCCGGGCAGCTGGACCTCTGCAAACATATCCAGATCAAGGAAATCGATTATCAGACGCTTCTGCGATCCCAGTCCGTCTCCGGCCCCATGGATGAAGACGGAGTCTGGCAATTCCTGTTTGACATATCCCGGACATCCGCCGACGATGAATTACCCGAAGATAAAACCCGATTTTTCGTGGATTTTTTCTCGGATGTGAACCGGTCCGTCAAGACCCTGAATCATGTCTATCGCGAGGCGATGGCAAAAGCCCAGGATGAAGATACCGCCCGGAGCCTGAAAGACGCCATCGTCCGGATCTGTCAGAATCTTGAAAAGAAGTCGGATGCCGAGGCCCGTGAGCTCAAGGTCAAGCTGATGCAGGTAATTTCCCAGCTGCATCCCGATCTGATCAATATTCTGCTCGAAAAGACAGAGGCCCGTGACGACCGTTTCGATCTGGTGGAGTCCATCACGCGGGATTTTTCCGAGTCGGAAATCGCCGAATTCATCGAATCGCTTATCAGCAGCGAAGACAGCTTCAATGAAAATCTCCTGAAGGTCTTCGACAAACTGGCACCCGATTCCGAGAAATCCAGCCCGCTCGTCGCGATGGTGGCCAACAAACTCTTTGCCAAACGGATCGTGAATCCGGATACGCTTTCGACCCTTCAGATGTCCATCCGTGAGATATTCAAGAAGCATCCCGAATCCAATTTCATGAATCAGATTTACAAGATCACGGTGGATGCGGTCGTCAACCGGAAGATCGATACCCTCGTGTATGTGGCCCGGCTCTCTCCTCTTATCAACAAATTTGTCCAGTCGATCGAGCACGACCATCTCAAGAAAGAGGAACTGTGGCTTCTGCTCAACATCCTGTGGCTCGAGAACGATGCCCAGGAGTTCAGAAAGTTTACAGACAAGATTCTCGAACTACTTCCCGAGCTTATTGACGGAAAAGACACGGTGCGTATCAAGGAGATCGTCGAGTTCTTTACCGAGAAGACACGGCCGGAACAGCGCAAGGATGGGGAGATGCTCAAGGAAATCCGGTCCGGACTGGGTAAGATTACCGATCCCGCCACGATTGAGAATCTGTTGTTGTTCGTGCCGGACGCCTCCCGGCCGGATCTCGAAGACATCGCCTATATCTTCAGCCGTTCGGGGAACGGATCGGCTCCCCAGCTCGTCGAGACGTATCTCAATGAGAAAAACCGGGTGAATCGCAATAAATATTTCTTCATCCTCATGCGCCTCAAGAAGGCCGTTGCCGTAGAAGTTGTCCGCCGGCTCGCCCATTGCGAACCGGAACAAGTCCGGGATCTTCTTTTTATTCTGACACATTGTGCGCCGCAGAAGGCGCATCTGCTGGCCCAAAAACTGTTCAATCATCGCAGCGCACAGATCCGTTGGGAGGCCCTGAATATGTTCCAGATTCAGAATGATCATGAGATTCCGACCGTTTTTGAGATGTACAAAAAAGAGAAACACAAAGGCGTACAGAAACAGGCGGCACGCGTGCTTCTCGCATCGGGTAAAATATCGGTCCTCGATCGGCTGTTCAGGCACAATGAGCGCAGCTGGTTTCGCCGGAAAGCCCTGATCGAACTGGTCGAGGTCTGCGGCCAGCAGCAGGTCTCCTCCGCCCGAGGCCATTTGAAACGGCTTTTTCTGAAAAAGGGAATCTTCAAGACCAGGTGGCGTGAAACACTCCGGGTGGCATCGCTGAACAGCCTGGCCCAGATGGAAAACGACGATACGAAAGAGATTATCCGGCAGGGCAAAACGGATTCAAACCGGCGTATCCGCGAAATCAGTGAAATTATCCTGAAACTCGAAGAGCCTTAGAAAACGAGAAATATGTATGATGGAACCGGATAAGACCCAGTCAAACGCACGTCATGTTTCTGTCGAATTGCTTGTCGGTTTGGCGCGGGCGATTCAGATGATGCGCGTTTATCAGGAAGAACATACGCTCGTCGAGCAGGCTCTGAGCCAGCTGTCGGATCTGATCAGCCGGTTGCTCGAAGAACGGGAAGCCTTCGTCGTCGGGCTGATCGGAGACGAGCTGATTTTCGAGGAGGGTCCGCTACCGCCCTCCGAGAAACGGTTCACGGGCCTCATCAATCTGTTCAAGGCCTTCTCCATACAGAAAATTCGGTTTATGAAGGGGCTTTCCCGGGATGAACTGAGACGGTTCGTCAAACTACTGGCCATGCCTCCCCGGCACGTCAAACAGGGGCAATCCTTTCAGGCGCGTTTTGATGCCTCTGGTTTCCGGTTTGTCGCATTGGGCGGTTTCGGTGTCCCACGGCCCCGATCCCCGATGGCTGAGGACGACATTCCGCATGATCAGACGATCAGGGAAGAGTACCAAGAGGGCGCACGGTTTCTGGCGCAGGCGTTTCGGGATCTCAAGGGGAGTCCCGCGATGAACGTTCAATCCGCGAGGCAGATCGTGGACGGGCTTCTCAACAACATCGTCCGGAATAAAAATCTTCTGCCTCTGCTGACCTCCATGCGTGCATATGATGAAGAGATGTTTGAGCATGGCGTAAACGTTTCCGTCTTCACCCTGCTTCAGGCCGAGATGCTCGGCATCGAGGAAAAATATCTCGCCGATGTGGGCATGGCCGCGCTGCTTCATGATATCGGCCATATTTCCGAAACCGGAGAAGAGGCAGAGGGTGAAGAGACCGTGCAAAACAAGGCCGTGAGAGAGGCAGTCAGGCAGCGCAAACGGGATGTGCAAGGCGCGAAGATCCTGCTCGATTCGGAAGGAATACCGCGGCTGGCCGCGATCGTGGCATTCGAAAACCACATGCGTTATGATATGAAAGGACTCCCCCGCAAGCTTTACGGAAAAGAGCTGAACATGGTGAGCATGATGATCGCGATATCGGATTATTATGACAAACTCAGGAAACGGCCTGAATTCTACGAAGAGGGTGGTCCCGAGAAAGCCTATCAAAAAATGATTTCTCTGTCGGGCACCTATTTTCAGCCCGACCTGCTGGAAAATTTCTTCAGCGTGATCGGGGTTTATCCTCCCGGAACGCTGGTCGAACTGGATACGGGTGAAGTCGGCATGGTCATCCAGGGAAATGTGATGGACATCCGCCGGCCCCAGATCGAGATTCTCTACGACGCGTCCGGCAGGAAACACGATGCGCCGCAGATCGTGAATCTCATCGAACGGGATTCCCTCGGTCAATTCAGGCGGCGTATCGTGAAATCCATATCCATCGCCGAACGATTCGGAAAGCATGAGGCGAAACCGTGACGATGGCCCGTCTGGGAATTAAGATCGCCGCGATCCTTTTTTCCGCCGGACTGGTATTCACCGGCGTTGCCCTGTTCTGCCATGAAAGAGGCATCCCCGCCCTGTTTATTTACCTGATCACATTGTTCGTTACAGGTGCGGCGGTCTTCATCCTGATCCGCCTGTTCGTGACGCCGCTTCACCGGCTGTCGGAGGGGATGGAAATGATCAAGACCGGCAACCTGGACATCCGGGTCGGCATGCCGGCCCGCGATGAGATCGGGCGTCTGTCCCGGGACGTGGACCGGCTGGTCGAAATACTCAGGGAATCACAGGAGAGCCTCTACCGCATGGAACAGGAGAACGCCGGGTTGAGGATGGCCGGGGTGGATCTGCGGGATCGTGAAGGATATTTCCACCGTCTTTTTGAGTTTGCCAATGACGCGGTATTTATCTGTGATTTCGAGGGACGACTTATTGATGTCAATCAGAAGGCCTGTATGCTGCTCGGCTATTCGAAGAAAGAACTCATGAAACTCTCATTTCTCGATCTTTATGCGGAACCCAGCCTCACCCGCCCGCAGGCGGCTTTCAAGACCGGCCGTGAGACCGCTTCGGTGCGGTATGAGTCTGTGTTCAGAAGGAAGGATGGTTCCTGCATTCACGTCGAGGTCAGTTCGAGTCCGGTCGATCTGAAAAAAAGCATCATGCAAAGCATCGTCAGCAATATCACCGAGCGGAAACGAATCGAGAAATCTTTGCGGGAGTCCGAAGAAAAATTCCGCACCTTCATGGAGACGGCCAGCGACCTGATGTTTATCACCGACGCAGGGGGAATGATGACCTATGTCAACGACGCCATGGCCAACCGGCTCGGTTACCTGAAGGAGGAATTGGTCGGTCAGCCCCTGCGCGATCTCTTTGATAAGGAGAGTCTCGATGAAGCCAAAGAGATACGGCAGCGGCTCCTGTCATCGGGAGAAAATCTGCACCAGCTGGTCTGGGAGACCAAGACCCGGAAGCGTGTCTGGGGTGAGATGAAGGCCGTGGGTCATTTCGACGAACAGGGACGTTTCCAGGGTATCCGGGGGATTTTCAGGGACATCACCGAAAGGAAGAAAATTGAAGCCGTACAGCGCCTCGGGGAAATGGGCAAGATGGCCGCGGACATCGCCCATGAAATCAAGAATCAACTGGCCGCTCTGACCATGCGTGCACAGATTTGCCTGCTCCGTCCATCCCTTTCGGATGAACTCAGACAGGATATCGGGATCATCCTGGAACAGGGAGAACATATCGATGACATCGTGAAACGGCTTCTGAAGTTTTCGAAACCCGGCGAAGGACAGTTTGTGGATGTCCAGATTCACGATGCCGTCACCCAGGTGTTACGGCTCGTCGAGAAACAGTATGCCACTCACAATGTCAGGATTGAAAAGCAATTCGCCTCTTCGCTGCCCCATATCCGGGGGGACGAGAAGCAGATTCAGGAGGTGCTGCTCAATCTTCTGGGAAATGCGTATGAGGCCATGCCGAAGGGAGGACGGATCGGGATCGTGACTTCTCTGGCGGGCGACATGGTCCGGATCGGGATCACGGATTCGGGGATGGGAATACGCGAAGGCGATCTCGATCATATATTCGACCCTTTTTTCACGACAAAGGAAAACGGCACGGGTCTCGGTCTTTCCGTCTGTTTCGGCGTCATCCGGGCACATCGCGGTGAACTGATTTTCGAAAGCGAACCGGGTAAAGGTACCACGGCGACAATCCTGCTTCCGGTTTCGGGAGGATGATAAACCGTATCCGCTCCGCATCCGGCGTCATGATTTCGGGCGGGCATTCCATGCCGTCTTCTCCTCATGATTTGTCAGAGTTTTTCTGACAGGCATGCGTAAGGCTCTCCTACAAGAGAATCAGCCTTCGGCTTATTTTTTTACCGGCTTCAATTGTTTATCATGGGGTGTCGTGAAACCAGCCGGGAATACTCCGAAACAGATTTACGGGAGCACCGGTTCAGATTTTTCCAGGGGAGAGAGAAATTCCATTGAAAATCCTGATTGCCGACGATTCGGAGGCAGTTCGACAGCGACTTTCTGAGATGTTGTCTGAAATCGCGGGGGTTCAGGTTGTCGGCGAGGCGTGCGACATGGTCGATGCACTTGAACTCTTCGAGAAAAGCGGGCCGGACGCCGTCATACTCGATATCCGCATGCCGAGAGGCGGCGGCATCGAGGCGCTTCGACGCATCAAGGGAAAATGTCCCCGGACCCGGGTGCTGATTCTGACCAATTATCCCTGTTCACAATACCGCAATAAATGTCTCCAGGAAGGGGCGGATTATTTTTTCGACAAATCCAACGAATTCATGGATGTTGTCGGCGTGATCGAAGGCCTGTTGTCTGCTTCCGGTTAAGTCCCGAAACACCTGGAAAAGGGAATTGCATGTCGCGTGAAACCATCATCGTGGTCGAGGATGAACAGATCGTGGCCAGCGATCTCAAGATGTGCCTCGAAGGATTGGGATACCGGGTTCCGGCCATACTCGCGACCGGTGAGGAAGTGGGCGAGAGAATCGAGGAAATCCGTCCCGACCTCGTGCTGATGGATATCATGCTCGCCGGCGCGATGGACGGCATCGCGGCCGCCGAGGCGATCCGCGGCCGCTTCGGAATACCCGTCATTTATATTACCGCGCACGCGGATCCGGCGACCATCGAGCGCGCCAAGATCACCGAACCCTTCGGATTCATACTCAAGCCGTTTGACGAACGGGCATTGCAGACGACCCTGACCATGGCGTTGTATAAAACGCGGATGGACCGGCGGATCCGGGAAAGCGAGAGGAAATACCGGATCCTGATCGAGCAATCCCGGGACGGGATCGTCATCCTCGACCAGGATGGAAAGGTATTCGAGGCGAACCGGCGGTTCGCCGGGATGCTGGGATGTTCTCCTGAGGAGGTGAGCCGGCTTCATGTATGGGACTGGGACACGCAGTTTCCCAAAGAACAAATCATCGAGATGATCCGCGGCGTCGATGAGGCCGGCGACCATTTCGAGACCCGCCACCGCCGCAAGGACGGCTCCTGGTTCGATGTCGAGATCAGCTCCAACGCGGCCGTTTTTTCAGACCAGAAACTGATCTTCTGCGTCTGCCGGGATATCACCGAACGCAAGCAGGCGGAGGAAAAACTCCGTCGAACAACCCTGGAATTGAAACAATATATTTCCGAACTCGAGCAATGGGCCCATGTCGCCTCCCATGACATGCAGGAGCCCGTCCGGCAGATGGTCAGTTTCGCCCAGCTCCTCGAACGCCGGTACGCCGGAAAAATCGACAGCGATGCGGATGAGTATGCTAGATTCGTGTACGAGGGCGCGATGCGCATGCAGGCGTTGATCCATGACATGCGACAGTACTATCATCTCCTGACGGAGAAAAAACCGTTTGAGAAGGTCGCGCTCTCTCTGATCCTGAAAAAGGTCATCGGGGAGCTGAACGGTCCGATTCAGGAATCCGGGGCACGGATCCTCTGTCCCGGCCTGCCCGAAATCGACGGAAACCCGAAACATCTCGGCCTGCTCTTCTTCCATCTCCTCGACAACGCCCTGAAATTCCGCGGTGAGGAACCGCCGACGATCCGGATCACGTGCAAACGCCGGTCTCCGGGATGGTTGTTTTCCATGAAGGACAACGGGATCGGAATCGAGTCCATCTTCACAGATCAGGTTTTTAAGGTGTTCAAGAAACTGCATCCCAGAGACCGGTATCCCGGATCGGGCATCGGACTGCCGATCTGCAGGAAGGTGGTCGAGAATCACGGCGGACGTATCTGGATACGGTCCCGGCCCGGGAAAGGCACGACGATTTTCTTTTTTTTGCAAGAATTTTACGATTAGCACGGGAAAAATCGGGGGAATTAATGTCTCTTATTAATATACTCATCGTCGAGGACGAGAAAATCGCCGCCGAAGACCTGCAGATCCGGCTTGAGGAGTCCGGGTATCAAGTCTCAGGCTGGTCCCGTTCGGCGGAAGCGGCCATCGTTCTGGCCACGGAAAAACGTCCCGATCTGGTATTGATGGACATCGTGCTGGAGGGAAAGATGAGCGGCATCGCGGCCGCGGAGAAAATTTACAGGGATCTGGATATCCCCGTCATTTTCCTGACGTCCCATTCGGATGTTCAGACGCTCAAAGAAGCGGAAAGCGCCGATGCCTTTGCCTATCTGGTGAAACCGGTCCGGGACGGGGAATTCCAGTCGGCCATTCAAATCGCCCTCTACAAACATCAGACCGAAAGGCGTATCCGGAAAAGCGAGGAGACCTATCGCGTCCTGGTCGAGGGGGCCGGACAGCCGATTTTGAAGGTCGATCCGGAGGGCCGCATTCTCTTCATCAACCAGGCCGGCGCCGCCCTGACCGGACGGCGGCCGGAAGATTTTTGCGGACGGACAGTCCGCGAAGCCCTGTCGGGAGAGAATGCGGACAAGCTGATCCGGCTCATACGCCGGGCGGTCGAGACGGGACAGCCTGTCACGGATGAATCCGTCTGGAAAATCGGGGGGCAAACATACTGGTTCGACCTGGCGCTTTACCGGTTGAACGAACGGGCCGAGGTGCTCATCATCGGACGGGATGTGACCGATGCGCGTGCCATGAAGGAGGCACTCGCCGCCTCCGAAGACCGCTATCAGAAGCTGTTCCACGGCCTGCCGGTCGGTATGTATCAATGCACGGCCGAGGGCCGGATCCTGGACGCCAATCAGACCCTGGTCCGGATGCTCGGTTATCAGAAAAAAAACGAGCTTTTCGACCGGTCGACAACGGCCGGTTATGTGCATTCCCGGGACCGCGGACGCTGGCTCAGGCTGATGCGGCGTGACGGTGCGGTCAGCGGGTTCGAAACCGCATGGAAGCGCCGGGATGGTTCGATGCTCTGGGTGCATGAGACGGCACGGGCCGTCCAGGATGCTTCCGGACGGATTCTGTATCTCGAGGGGATGGTCGAGGATATCACCGAACGGAAACACGCCGAGGAAGAAATTCAGCACCGCCTCGATTTTGAGATGATGGTTTCAAAAATCGCATTCCGCTTTATTCAGGCCCGGGACATCCGGAAGGCCGTCCGCGACTCCTTATCCCGCCTGGGCAGGTTTTGCCGCGCCGAACGTGCCTATCTGTTTCTGTTCGGTCCCGATTCATGGCGTGTCGAAGACATGATAGAATGGCGCGTCAGGGGGGCGATTTCCCATCGCCGGATGTTCCTCCACGAAGATTTCAGCCGTTTCACTTTTTGGCGGGATGCACTGGAAAAAAGGACGCCGATTCGCATCAGCGGTACGGATGAACTGTCCCGCGATGCGGCAGAGGAACGCGTGTTCATGGAATCCCGCGGGATCGATTCCGCGTTCATGATTCCCGTACATTCCGGAGAGCGCCTGACCGGCGTGGTCGGTTTTGACAATGCGTTTCAATCCCTCGAATGGCGCACGGTCGATGACTCCCTGCTCGAGGTGTACGCCGGAATCCTGGGGAATGTCTTCGCGCGGCAGAGTATGCTCGAGAGCCTGCGCGTCAGCGAACAAAAGTTCCGGGGCATATTCCAGAACGCAACGATCGGCATCGGGCTCGCGGATTCCCGGGGCGTCCTGATCGAGGTCAACGAGGCGCTGGCCGGGATTTTCGGATTCGATGATCCGTCCGCGTCGGCCGGCCGGTCTGTTTTCAACAATCGAATCATTCCGAGGGTCTATCGGATGCAGGCACGTCGCGGAGAGACGGTCCGATTCGAGACGCGGGTCGATTTTCCCGGCGCGTCGCGGGACGGACGGTTTCGGGGTCCGCGCGGGGAAACCGTTTTTCTCGATGTGATCGTCACGCCGCTGCCGCACCCGGAGAAGAAAAGGCCGTACGGATATCTGGTCCAGGTCCAGGATGTTTCACTCCGCAAACAGGCCGAAGAAGATCTTATTTCGGAGCGGAATCTGCTGCATGCCTTGATGGACAGCATCCCCGACATGATCTACTTCAAGGATCGTCAGTCGCGGTTCACGCGGATCAACAAGGCTCTCGCCTCCCTGCTCGGGGTCGGGCGTCCCGAAGAGGCCGTCGGCAAGACGGATTATGATTTCTTCGCGGCCGATCAGGCCGGGGTGGCATACACCGATGAACAAAAACTCATGGCCGACAAAACACCGCAGATCGGCAAACAGCAATTGCTCAAGACGCGGTCGGTCGACCCGTTCTGGGGATCGGCGACCAAGGTCCCCCTTCACGATCAGAAAGGGAGGGTGACCGGCCTCGTCGGGATCACCCGGGATATATCAGATTTGAAAGCCGTACAGGAAAACCTGGAGAAGACGGCGACGGCACTCGTCAAATCCAACGAAGAGCTTCAGAATTTCGCCTATGTGGCCTCCCACGACCTTCAGGAACCGCTCCGGATGATCGCCAGCTACCTTCAGCTTCTCAAAAAACGCTATGCCGGACGGCTCGACGCCGAGGCAGACGAATTCATCGGATATGCTGTGGATGGCGCCGCACGGATGCAGCGGCTGATCCAGGATATCCTCGAATACTCTCGGATCAACACCCGGGGCAAACCGTTCGGCGCCACAGACCTGAATCAGGTCATCCAAATCGTCCAATTGCATCTGGGCGTCATGATCGAGGAGACCGGCGCGGAGATCCTGGCCGATCCGCTTCCGACGATCACGGCCGATTCCGGACAGATGATTCAGCTTTTCCAGAATCTGGTCGGAAATGCGCTGAAATTCCGGGGAAAGGAAAAGCCGAAGGTCCGTATCCGGGTCGAAGAGAATCAGGAAGGCACCGTATTTTACATTCAGGACAACGGTATCGGCGTCGAGGAAGAATTTCACGAACAGGTTTTCAAGCTGTTCAGGCGGCTGCATTCCCAGGACGCCTATCCCGGCACGGGGATCGGTCTTCCCATCTGCAAGCGGATCATCGAGCGTCACGGAGGCCGCATCCGGTTCGATTCGAGACCCGGATCCGGATCGACGGTTTCTTTCATCATCCCGAGACACGAGGCGCCGAATCCATGAACGCGTTTGAAAACGATGCAAGTGTCCATGTGCTTTTGGTGGAGGATAATTACGGCGATGTGCGGCTGACCATCGAGGCGTTCAAAGAGATCCGCGGGGATATCACCATCCATCCCGTGACGGACGGTGTGGAGGCGCTGCAATATCTCAGGAAAGAAGGCGCATACCGGGAAGCCATGAGGCCGGACCTGATTCTGCTGGATCTGAACCTGCCGCGCAAGGACGGGCGCGAGGTTCTGGATCAGATCAAAAACGATGCGGACCTGAAGCGCATCCCGATTGTGGTTCTGACCACCTCGGCTGCGGATGATGATATCATCCAGGCTTACGACTCCCACGCCAACTGCTACATCAAGAAGCCGGTCAACATGGATGAGTTTTTCAGTGTCGCGGAAACGATCGACCATTTCTGGTTCCGTCTGGTGCGTCTGCCTCCGTCCTGAAAAAGCGACAACCGTCCCGGGAGAAGGAATCGAGGCTTTTGCCGGACCGGCACGGAATTTCAGGAAAATCCGGTGTCCCGGATTGTGAATATAAACGGCCGTTTCGCGAGGCATGTCTGAAAGGTCAATGCAAGTGTATTGACAAATTCCTCCATTTTTGCTATCTTTTACAACGATTTACACACGAAAGTCGTTCGGCGGGCGGCGGGAGGTCCTCTCCTCCCTGAAATCGGCGAGATGCGTTCCATTCCTTTCCATCCCGACAAAACAGGAATGACGTCCGGTTCTCATCGGGGCCGGGACGGTCAGGAAGGCTTTTCGGTCCAAAGAAATTTTTTTTCACGGCGACATCCTTGAAAGAAGACGGGGTATACATGGCCAGGCAAATGCTGGACAAGGTTTATGATCCCACCGGGATCGAAAACAAATGGTATGATTTCTGGATGAAACGGCGGCTTTTTCACGCCGACGCCTCCAGTTCAAGAAAAAAATACACGATCATGATCCCGCCGCCGAATGTGACCGGCATGCTCACGATGGGGCACATCCTGAACAACACCATCCAGGATCTTTTGATCCGATGGAAGAAGATGAATGGATACGAGACTCTGTGGATGCCGGGAACCGACCATGCGGGCATCGCCACCCAGAACAAGGTCGAGGCGGCCCTCCGCGACGAGGGACTGACGCGGCATGAACTCGGCCGGGAACAGCTGATTCAAAGGGTCTGGGAATGGAAGGACAAGTACGGCGGCATCATCCTCCGGCAGCTGCGCAAGCTCGGCGCGGCCTGCGACTGGGAGCGCGAGCGGTTCACGATGGACGACGGTCTCAGCCGTGCCGTCCGGGAGGTCTTCGTCCGGCTCTACCACAAAGGACTCATTTATCGCGGACGGCGGCTGATCAACTGGTGTCCGCGCTGTCATACGGCACTGGCCGACGAGGAGGCGTCGAACCGCGACATTCCCGGAAAGTTCTGGCAAATCGCCTATCCCGTCGAAGGGTCGGAAGAACACATCGTGGTTTCCACCACGCGTCCCGAGACCATGCTGGGAGACACCGCTGTCGCGGTGCATCCCGAGGATGAACGATACCGGCATCTCATCGGAAGCCGGGTCCGCCTGCCTCTCGCCGGCCGGATCATTTCCGTGATCGCGGACGCGCACGCCGATCCAGAAAAAGGCAGGGGCGCGGTGAAGATCACCCCGGCGCATGATTTCGACGATTTCGAGGTGGGATTGCGGCACGGCCTCGCACAGATCCAGATCATGGATGATGCGGGCAAAATGAATGAAAATGCAGGCGGGTACGCCGGTCTGGACCGGTTCGAGGCGCGCAAACGGATCCTGAAGGACCTGGAGGCGCAGGGTTTTCTGCGCGGCGACGAACCCCGGATCACGGCCATCCCGCATTGTTACCGGTGCGACACGGTGGTAGAGCCGTATCTTTCCGACCAGTGGTTCGTGAAGATGCAGCCACTGGCCGAACCCGCGATCCGGGCGGTGCGCGAAGGACGGATCCGGTTTCATCCCAAACAGTGGGAAGAAACCTATTTTCACTGGATGGAGAATATCCGCGACTGGTGCATCAGCCGGCAGATCTGGTGGGGCCACCGTGTGCCGGTCTGGCGCTGCGGCGCCGGGCACACGATCGTCGTCCCCGACGCCCCTTCCGCCTGTCCCGAATGCGGCGATGCGGACCTCACGCAGGATCCCGACGTCCTCGACACCTGGTTTTCATCCTGGCTGTGGCCGTTTTCCACGCTCGGCTGGCCGGACCAGACCGGCGACCTCAAGGCATTCTTTCCCACGGATACGCTGGCGACCGGCCCGGACATCATCTTTTTCTGGGTCGCGCGGATGATCATGGCGTCCCTCGAGTTCATGGGCGACGTGCCCTTCCGCGATGTGTATTTCAACGGCATGATCCGTGACCTCTCCGGACGCAAGATGTCCAAGTCGCTCGGCAACTCGCCCGATCCGCTCTGGCTGATCGGGGGGGCAAAGGCCGAAGAAATCCGCGAATTCGCGTCTCAGAATCCGTCCTACAATCAAGGCATTCCCGCCTACGGCGCGGACGCCATCCGCATGACGATGGTGTACCTGACGCCGCTGGGGGGCGACATCCACTTCGACCATACGCTGGTCGAGATGGGGCAGAAGTTTTCGAACAAGCTGTGGAACGCCTCCCGTTTCGTGCTCATGAACCTCGATGACGACCAGGCGTTCACCGATCCGTCCGATCTGGATCCCGACGCGATCGATCTGGCCGACCGCTGGATCCTGAGCCGTCTCCAGGTCACCATCCAGGACGTGCGCAGGGGATTCGAATCGTTC
>DSAP01000203.1 GCA_011046415.1 bacterium | reverse complement strand
TTTCAAGGGGGATCATAGGGGGTATAAAGGAAATCAAGCCTGTTTTCTGTGCTCCTTTACACCCCCTCTTAATCTCCCCCTTATTAAAGGGGAGATAGGATTGAACATTTTTCAAAATCGTTCTGCAATTCTCGGATCGACCCAAAATTTGCCAAAGTTCAGTTAAATAAATGAAATAAAAAAATGAAATCAGGACATGTCAAGAAAGGTCCCCTGCTGCGTCATCGCAGACGTATGAGAAGTCAGGCAACCAGCCGCTGCTTCCGTCCTTTGAAAACAGATTCCATTGAGTCCCGATACCAATTGGGTTGCCGCGTTGATTTTCTATTTGCTTTTCATCGTGGGAATCCTGGTGTTTGTGGTACTGCCCGGGTTGGAAAGCCACTCTCTCAGGTCGACTTTACTGCGTGCGGCTTTGTTCGGACTCATTACGTACGCGACTTATGATCTGACGAATCTTGCTACCGTGAAGAATTGGCCATTGTCCGTCACGATGGTGGATATGGCCTGGGGCATGATCCTGAGCGTCACGGTCGGTTGTGTCGGTTTTTTCGCCGGGAAGTGGCTTGGTTAAAAAACGATCGCCCGGCACCGGCTCGGACAGACGACGGTTCCGACTCTTGCGCGCAGTCTTCTCTACCGGGAAACGGCCCGATTCTCAAAGCCGTTTCCCGGCCGTGCCGCCTGCTCATCAGAACCAGCCCGTTATCTTGCGCATGTCAGACGTTCGATCATCTCCGACAGTTCGTCGAAGGTTTTTTTCTTCCTGTTGATCCACGTGAACAGGCGGTAGAGGGCGGGACGATAGACATAATCATAGGCGCCGATGTAGCACAGAATCCGGCCGCCGAAACTTTTTTTGAACCGGTACAGCCCCCAAAGCCCGTCTTCCCGGTCTGCTGGAATGGGTTGACCCGATTCCGCCATTTCCGCGATTTCATCGGGAATCCCCCAGAGATCCGTATGTGCGAAACCATTCCGCCTGGCCCACCGGATGGCGGCCCAGTGCAACGGATAACTCGCGCTCAATTTCCGCCCTTTCTCTGAAGTACCCCCCCAGAGATGGCTCGAGGTCTTTCCGTAGGCGAAGATCAGGAGTGCGCCCACGACCTCCCCGTCGTTCATCGCGAGAAACAACCGGGGGATGCCCGTCTCACTGAAGGTGTCGAAAGCTTTTTCAAAGAAGCGCTTCCGGTGAAGCGGGATTTTCTTCATCCTGGCGGTCCGGGTCATGACGGCATAAAAGGCGTCCAGGCGGTCCCTGTCGCCTTCCTCGATCCGGACGCCCTGATTCTCGCAGCGCCGGATGAGACGCCGGGCATTGCGGTCCATGTTGTCCAGCAGGGCCTGCTCTTCCGCCTTCAGATCCAGCACGATCGTGCAGCGCGGCTGATTGGTGATGCGCACCGGACGGAATCCCTGAACGTCCATCCAGCCTCGGATTTCCCCGGAATTCGCGAAATCCGGTTCGGTTTTCAGGAAAACGGCCCTATGTTTTCCCGCCGTTTCATGGATGGCCTCGAAGAGCGGGCGTGTCAGCGCATCGTCCCGGATATCGAGGACCGGCCCCTTGGGCATATAGGCCAGGCTGAAGATACAGGCCGCAGGACGGCGGAACAACAGCTGAGCGCCGGCTCGGAGTATGCCGTCCGCCTCGACGGCGATACGGACCGGCTTCCAGCCGATACGGGATTTGAATTCCCCCCATTCCCAGGTCTGCATGAAATGGCCGTAGTCCGAGGAGGCGACGAAGGCGTTCCATTCCGTCCGTCCCGGCGTCACGATCCGGATTCCGGTATGCGCCGTCAATTCTGTTTCTCCCCGATCCGTTTTGCGAGTAAAGGCATGAGGGCCTCCGACACCAGTTCGCCCATGCGGTCGAATCCTTTCCGGGTGTAATGGACATCGTCGGAAAAATGATCCAGATCCTTCGGGAAGCGGGATTCC
Organism: bacterium; assembly: GCA_011046415.1. Taxonomy (GTDB): domain Bacteria; phylum Zhuqueibacterota; class QNDG01; order QNDG01; family JABMRT01; genus DSAP01. The sequence continues at coordinate 19,805 of DSAP01000203.1, read as the reverse complement.
AGGTCGATCACGGGCACGTCCCGCCGTGCGGCGACACGCCATATCGCATCCCGATACTGCCGCATCCCTGTACGGGCGGTTTCGACATCCCATTTCTTGTCCGGGCCGATGGCCTCGTAGTGGAGCATGTAAAGCGCATCCGTTTCCGGAGGGGTCATGCCTTCCCTGTACAGGTTGGGTTGGGTCAGCAGGACGACCCGGACACCGTCTTTCTCGGCCAGGTCGATCAGGGTGTGCAGGTTGCGCTCGAACGGGACAAGACCGAAAAAGGTATCCTGACGGATCACCGTCCTCTCCCTGTGATACCAGAGTCCCCGGAGCAATTGCCGGCCGAATGATCCGAATCCTTCGCGTCGGACGATCCGCACCACCGGGCCGTGGAAATGGCCGTAATCTTCCCGGAAAGGGCCGCCGCTGAAATAGGAGAAATCCGTGTTCTGGAGCAGGTCGTTGATGGTGTGCATCACGAGGAGGACGTCCGGGTTCAGGGGGCGGAGGTTGACTTCATAATTGATCAGGGTGTGCAGGGTGGTGTACCACTGGCGGCCCAGGTTGTGGACGTGGACGGCGTCTTCGCCGAACCGTTTTTTCAAGGCCGAGCCGGCGCGCGCCGGCCATCCGGATCCGTCTTCATCCACAAATTCCGTGGTCGATCCACCGAGGCAGAAGATGTGGAGCCCGCCGCGGTCAATTTTGTTCCCCTCGATCCCGGGAGGCACGACCTGGAGGTAGGGATGATAGAGGCGGGCGTCGCGGCCGCGGGTCATCTGGCGGTGGTACATGAGGCTGCCCGCGGCGAAAGCCAGAATGCCGCAGAAGACCAGGGCGCTTCCAAACGCCAGGAGATCGGATGCCCGGATGCGGCCGCGATACCATCCCGCGAGGCAGAACAGGGATACGACCACGAACAGGGGCAGTCCGATCCGTAATCCGTACAGGATCAGCCTGCTGAAGAAGGGGAAACGTCCCAGCAGGTAGGGGTCGGTCCTGAAAAAACGGGGATAAATCGCCGCGGCCGCTAAAATCAGGAGGCTTGCCGTGATCCATGCAACGGGTTTCGGGGTGTGCTTCGGCATGGGCCGTGGTCCTCTCCATGATGTGAGTCGAGATGGGTGGATGTGATTATCGACCGTCGTGCTGTTTCCGGACTCGTTACGACTTCGGGACCCCCGGCGGCCGGAACCGGGTTGTCTCCGCTTATTCCGAAACCAGCGTGTAACTGATGCCGTATTTCCGGGTCAGCCCGGCCCCGAATGCGCGCGCCTCATCCGCGGTGTCGAAGCTGCCGACCCAGACCAGATAAAACAGGGTCCCGTCCCTTTCCTTCGTTCGCAACCGGACTTCGTATCCCTCGCGTTCGAAAAAAGCCCGCCGCATGAGTGCGCCGTTCTGCTGCGTGAAGGCGCCGACCTGGGTGGCGTAGGTTGTTTTGGGTACAGGGGTGGAAGGCGGTGCGGCGGATCGACGCATCTCGGGCTGCGGTACGTGTTCTGACCGATCCTGTGGCGGATCGGTCAGTTCGATGCGGGATTCTTCCGGCAGGGTGCCGGCCAGGAAGAATCGTGCGGAGTCCGGATTGCCCGAGGCCTGGTAGGAGAGTCCGGTCCAGTACAGGGATCTCTGGAGGAGCGGTGAGTCCGGATATTCGCGGATCAGTCTGCGCAGAAACATCCGCGATGCGTGATAGAGTCCCTCGGCGTAGCGCAACTGGGCGAGCCGGAACAGGGCGTCGTCCGCATACCCGCTCTCCGGAAACCGTTCGATCAACGTCTCATAGACGACGGCAGCCTGGCGGGCTTTCGGTGTCACGATCGCCCGGATAAAGAGCTGGGCGTCTGACAGTGTGGCCATCTCGCCCCATTGCGCCGTGTGAAACCGGGCTTCTTCGAGCTTTCCCTCCTTGATGAGGAAAGCGACCTCGGTGACGGTCGCGGCGCGGGCATGCGAAAAACACAATACTGCTGCAATCAGCGGTTGAATATAAAGATGCAGTCTCAATTTTTCAGGAATGTGTCCCACTGGTGACAACCCGGACAATGCCATAAGGGATCGGAGGTCTCGTATCCGCAATGCGAGCAATCGTAGAGATTGCCGGGTGTGCTTATTCTCGAGAGGAGTTTTTCCCCGAGATCGAGGGCCTCTTTTGAATCTCCTTTTTTGCGGAGCAACTGGAACTGGGTGATCCGTAACGGGGTGGAATCCGGATATTTCTCGATCATCTGTTCGCAGAAATCCATGGCCTGGTCGAGCCGTCCCTGTTTCCGGAGCAATTCGATGTACTGGATCGCCGCATCCGCGGTTTCGGGTTTTTTTTGGATGACCTGTTGATAAATTTCCTCCATTTCCCCGTAGCGTCCCAGTTCATAGAGCGCGTCCTTGAGACGATCGAAAGCCAGATGGGCCCAGTCGGGGTTCCGGTTGGTCAGGTCTTTCCATGTCTTGAGGGCGTCTTCGATCCGGCCTTCCCGGCGATAAGAATCACCCCAGTTCAGGTAGGCCGGAACACAACCTTTGTCCAGTTTGATGGCTTCACGGAAACGGATCCGGCCTTCCCGTTCGGCGCCTTCTTCCACCTGCCGGATTCCGGACATCACCTTGTACAGGGCGAGGATTCCCTGATCTCTCTGTTTCAGCCATTTGTTGATCCCCTGCCTGTAGAAGAAGGCTTTATCCCAGTCCTTCTTTTGTTCATAGAGAGAGAGCAGCAGTTTCTTGTTTTCGATATCCTTCTTGTCCCGTTGCGTCAGTTGTTCCGCGGTTTCGATCGCGAGATCCAGAGTATTCGAAGTCTTGTAATCCAGAACCAGATGTCTGAGAATTGAAATTCGTTCGTCCTCCTCCAGGTCGCCGCGCACCAGGAGCTGTCTGTGGATCTTCGCGGCGCGTACCGGATATCCGGTTTCCCTGTATATCGCACCGAGTTGAATGTAAGCCGGGATGTTCTCGGTGTCGGACGTGACGGTTTTCTTGAGCTTCTCGAGCGCTTCTTCCTTCCTGCCTTCGAGGAGCAGATGCACCGCACTCAGGTAAAGGGAACGGGGTTTTCTCTTTTTCCGAAGGAAGGGAAACCACATCATGCCGCCGACGGTCAGGGCCAATGTCCCTGTGATCAATAAACTATCCATCATCATCCTCTGGTATTCATATCCATTCAATTGCCCGGAACTGGAGGGGCTTCGTCAATATCGGGGGTGTTCTCATCTTCGACGACACCCATATTACGCATGCGGTTGAGTTCTTCGCGGATTTTTTTGTTTTCCTTCTGAATTCTGTGAATCTCCCCTTTCAGTTTCAGGACATGCACCATCGACACGGCGACCCAGAGCAGGAGCCCGGCTCCAAACGCGATGTAAAGGATCAGATAGAGCGGCAGGTTGGGCGTCGAATAATTCAGGATATTGACGGAAACCGTCTGCTCCTGATTCTGCAGGGCAAAACCAAGAATCAAAAGCATGACCACCGCGATCAAGAGCCATCTGAAAATCCACATCGGATCCTCCAAGGATTAACGGTTACTGGGCACCCGGCGTCCGCGCGGGGTCGCACCCCGGCATTCATCGAGTTTCACTGAAACCGGTTCGCCGGGCCGGACCGACTGTCCAGAAAAGACGACCACGTGACCGGCCGGTGTTTTGCCCATCCACTCGGACTTGTTTTTTTTACTGCGGCCTTCGGGAAGCACGACCACGCGTTTCCCGATCATCGATTGTCTGATTTCGAGGGAAATGCGCCGCTGCAGCCGGATGATTTCATCCAGCCTGTGCAGTTTATCCGCCAGGGTCAGGGTCTCGCGCATGCGTGCGGCACGCGTTCCCGGACGGACCGAATAATGGTACATATAAGCCTCGTCGAAGCGCACATCCCGCAACAGGGAGACCGTGTCCCCGAAATCATTTTCCGTTTCCCCGGGAAAGCCCACCATGACATCGGTCGTGACGGCCGCCCCTCCGATCCTGCGCCGGATTTTGTCCACCAGGTCAAGGTAATGTGCCCGTGTATACTTCCTGTTCATTCGTTTCAGAATCCTGTCCGATCCCGACTGCACGGGCAGGTGGATATGTGGACACACGTTCGGTTCTCCGGCGATGGTGTCCAGCAGGACGTCCGACATGTCCTTCGGATGCGAGGTCATGAACCGGATCCATATGCGCCGGTCCGCGCGCGCGATCCGCCCGAGCAGTCCCGCGAAATCCGTCCCGCCGTCCCGATAGGAGTTGACATTCTGTCCCAGCAGCGTGACTTCCCGGTATCCGGATTCCGAAACAGCGCGGAATTCTTTCAGGATTTCCGACTCGGGCCGGCTGCGTTCCCTGCCGCGTGTGTAGGGTACGATACAGTAGCTGCAGTAATTGTCGCAGCCGCGCATGACCGCGATCCATGCGGAAATGCCCGACGACCTCCGCGGAACGATTTCCCCGTAGGTCTCCCGGTGATCCGGACGGGCGGCGGTGACAGGACCGTGTCTGCCGTTTCCGAGAATCGCAGGCAGGGAACGGTAGGCGTCCGGCCCCAGGATAAAATCCACATCCGGACAGGCCGTGCGCAGTTCGGCGGACATGCGTTGAGCCATGCAGCCCACGACGCCGAGTCTTCGGCCGGGCGCTTTCTTTCTCCATCCGGCCAGCACCCGGATGCGTCCCAACGCGCGCGATTCGGCATGTTCCCGCACCGAACACGTGTTCACGATGACTGTATCCGCCTCGTCCGGAGATCCGGCCTGCAGATAACCCTGCGCCTCGAGCAGTCCCGCAAGGAGTTCGGAATCGTATTTATTCATCTGACAACCGTATGTTTCAATAAAAAAATACGGTTGCCGCAAGGCTTCATCCGGATGCATACGGTTGTAAATTTACCAGATAATGGCGCGAAATGCAAATTATTTCTTGTCGTTCGGCCGATTCGCCGCCCGTTTATCCGGGAGAAGCGGGATAGGGGGCGGGTGGCTATGATTCCTTTTCCCGGAACCGGGTTCGGTGCCCGGGGAACGGGTCAGAGTACATAGAGTAGGATGGCGAAGAAATGGCAGATACTCCCCCCGAGGACGAAAAGATGCCAGACGGCGTGGGCGAATTTAACGGATTTCATCGCGTAGAAGACCACGCCGCCGGTATAGCACAGGCCGCCGCCGGCGAGCCACCATAATCCTTCACGGGGAATGTTTTGGAGCAGCGGCCTCAGGGCGATCAGGACCATCCATCCCATCAGAATATAAACCACGACCGAGAGTCTCCCCAGACGATGGATGAAGATCGCCTTGAAGACGATCCCGGTTGTCGCCAGCGCCCAGATCACCCCGAAGAGCGACCAGCCCCATCCGCCGCGCAGCGGGATGAGCAGGAACGGGGTGTAGGTCCCCGCGATGAGCAGGAAAATGGAGGAATGATCCAGAATCCGGAATACCCGTTTGGCGCCCGGGTGCCGAAGGGCGTGATAGAGCGTCGAGGCGAGGTAAAGCAAAATCAGGGTCACCCCGTAGATGCTGAAGCTGACGATGCGCCAGGCGTCGCCCTGCTTCGCCGCGAGTACAACGAGGATCACGAGGGCCGCGATGCCGAGGGCCGCGCCGATGCCATGGGTGATGCTGCTCGCGATTTCCTCGCCGAGGGTATAGAATCTATCCTTTTGTGTTCCCGGTTTCATTGAAAAATATCCCGTTGATGTATAACTATAAGACCTTGAAACGAAAAATAGTTTAAGAAATATTATTCCGGAAAACAAGGGATATTCGGTAAATCAGGCGGCGATTTTTTGAACAGTTGATTCTGTCGCAATCAAAATGTATATTGAACCGAACTCCCCGAGAAAAACTGAACATGGATTATTCATGAATTGGGGGTGGAGGGTGTCCAACGTATGTTGAGATTGCGGATAAAATCTATAGGGTCAGCGGCAAGAGGAAGGAAAGACACAATAACCCGGAACCGGGTACCCCATACTGATAGATGATGGATGATGGGCAATGGAGGGCTGTCAAGCTCTCCCAAATTGAGGCAGGGAGAATGGGATTCCGCAAATTGGGAATAGATCAGGCTGAATAAGGGGATCAATTTGCATTCTTCAGGCAAAAAGGGTCCGGATCTTTTGGTTTTTTCCAGAGAAGCATCCTTGATCGGACAGATACGTAAATTATTCCAGGATGATAACCTTCAGTTGTCATTCATCCATTCACAAAGTGGGTTGCTGGAAATTGTCGAATGTCATCCCGTAAAACTGCTTGTCATCGATGCGACCCAAATACGGAGAACCGCAAATCGGACCATTGGTTTTTTGCGGAAGCTTCGGGAGTGTAATCCGCGCGTTCAAATAATCCTGCTGATTCGTGAACAAGCGTTTTCTTTGCTGCGATCGGTCCTTGAAACGGGTTCTTTCCAATATGCAAAACTGCCGATTCAAGATGGAGAATTGCGTGTTCTGATTGAAACAGCTCTCCATCGCTCGAAACGCGACCTTCCACATTCGGAATCGGATCAGGCAGAATGTATTCCCGGATTTGTCGGCAACGCATTCCAAATCAAACAGGCTTATCGTTTAATTGCCCGGGCTGCCAGACAGGATGTTTCGGTTCTGCTATTGGGAGAAACCGGTACAGGGAAGGATCTGGCGGCCAGTGCAATCCATCGAATGAGCCCGAGAAACACCGGTCCCTTCGTGCCCGTGAATCTGGGGGCGTTTCCGACAGATCTGGTCGCCAGTGAATTGTTCGGACATGAAAAGGGGGCGTTTACAGGCGCATCCCAACAGGTTGCGGGTCGGTTCGAACAAGCACAGTTCGGGACCATATTCCTGGATGAAATCGATTCGATAGATGAGAAAGTTCAGATTGCCCTGTTGCGATTATTGGAACATAAGAGTTATCATCGGATAGGCGGTAAGGAAAACATCCGATCCGATTGTCGAATTATCGCCGCATCCAATGTGTCTTTTGATGATCTTCTGCACCGGGGCTCTTTCAGAAATGATCTTCTGTTCAGGCTGGATGTGTTCCGCATTCAACTGCCGCCACTTCGGGATTGCCCGGATGATATTCCCCTTCTTGCCCGGTATTTCTTAGAAAAATTCAGTCTCGAACTCGGAAAATCTGTTCGTACAATATCCGAGGAATGTATGGATATCCTTACAGGATATGACTGGCCGGGAAATGTTCGAGAATTAAAGAATGTGATTCAGCGTGCCGTGCTCGTCTGTGATGATATCACGATGATCCCCATGGATCTTCCGGATCGGTTTCAACCAATCAAGAATCACAGATCCACCCTATTAAAGATCGGCATGGGAGCCACATTGCATGAGATAGAAAGAAAAGTCATTAAAAAGGCATTGGAACTTGCGAACAACAATCGCACTGAAACGGCAAAACTTCTGGGTATTACCCGCCCGTCATTGTATAATAAGCTGGAAAAGCACGGATTGAAATAGATTTATTTGCCGTGTGGACGATTTCGGAGTCGAATTCCCGGTACCTTCCAAGATTATTGTCATTCTTTTTCGAAAGGTAATTGTCAGGCCGATGGCTGTTGGGCCGAGTCGACTTGTGCAAAACAGGTACACATTTCGTTGGTCTCTATAAACTTGTACTGATTATATACATGCAGAAACCGACATGCTTTCGGATTATTGTCGCCCTCTTATTTATTATAAACTATTATTATTTATAGCAATAGGTGTTCAGTTTGATGCCTTTGTGGCTCGCTGGAATGGTTTTTGTCCTCTTGATGACAGGGCCCTAATGAATCACGCGACGATCATGAAAGTAAAACCCGGAAATGTGTTGATAGTTGCTCAACCGGAAGAAAATCTTGACATCCTGCTTGGAATACTGATTCAAGCCGGATGCAAACCTGTCATCCGGAACAGGATGGATGGTCTCTCAAGGACTATCCGGCGGCAGTTGTTTTCGTTTGTGGTGATCATGTGTGATCAAATGGTTTTGGATCCGATTGAACCGGTATTGATCATCAGAGATTTTCGAGTGGATATTCCGATCATTGTGATTGATTCGAGACCGGATCAAAGAGTAGAGAAGGTGCTGTCGGGTGTTCCTCGTGTGATTTATGTCGATTTCGGAGAAAAAGAGATCATCCGGGCGATCAGTCGGTTGGTCTTTTTCCCGGAATAGAAAAAACTCAAAGAAAAGGAGGAATCGTTATGCATCTTGATTGGATGAAACCAGCAGTGGGTTGTATTGTTTTGCTTGGCATTTGTTTCATGGGGTGTGATCGATCGACTCAACCTGAATCAGAGAATCCAGCGATTTCAGACGAGGTGATTGCAGTCGAATCAACTTTGCCGGGCGGGCAAGAGGTCTCACAAGACGTATTTGATGATACGGTGTCGCATGTGTCTACGGAAAGAATTCTTGATTTGCTGGATAAGACGAAAGAACAGATCGCAGTCAAAGAGGCCTCTTTGGCAGAACGCGAAAACAAGGTTCAAAAAGAGTTGGCGCATGCGGCCCGCTTACGTCTTTTTGCATGGATCGTATTGTCAGTCGGTGTTATTCTTTGTCTTGCGGCGGTCACCATGATCTGTAGGAAACAACATTTATACGGATCAAAAACAAAAAACAAAGGCGTTAAATGACTCAACTTTCAGGAAAGGAGAATCTCATGTTCAAGAAAATTCTTTGTCCCGTCGACTTCAGTGCACACGCACACGATGCGTTAAAAATTTCAGTCGAGCTGGCATTATCCTGCGATTCCGAACTGAGTGTGATTAATGTAGCCGAACCGGTTCCAGTGAGTATAGGTGGCGTGGGTATGGCATCGGTGAATCCACAGATATTCAATGTCGCCGAATATCAGAAAAACATGGAAGATGCGGCGTTCGAACAGCTTCAGAAATTATGTCAAGAAATGATTCCGGATTCAGTGAATTCAAATATTCACATCCTTGTCGGCCACGCCGGTGAAAATGTGGTGGAATTTGCAGGTCAACAATCTGTCGAACTGATCGTTTTGTCGACACACGGGCGAACAGGCTTGAAACGGCTGCTTCTGGGGTCTACGGCGGAATATATTATCCGTCATGCCTCAATGCCTGTATTAAGCGTCCGGATCAAAGAATAAATAATTTGGGCTGATCAAAATTACGATTTGAACCGGGTCACGTCGATCTCGTATTTCGTGATTTTGTATCCGATGATCCGTTCCGTGGTATCCAGCAGCCGGGCCGCCCTGGCGCGGTTTCCCCGCGTGGTCTTGAGGGCATCCTGGATCAGCTCCTTTTCATAGGCGGCGACGGCGTTGTCCAGCGAGAGCCGGGAGACCGTGTCGCTGCTTTCGGAGGTCTGGAGCGTCGGCGGCAGGTGATAGCTGTGGATGACCTGATCCTCGCAGACCAGCACGGCGCGTTCGATGCAGTTTTCGAGCTCTCTCACATTTCCCGGCCAGTGATACCGCATGAGCATGTCGATCGCGGGGGTGGATATACGCTTGACGGCTTTGCCGTGTTTCCTGCCGTACTTCAGCATAAAATGATCCGCCAGAAGCAGGATGTCCGTCCGCCGGTCCCGGAGGGGCGGCAGGAAAATAGAGAAAACGTTCAGGCGATAGTACAAATCCTCGCGGAACCGCCCATCCATCATCAGGGTCTCCAGATTGGCGTTGGTGCCCGCGATGACCCGTACATCCACGTGGAGGGTTTCGGTGCCGCCGACGCGTTCGAATTCCTGTTTCTGGAGTACGCGGAGCAGCTTGACCTGGGTCATAAGGCTGATTTCTCCGACTTCGTCCAGAAAGAGGGTTCCCCCGTCCGCCAGTTCGAAACGGCCTTTCTTCCGTGATACGGCACCGGTGAAAGCACCCTTCTCATAACCGAAGAATTCCGATTCGATCAGGTTTTCCGGGATGGCTGCGCAATTGACCCGGATGAAGGGTTTGTCGTTTCGGAGCGAGTTGTAATGGATTGCCTCGGCGATGAGTTCCTTGCCGGTTCCCGACTCACCCCGCAGCAGGACCGTGGTGTCCGTGCGTGCCACCTGGGCCACCTGCTCATAGACATCGCGCATTTCATGGCTGTTTCCGATAATGTTGTGAAAACTGTATTCATCCTGCAGTTTCTGCTTCAGCGCCACATTCTCGTTCATCAGTCGTTCCCGTTCCGTTCGGATCACATGCTGTACGCGGATCGGCTGCAGCAGTGCGGAGGCCACAAGCATCAGGAACTGGAGAACGGATTCGTAATCCCGTTTTGCTCCGTAGGGCAAGTTGACGATGAGCACGCCGAGGGTTTTATAGTCCAATACGATGGGGACGCCAATAAAACTCTGTTCTCCATCTTTCTCGGGATTCCATGAACTCATCCGGTTTAAAAACAGAGGCTCCTTGCTGACCCGGGGCACGACAACGGGTTTCGCGGTCTCCGCAATCCGGCCCGTCAACCCCTCTCCCAGGACATATTCTGTTTTCATGATGTCGGTCTTGTATCCCACGGATGCAGTCAGATGAAGGGAACGTCCGTCTTCGCTCATCAGGAATACCGCGCCGGACTTGATTTGATACGTATTCATCAGGATCTGGAGTGTGGCCTGGAGACTTTCATTCAGATTCGGATTCCGGCTGACCGCCTGGTTCATTTCCAGGAGGATGGACAATTTCTTCGCCAGTGCGGGCGAAGGAGACTTCGAATTTGAATGTTTGAGGGTGTTGGCCATGTCACCATCCGGCTTCTTTTACGACAAAAACGTTCTAATTAATATTGAAAGATACGAAATTGTATTATTTATGTCAAGCTCCTATCCTGAATATCGTTTCCTTTTTTCCGCCAGGTATGTCTGCACGGGGCGATCCATGCAAGTCTCTCGTTTCAAAAGGCAGGGCAAGCAATTATCATGCCGGATCGGTGCCGGAAAAGGGAAGCACCCTTCCGGGCCCAGGGTTTTTTTACGATCCGACACGTCATGTTAAATTATATGTTTGGTCATATCCTTCCGAATGGTCCACGGCGGCGAATCCGGGCCGGGAAACCGGAAAAATCAAAAAATTCTGATCAAAAAATGACGAAAATGTATTTAATCGTATGTTAAGCTACATAAACGTAACTCATATAAAAATGAATGTGATCGTCCGGCGGCACGCAGCAAACTCGTAATTACTTAATAATAAAGAAAATATTGGGATGACAACTTTTCGGATGATGGGTTTGGCATTTGTTTTGCCTGCTCTCGAACCGAAAAGCAAGTACCGATACGAAATTGTATCCTGAATCCATTCCGACGATCGGTATTCAGGAAGATTTTATCACCCGATCATGACTCTTTCGTTTTGGGGCGTAGCATAATGGCAATGCGTCCGGCTGTTAACCGGAATACTGTAGGTTCGAGTCCTACCGCCCCAGCCAGGTATCGGAGGCATTTTCGGATCGAAGAATCCGCAAATGCCTCTTTTTCCAGCCACTCAACCCATAAGGAGGGTAAACATGAATTCCGGATTGAACGCAAGAAAATCGATTCTGCTGCGTCTCGCATCGCCGCAGGAAGGGATCATATATAACAACACGAACCAGTCTTCCGTCGAATTCGGCGAAAACACCTTTAATGACCGTGTGATGCGGGAAAGGCTGCCCAAGGATGTTTACCAGAAATTACAGGAAACCATCCATACGGGCGCCAAACTCGATATGACGATCGCCAATTCGGTGGCCCACGCCATGAAAGAATGGGCCATCGATAAAGGCGCCACCCATTTCACCCACTGGTTCCAGCCACAGACAGGCCTCACGGCCGAGAAGCACGACGCCTTCATCGAGACCGAACGGGACGGTGTTGTGTTGCAGCGGTTCCGGGGAAATCAGCTGGTCCAGGGCGAACCGGATGCGTCGAGTTTCCCCAGCGGCGGATCCCGAACCACATTCGAAGCCCGCGGCTACACCATGTGGGACCCCTCCAGTCCCGCGTTCATCGTGGACGGTCCCAAAGGCGGAATCCTATGCATTCCGTCGGTTTTCATCAGTTTTAACGGAGAGGCCCTGGATAAGAAGACGCCCCTGCTCCGGTCCATGGGCGCTATCAATCGGGCGGCGCTCCGCATCCTCAGGCTTTTCGGCAATGACCGGGCGACGCGCGTGGTGCCCACCATCGGCACGGAGCAGGAATACTTTCTGGTCGACAAGGGTTTTTTCAATCTCCGGCTCGATTTGCAGTTCTCGGGCCGTACCCTGATGGGTGCACAACCACCCAAAGGACAACAGCTCGAAGACCATTATTTCGGTTCCATCAAGGAAAGGGCACTGGCCTTCATGCAGGACGCCGAAACCGAACTGCACAGGCTGGGCGTGCCCGCCAAGACACGCCATAACGAGGTGGCGCCGCATCAGTTTGAACTGGCGCCGATCTATGCCGAAGCCAATGTGGGGTCCGACCGCAATCAGTTGATCATGGAGGTTCTCAAGAAGGTCGCGAGCCGTCATAATCTGGCTTTGCTTCTCCATGAGAAACCTTTCTCGGGGATCAACGGAAGCGGCAAGCACAACAACTGGTCCATGGAAGATTCCGAAGGGAACAACCTGCTCGATCCGGGAAAGACACCCGAAGAGAATCTCCAGTTTCTGGTTTTCCTGGTCTCCGTACTCCGTACGGTGCACCGATACGGCGATTTGTTGAGGGCGACCGTCGCGTCCGCGGGCAATGATCACCGGCTCGGCGCGAACGAGGCGCCTCCGGCCATCATGTCCGTTTTTCTGGGCGAGCGGCTCAGCACCATTCTGGACGACATCAAGGCGAAACGGAAATCCAACGCGGTTGCGGATTTCCTGATCGATCTGGGGCTGAGCCAGCTTCCACAAATCCTTCGGGACAACACGGATCGGAACCGGACTTCCCCCTTCGCCTTCACGGGAGAAAAGTTTGAATTCCGTGCCATCGGGTCGTCGGCCTCCGTCTCCCTGTCCAATACCATCCTGAACGCGGCGGTCGCCGAGTCCCTCAACCTCATCGCGGACGAGATCGAAGCCGCCACGGCGAAAGGTGAAGATTTCAAACCGGCGGTTCTCAATATCCTTCAGAAATGGGTGGTCGAGACGGAACCGATCCGGTTCGAGGGAAACAATTACAGCGAAGCGTGGGAAAAGGAAGCCGAACGCCGCGGACTGCCCAATGTCAAACGGTCCGGTTATGCGTTCGATGCGCTGGTCGATACGAAGAACATCCAGATGCTGACCTCCGAGGGTGTGTATAGCGAGAAAGAGCTGATGTCCCGCTATCACACCAAGCTTGAACAGTATATCAAGGCCCTCGAGATCGAGGCCGAGACATTCTGCGAGCTCGTTATCACGCGTGTCGTGCCGGTGGTCCAGTCCTATCAGAAAGACCTGGTCGATCTGATTCAGGGCATGCGGGAGCTCAAAGCCCTGACCGGACAGGATGCATCCGAAATGCAGGTCGATTTCCTGAAACAAATCACCGGTCTCATGGATGATGCATTGAAAGGGTGTCTCAGAATCAGGACGGCTCTCGATGCCATCCATTCAGCCGATACGCTGCCCGAACAGGCCAAGTATGCCTCCGACCATGTGGCCGGTCTGCTCGCCGAGGTACGCGTGCCCGTAGACCGACTCGAAGGGCTGCTTCCGGATGAGTTGTGGCCGATGCCGAAGTATTCTGAAATGTTGTTTGTGATGTAAACCGATGACAATCGCTAGGCCGTAACCGTTTCCGGCCGGCAGTTTGCGATGAATGAGGGCGCCGGGCTGAGAGACAAGTGGCCGGCCAACCTGACAATGCCATGAGTCCGGTGCCCCCGGCCGTTATTAAAAATCGGTGTGTTTCAACGGCTATAGAGAGAACAGGTTGGATCTGATGAACAGACCAGGAAAGAACGTGAAAAGGTCTTCCCTATTCCAGGACGGTTTCCACCGGAACGCGGCCGGACGGCTCCTGAAACAGGGACTCTACGACCCCGCCTGTGAACATGACGCCTGCGGGGTCGGATTTGTGGCACGCATCGACGGGGAACCGCATCACCATATCGTCCGGCAGGGTATCGAGGTGCTCGTCAATCTCGAGCACCGCGGCGCACTCGGAGGAGACCGGGCCACGGGCGACGGGGCCGGTCTGCTGATCCGCATCCCCGACCGGTTTTTCCGCGAAGAGAGCGGAATCCGGCTCCCGGACGCAGGAGATTATGCGGTGGGCATGGTCTTTTTGCCGACCGAGAGGAAACTCGCGGAGCGCTGTATCCGCGTCTTCGAGAAAACGGTGGAGGAGGAAGGATGCGAGGTGCTCGGGTGGCGCGACGTGCCCACAAACAACGGTTCACTCGGTGAACTCTCGAAGGCTACCGAACCGGTTATTCGCCAGATTTTCGTCGGACGCGGCCATATTCAACGGGACCATTTCGACCGGAGACTCTACGTCATTCGCCGGGTCGTCGAAAAAACGGTGGAAGACATGGATACGGATACGAGCCAGTTTTATATCGTCACCCTCTCCGGTTATTGTATGAATTACAAAGGATTGCTGATCGGTTCACAGCTTCCCCTTTATTACCCGGACCTCTATGATGAACGGTTCGAGAGCCCCTACGCCTTGGTCCATCAACGGTACAGCACCAACACGCTGCCGACCTGGGCCCTGGCCCAGCCTTTCCGGTATCTCGGCCACAATGGCGAGATCAATACGTTGCGCGGCAATATCAACCGGATGCGGGCACGGGAGGCCGTCATGGAATCTTCCCTGTTCGGCAAGGATGTCGAAAAAATCAAACCCGTACTCGTGGAGGACGGATCGGATTCCGCCATCCTCGATAACGCGCTCGAACTGCTCATCATGGGCGGACGTTCCCTTCCGCACGCGATGATGATGCTGGTTCCCGAGGCGCACGGCCCGCAGATCCACATGAGCGAGGACAAACGGGCGTTCTATGAATTCCATGCCGCCCTGATGGAACCGTGGGACGGCCCGGCCGCACTCGTGGTGACCGATGGACGGTATATCGGGGCCATGCTCGACCGGAACGGCCTGCGTCCCTGCCGATATACGATCAGCAAAGACGGGCTGATCGTGATGGCCTCCGAGACGGGTGTCCTCGACATCCCGGGTGATAACATCCGCAGCCGGGGCCGTCTGCAGCCGGGCAGGATGTTCCTCGTCGATCTCGAACAGAAGCGGATTGTCCCGGACAACGAAATCAAGGCGAAAATTTCACGGCAGAGTCCTTACCGGCGCTGGATCAATGACAAGCGCATCGAACTGCGCGGCCTGTTCGCGCCGGCCGATTCTCCTCCGGTCAGGGCGGACCGTCTGCTGCGGAAGCAGCATGCCTTCGGCTACACCGATGAAGACCTGAAAATCCTGATCAATCCCATGGCATCCCGGGGACAGGAAGCCGTCGGCTCGATGGGCAATGACGCCGTGCCGGCCGTTTTGTCCGAATCGCCGCAAACGCTGTTTTCCTATTTCAAGCAACTGTTCGCCCAGGTGACGAATCCACCCATCGATCCGCTCCGGGAAGAGCTGGTCATGTCGCTCGAGAGTTTTCTCGGGAGAGAACACAATATCCTGTCCGAGA
The DNA here is from genome assembly GCA_011046415.1 of bacterium. Classification (GTDB taxonomy): domain Bacteria; phylum Zhuqueibacterota; class QNDG01; order QNDG01; family JABMRT01; genus DSAP01. Next base: position 4,302 of record DSAP01000203.1, on the reverse strand, counting down.
GTGCAGACCAGTACCGCGGATTCAAGCTGCATCATCCCATCCTGACGATGACGGACATGGCCCGGATCAGGAATTCCAGGATCCCGGAGGTGCATGCAGTCGATCTCGACATACTGTTTCCGGTGGAAGATACGCCGGATGTGCTGAAAAGGGGGCTCGAATCGCTCTTTTCCAAGGCCGAAGAGGCGATTGCGGCCGGTGCGACGCTGCTCGTTCTGACCGACCGAAATATCGACGAAAATCATGCACCGATCCCCTCCCTCCTTGCGACATCCGGATTGCATCATCATCTGATCCGTCGCGGTCTGCGGAATTCGGCCGGTCTCATCATCGAGACGGGGGAGGCACGCGAGGTGATCCATTTTGCCCTGCTCGTGGGCTACGGCGCGGATGCGGTCTGCCCCTATGTCGCCCTCGAGACCGTCCAGCAGATGGCCGGAGAGCGCCTGCTCGACATCCCGCTTTCCCCCGAGCAGGCCATGGATAATTACATCACCGCCGTCAAGAAGGGGCTGCTCAAGACATTCAGCCGGATGGGGATTTCCACCGTTCACAGCTTTTTCGGTTCCCAGATTTTTGAATGCATCGGCATCGGATCCGATGTGATCGGCACGTACTTCACGGGGACGGCCTCACGCATCGGCGGCATCGGTCTCAACGAAATCGCCGAAGAGTCCCTTATTCGCCATCGCAGGGCGTTCCCGCGGGACGGATGCGTTCCCTCCCTGCTCGACGCGGGCGGTGCGTACCGAATCCGCGTGAACAGTGAAAAACACATGTGGTCCACCGAGGCCATCTACAAGCTCCAGCAGGCCACCCGAAACGACGATTACGGGACCTTCAAGGAATTCGCGGCCCTCATGGATGAGCGGGTCAGGACGTCCGGTCTCCTGCGCGGCCTCTTCGCATTCAAGAAGGGGAATTCCATCCCCATCGACGAGGTGGAGCCCGTCGAGACAATCGTCTGCCGTTTCGTCGGCGCGGCCATGTCGTTCGGCTCGATCAGCCGCGAGGCGCACGAGGCCGTGGCCATCGGCATGAACCGAGTCGGGGCTTTCAGTAATTCTGGAGAGGGGGGAGAAGACCCGGAACGGGTCCGGCTCCTGCCCAACGGGGACTCGCGGCGTTCGCGCATCAAACAGGTTGCGTCCGGACGTTTCGGGGTGACCACCGAATACCTCATCAATGCCGATGAACTGCAGATAAAGATCGCCCAGGGCGCGAAACCCGGTGAGGGAGGACAGCTGCCCGGTCACAAGGTCAGCGAGGAGATTGCACGCGTCCGGCACACCACGCCGGGCGTGACCCTCATTTCCCCCCCGCCCCATCACGACATCTATTCCATCGAAGACCTGGCTCAGCTGATCTGGGACCTGAAAACCGTGAATCCCCGTGCCCGGGTCTCGGTCAAACTCGTCTCCGAGGTCGGTGTGGGCACGATCGCCTCCGGCGTCGCCAAGGCCAAGGCCGACGCCGTACTCGTCTCCGGCCAGGACGGCGGCACGGGCGCTTCCCCGCTCACAGCCATCAAACACGCGGGACTGCCGTGGGAGCTGGGACTGGCCGAGACCCAGCAATCCCTGATCGCGAACCGGCTCCGCGACCGGATCCGCGTGCAGACGGACGGGCAGCTTCGAACGGGACGCGACCTGGCCATCGCGGCCCTGCTGGGCGCCGAGGAATTCGGATTCGGAACGGCCCTGCTGGTCTCGCTCGGATGCGTGCTTATGCGCAAGTGCCATCTGAATACCTGTCCCGTGGGCGTGGCTACGCAAAACGAGACCCTCCGATCACGGTTTACCGGAAAGCCCGAATATGTGGAGCGCTTCCTCCGGTTTATCGCCCAGGAACTCCGGGAGATCATGGCGGAACTCGGATTCCGCACCGTGGACGAGATGGTCGGACGCACGGACAGACTGGATTTCTCCGCGGCGGTGGGTCACTGGAAGGCATACCGGCTCGATCTGACACGGCTCCTTTCCACCACCTACGATCCCCTGAAAATGACCCTGCACCGCGTCCGCCCGCAGGATCCGAATCCGGAATCCGAACTGGACAGGAAGATCAGGGAAGGATGCGGCCCCGCATTGGAACGGGGGGAGAAGGTGCGGCTGGACCTGCCGATCCGCAATGTCTTCCGCACCGTGGGTGCGCGGATCAGCGGGGAGATCGTCCGGAAATACGGCGCGCAGGGGCTGCCCGACGACACGATCCGTCTCACATTCACCGGATCGGCCGGCCAGAGTTTCGGGGCGTTCCTCGCGCCCGGTATCACGCTGCATGTCCGGGGAGACGCGAACGACTATGCGGGCAAGGGCATGTCCGGCGGCCGGATCATCCTGACCCCGCTGGACGGTGCGACCTTCCGTCCCGAGGAGAACATCATCGCCGGGAACGTGGTGCTGTACGGCGCGACGGGCGGGGAGATGTACATCCACGGCATGGCCGGCGAACGGTTCTGCGTGCGGAACAGCGGCGCCCTCGCGGTGGTCGAGGGAGTCGGGGATCACGGATGCGAATACATGACCGGCGGCACGGTGGTGGTGATCGGCCCGACCGGGAAGAATTTCGCGGCCGGCATGAGCGGCGGAGTCGCCTATGTGCTGGATGAAACCGAATTATTCGATACGCGCTGCAACCTCGACATGGTCGATCTCGAGAGTGTCTGGTCTCCGGGAGACCGGTGCCTGCTGCGCGGGATTCTCGAAAATCATCTGAAGTACACGGGCAGCAATCGGGCCCGCCGGATTCTCGACAACTGGGAGGCGGTTCTTCCCCTGTTCGTGAAGGTCATGCCGATCGATTACAAACTGGTGCTGGAGCGGATGCGTCTGAAGGAAGGTCGTGACAAGGAGACCGTGGCCGCCACGGAGGAGGTGTTCGGTGGCTAAGCCTACGGGATTTCTGGAATACTCCCGCCTGGATCCGGACAAACGTACCGTACAGGAACGCATCCGGGATCATCGCGAGATCGAGCAAATGCTTTCCCCGGACAACCTAATCCTTCAGGCCGCACGCTGCATGGACTGCGGCGTGCCCTCCTGCCACGCCTACGGATGTCCGCTGTTCAACCGGATCCCCGACTGGAACGACATGGTGTATGCCGGCCACTGGAAGCGGGCCCTCGACCTGCTTCATGCCACCAATAATTTTCCCGAGATTGCCGGACGGATCTGTCCCGCGCCCTGCGAGACGGCCTGCACCCTCGGCATCAACCAGCCGCCGGTCTCCATCCGCCATATCGAACTCCAGATCGCCGAACGGGGTTTTGACGAAGGCTGGATCCGCCCAGAAATTGGTGCCCATGCGACGGGAAAGCGGGTCGCGGTGATCGGGTCCGGTCCGGCCGGACTGGCGGCGGCCCAGCAACTCGCCCGCGCGGGACACGGGGTCGTGGTGTTCGAGAAGGATGACCGGATCGGCGGCCTGCTTCGTTACGGCATTCCGGATTTCAAGATGGAAAAACGGGTGATCGACCGCAGGCTTGAACAGATGCGGGGCGAGGGTGTCCGGTTCGAGACGGGTGTACTTGCCGGTTTGGATATTTCCCCCCGTTTCCTAAGCCGGTCGTTCGACGCCATCCTGATCACCGCGGGCGCGACGGTCCCCCGCGATCTCGACGTGCCCGGCCGTGATCTCGAAGGCATCCAATTCGCGATGGCGTTCCTCGCGCAACAGAACCGGGTGAACGCCGGAGACGATGTCCCGGATCCGATTTCGGCCCGGGGAAAGGATGTGGTGGTGGGCGGCGGCGACACCGGATCCGACTGCATCGGAACGGCCCGGCGGCAGGGCGCGAAATCCGTCACACAGATCGAGATTCTGCCGGAACCGCCACGGGAGCGCCATCCGGAAAACCCATGGCCCGAATGGCCGAATATTTTGCGCCGTTCCACCTCGCACGAGGAGGGGTGCGACCGGCAGTGGGGCGTCCTGACCAAAGGATTCAGGGGGGAGGGCGGCCGCGTGCGTGTGCTCGAATGCGTCCGGGTCGACTGGTCGGGTCCCGATGCCGCGGGCCGGCGTTCCTATCAGGAAATTCCCGGTTCCGCATTCGAGATCAAGGCGGACCTCGTGCTCTTCGCGACCGGATTCGTGCATGTGGAACATGGTCCGCTCGTGCAGGATCTGGGGTTAAGGCTCGACGGACGGGGCAACATAGAGGTCGATTCCGGGTTTATGACGAGCGCCGAAGGCGTATTCGCGGCGGGGGATTCCGTGACCGGCGCGTCTCTGGTGGTGCGGGCGATCTGGCAGGGCAGGCAGGCGGCGGAGGGGATCAAGGGGTTTTTGGGGTAGGGA
>DSAP01000205.1 GCA_011046415.1 bacterium | reverse complement strand
GCAGACAAATCTTCTTATTGAACATCCGCGCCATGCTTTCTGTATTTCTGGATGAGCCGGTTCAGGATGGGACTGACGCCCTGGAATTCTGCCGTCTCTCCCTGAAAATCGCGAAGCCGTTTGTAATATCGGTTATGGATGCGATGATGCAGCCCTCGAAGCTGGACGATAAAATCCTGGGGAGGGATCCCCTGATAGACCGCCGCGAGGAGGGTATACCGGCCGGAATCGATCCGGATGCTGTGGTTTTCATGCTGGATCTCGTGGAGGTCGCTCTCCCCGCCGGACTGAAATGCGTCGTTCACGAACTGGCGGATGGCGGTCAGCATGCCCCCGAGGATATGCGCGTCGTTTTCCGTGTGTTGTTCGTCCCGGGACTGGTAGGCGATCAGGAGCCCGGATCGCCGTTCGATGAGAAACAATTCCTCCAGGCTGAAGGTGATGCCTTCCGCGATCAGGATTTCGGCGGGCTGGACACGGAGAATCCTGGACTTCACGAAAGTCATGAACCGGGTGTTGGCCGCCTGGTTGATGCGGGCATTGATTTCTTCCATCATTTTGCGCATGGCTTCCTGGATCGCCTTGGCGACCATGCTCCCCACGATGGGGTAAAGCGCGTCCACCATATCCTCCTTGGCGTCCTCGATCTGTTTCTTGATTGCGTCGCCCATGATCGGGGCCAGGGCCTCCGCCATTTCCGGTTTGGACTCGTGAATCTTGCGTTCCAGCAGATCTGCGATCACCGGATCCAGCGTCTCGATCAGCTGATCCTTGTCGTGGATTTCCCGGGCCAGGGTTTCCACCCTGTCCCGTATCTCCTTGAAATACGCCCAGTCCTCGCTCAAGAGAAGGGTCTTCAGCCGTTCGAACGCGGGATCCGGAGCCCCCGGATTCGAAATGTCAACCTTGCCCATCGGCGGAGATTCCTTGATGGATGTGATCCATGAGGGTCGATCCCTTGAGCCGCATCGCCAGGTCGACCAACTGGTCCGCCATCTGGGTTCGGTCCACCTTGTCTTCAGTCAGTTCCGAAAGGACGCCGGTCGAACTCCTCCCGGATCGTCTTGACCTGGGCGTCCATCTCTTTTTGCAGGGTTTTCTGGAGGTCGGACAGCCGCTTGTCGAACCGGTGCTCCGATTCCTTCAGTTTCTGTTCCGTCTCTTCCCTGAATTCCTGAAGCGCCTGATGGAGCTGGTCAATCTTCTTGAGCAGTTCCTGAAACCGCCGGTCATAGTCCTGAATCTGTTCGCCGAAGATGAGGTGGCGGATCTGATCGATGTTGTTGGGGGAGGTCTGAGTTACATCCATGATACGGATCCTTTCGATGAAACTCGAGGATGGATACGCTCAATAAAACAATATGAAAACTAATTCAATGAAAAGCAATTCCTTTTTTTAACGATCCGCCCCCCTAACCCCGGGCCGCAGAACCGGATCCGGTGAGATGTGTAACAACCGGATAGAATTGATCTTGACTGTATTTTATTTTTTTATTACTTTCTTTCACACTGTCCCGGTCACTTCGCATCCATGAGGGGGAAAACGAGACCGGCCCGTCCCCATCCGGTGCGCCCGGGACGGGTTGCGGTCAGACGAGGAACCCGTTTTCATGAAAAATCCGACTCCGATTGCGGAAGAATTAATCGCGCCCTGCGGGATGAACTGTGCGGTCTGCAGCCGGTATCTGTCCTATCGCAACCATCTCGGGCGGAGCCGATGCGTCGGTTGCAGGCCCCGAAATCAACCCTGCGCCTATCTGTTCCACGGGTGCGCGGGAATCAATCAGGATATCCCGACAGGCCGGGCCAATTTTTGTTCCGAATGCGACCGGTATCCATGCAAATCGATCCGCCGAATGGACAATCGATATCAAAAAAATTACGGCATGAGCACGATGGAAAATCTGAACCGCATCCGGAGTAAGGGAATGCATGAATTCCTCGAGGAACAGTACAGGGGGCATCGTTGCCCGGGATGCAGCGGCCTGATCTCGGTTCACAACGGGAAATGCTTTCGATGTGATCCGGTCACGAAGTTGGTTGAGAAAAACATTCAGGAGTCGGACCGAAAAAAGAAACAAAGCGGGGAAAAATGAATCTGAAACACATCCTTGTTTTTCTGGCCTGCTGCATGGCCGGGTGCCGGACAAACCCGCGGCACGAAAATTCAACTCCGGTGACGTTTTGCAATCCCGTCAATGTCAGCTACCGGTTCTGTCCGGAAGAGCCGTCCCGCAGGGAGGCCGCAGACCCCACCGTCGTTTGGTTCAGGGACAGATATTTCCTGTTCGCATCCAAATCCGGCGGGTATTGGCATTCTAAAAATTTAACCGGATGGTCGTTTATTGAAACAAACGCGATCCCCGTCGAGGAATACGCCCCGACCGCCGTAGCAATCGGCGACACCTTGTACTTCCTTGCTTCCTCGAACGAACAGAGCACCGTGTATCAGTCCGCCGACCCTCTCAACGGAACATGGAGCGTGGCCGTGGACAGGCTGGAAATCCCGGTCTGGGATCCGGCCTTCTTCCTGGATGAGGACAACCGGTTGTACCTGTACTGGGGATGCTCGGATGTGAATCCCATTTACGGCGTGGAAGTGGATTACGCGAACCGGTTTTCTTTCATCGGGGAACCGAAGGCGTTGATCCGTGCCGATCCGGACCGGTACGGCTGGGAGGTGCCCGGTGATCGGAACACCCTGATCAATCAAAGACCCTGGATCGAAGGGGCCTGGATGAACAAGCACAACGGGATTTACAATTTACAGTACTCCGCCCCGGGAACGGAATTTAAAAGCTATGCCGACGGTGTGTATACCTCTGAGAATCCGCTCGGCCCTTTCATGTACCAGTCTCACAACCCTTTTGCCTCCAAGCCCGGCGGGTTCGCCGCCGGTGCCGGCCATGGCAGCACCTTCACCGACCCCCATGGCAACCACTGGCATATGGGAACCATAACCATCTCCCGGAAACATATCTTCGAACGCAGGCTGGGACTCTATCCCGCATTCTTCGATGCGCAGGGAACGCTTTACGCCATCACAAAATACGGGGATTACCCGTTGATGATGCCGCAAAAGAAGATCGCCGATTGGAATAAGATTTTTCCGGGATGGATGCTGCTTTCCTATGCGAAGACAGTGACCGTCTCGTCCTCCGTCGATTCTCATCCGGCCTGTCATATGACTAACGAGGACATCCGGACGTACTGGGCCGCGAGAACCGGAGATCCCGGCGAATATGCGATCATCGATCTGGGGGATGCATTCGATGTGTATTCCATACAGATCAACTTCGCCGAACACAACTCCGGACTATTGGGCAGGCAGGAAAACCTGTTCCACCGATATACGATTGATTGTTCCGATGACGGATCGAACTGGAAGCGGTTGGTGGACAGGTCGAAGAATGAGACCGACAACTCTCACGATTACATTCAGTTGACAAACAAGGTTTCGTGCCGGTATCTGAAGATGAATAATATCGAGGTGCCGGGAGGGCATTTCGCCCTGAGCGGATTCCGGGTTTTCGGCAAAGGCCATGGAGATGCGCCCGAAAGGATCAACCGGTTTGAGTCCGCGAGGAATCCACAGGACAGGAGAAGCGTCAGTCTCACCTGGGGAAAATCTGAAACCGCGACCGGATACACGATTTGCTACGGCATCGAGGAGAACAAATTGTACCTGCAGGAACTGGTTTATCGGGACACTTCACTCGTGATCAACAGCCTGGACAGAGACCGGGCATACTATTTTTCGATCGAATCGTTCAACGAGAACGGGATCACGCCGGGCGGATTCACGATCCGGGTCCCATAGTCCCCGATCCAGGATCCGGGGACGCGGGAAGAAAACCGTCTTTTCGGGATTGTCCTCCGGAACAGAAATACGCGGACAGCGGATTCCATGCCGTGCTGGACAGAGAAAGGCATCTCATGAAGAAATTATCCCCACCGCTCGAGGCGGCCATTCAACGGATCGTCGACCGGGCGACAACCCGCAAATACATCTACAAACTCTTCGTCGCCGCGATCATTCTGAGGCTGTACGCGGAACGCAGACTCGACCTCGAGGATAAAATTCATGAATACCTTCCGGAAGAAACCCTTCGCGGATTGCACACGTACGGGGAACATCCCGGAACCGGCTGGACTCAAGCATGGAGGACCTCATGAAAAAGACACTTGTCTGGATCGCCGTCCTCGCGGTGACGTGCATCGGAACCGGACGGGATCGGATCACGTCGGATTCACCCTCGATGGAGACCGGGAATATGGAACGCATCCAACTGCCTGAACCAGACCGGAAAGGCGACACACCGGTCGGACGGGCCCTGCAGGATCGCAGATCCGTCCGGGAATACGGGAAAGACGCCCTGACCCTCGCGGACGTGGCCCAGCTTCTCTGGGCCGGACAGGGAAAGAACGATCCCGGGGGCTACCGGACCGCGCCGTCCGCCGGCGCCACCTACCCGCTCGAGATGTACGCCGTGGCCGGGAATGTGGCCGGCCTGTCCCCCGGCGTCTACCGGTACAGGCCGGACACCCATGAACTGGAACGCCATTTGGAAGGCGACAAACGGGCCGACCTCTCCGCCGCCGCCCTCGGCCAGCGCTGCGTCCGGGAAGGCGCCGTGGTCCTCGTGATCTCCGCGGTGTACGAACGGACGACGCGGAGGTACGGAGACCGGGGCGTCCGCTACGTGCACATGGAGGTCGGCCACGCCGGCCAGAACATCCATCTGCAGGCGGCGGCGCTGAATCTGGGTACGGTGGTCGTGGGCGCCTTCGGGGATGAGGACGTAAAACACATCCTGAATCTGCCCGGCGCGGAGCATCCGCTCTATCTCATGCCGGTCGGCAGGAAACCGTGAACCCGTGATGCGCCGGTCTTTCATGGCCGCGGAAACCGACCTGCTCTGCTGCCCCGTCTGCGGAATCCGGTCTTTCGCCAGGATCGAAGAGAAACAATGGGGCTGCGGCGGCTGCGGTTTCCTCTATTATCACAACACCGCCTCGGCCGTGGTCGCCGTGGTGGAACACGAGGGAAAGATCCTCGTGACGGAACGGAAAAAGAAACCGGCCGCAGGCACTTTGGACCTGCCCGGGGGGTTTGTGGACAACCGGGAGACGCTCGAGGCGGCGCTTGTCCGGGAAATCCGGGAAGAACTGAACCTGGAGGTCACGGACCTGAAATATCTCTGTTCGTTCCCGAATGCCTATCCGTTCGGCGGCATCCGCTACTGGACGGTGGACGCCTTCTTCACCTGCCGTCCCCGTTCGGTGGATGGGATCCGGGGACGCGATGAAATCGCCCGCTGGTTCTGGGCGGACATCCGGACGATGAATCCGGACGATTTCGGCTTTGAATCCATCCGGCGGGGATTGGCGTTCTATCTGAGGACAATCCGTCCTCGAAACAATCCGGAAAAGGAGGATCCATGAAAACGTGGATGATGATCTGGGGCGCCGCCCTGATTGCGCTTCCCGGTACGGCGCAGGAAATGCGGACCGTGGATTCGCGTGTGGTTTCGGCCACGGTGTTTCAGAACCGCGCCTTGGTGACGCGCGAGGGCACAATCAGCCTGCCCGCGGGAACGCACGCCCTCGTCTTCGGGGGACTCACGCCGGAACTCCTGGACGAGTCCGTCCGGGTCACGGGCGAGGGTACGATGCCGGTCCGGATCGTGGACGTCCGGATCGAGACCGCCTTCACGGCGGAAATCCTCCAGGCGCGCAGGAAGTCGCTTGAGGAGAAGCTCGACGGCCTGATATTCGAACAGCAGGCCGTAAAGGACAGGATCTCGGTACGCGAAACCGAGAAAGCCTTCATCGAATCGCTCCGGGCCGAATCGCCGAAGGAGATCAACAAGACCCTCCTCTCCGCCGCGCCGAACACCCAGAACTGGCAGAGCATGCTGACCTTCTTCAACAAAAACCTGACGGAGATCTACGGACAAATCCGGACGCTCAGGGCGGAACACGCGGAACTCCAGAAAAGGATCGACGCCCTGCAGAAGGAACTGGACGGCCTCTCCCCGGCGGCCGCAGACCGCTTTAAGAATATCGTGGTCACCGTGGACCTCAAGGCCCCGGCGCGCGTGACCCTCCATCCCTCCTACATGGTGGGGCGCCACGCCTCCTGGATGCCGGTCTATGACCTGCGCGTGGAGCCTGAGACCCGGAGAATGGATATGACCAGTTACGGCCTGGTGCGTCAGAACACGGGCGAGGATTGGAACGACATCCGGCTCACCCTCTCGACCGCGCAGCCCATGATCTCACAGACCATCCCCTATCTGTCTCCCTGGCATGTCGATTTCATCCGGACGGAAACGGCGCGATCCGGCGTACTCATGAAGCGTGAAATGACGACGCTCGCCGTGGAAGCGCCCGCCGCACCGGCGGCAGACGCCTTCGAAGCGGCCCCGGTAACCGCGCAGGCCGAGACACGGGGCACGGCCACCATCTTCACGCTCGGCGGCCGGAATACCGTCCCGGCGGACAACGCCCCGCACAAGGCCACCATCGCCCTCGTAACACTCGAAGGCGAATTCGAATACGTCTCCGTCCCCAAGCTGGCGGACAAGGTATTCCTGCGGGGCGCGGCGGCCAACAGCTCGGACGCGCCCTTCCTGCCCGGCGAGGTCGGCATCTTCGTCGAGGGAGACTTTGTCAGCAAGACCCGCATCCCCTACATCGCCCAGAACGACACGCTCTCTCTGGCGCTGGGCGTGGACGAGAATATCCGGGTGGAGCGGAAGCTGATCAACCGGTTCGTCGAGAAGAAGGGATTGTTCGGAGGCCGGCGGAAAATCACCTTCACCTTCGAAACCCGGATCGAGAACCACAGGAACACGGCCGAGACCGTGCGGGTGATCGACCAGCTGCCCCTTTCGCGGGACGAGAAGATCCGGGTCCGGCTGCTCGACCCGCCCGAGGACGAGGTCCGCATCGACAGCCAGAACCGCGTCGAGTGGCGGGTGCCGCTGAATCCCGGCGAGAAGAAGACCCTCCCCTTCCGGTTCGAGGTGGAATATCCGGAAGGAACGGACATCAATCTGTAAGCTGAAGAGGAGTTTCCTTTCATGATCGTCTATCTGAACGGCCGGTTTCTGCCCAAAAAAGACGCCTGTATTTCAACCGACGACCGGGGATTTTTGTTCGGGGACGGCACATATGAAGTCATCCGCATATACCGGGGCCGGCTCTTCCGGTTCGACGACCACCTCCGCCGCCTGAAACGAAGCCTGAACGGGGTGCGGATCCTCCTGCCCCCCGGGGAGGATCTGCGTGCCGTGGCGGAACGACTGATCCGGGAAAACGCCCTCTCCGATGCGGACGCCGTCCTGTACATCCAGATCACGCGCGGGGTCGCGCCACGCAGCTTCCGGCACCCGGAACCCGGCACGCCGCCCACGGTCTATGTCACCGCCTATCCGTTTTCCGCGCCGGCGGAACGGTGGGAAACCGGGGCGAAGGTCATTTTCGTGCCGGACATCCGGTGGACACGCTGCGACATCAAGTCGGTCTCCCTGCTGGCCAATGTGCTCGCCGGCCATACGGCCGTGGACGCCGGGGCCGATGAGGCCGTATTCGTGCGGGACGGCGTCGTCACGGAAGGCACCCACACCAACTTCGCGGCGTTTTTCGGCGGGACACTCCAAACGCATCCAGCCGACAATTTGATCCTGGACGGCATCACGCGGGACGTCATCCTGGAACTCTGCGGAAAACTCCGGATCCCGGTGCGGGAAGAACCGGTCCCCGAATCCGCGGTCGGGAACGCAGATGAATGTCTCCTGCTCGGCAGCACGACCGAGGTCATGCCTGTCATCCAAATCGACGGACGGGTCATCGGAAACGGCAGACCCGGCCCCCTCACACGAAAACTCCGGGAGTCTTTTCAGAAAATGACAAGGGCTTAACCGTTCCTCCCCGTTGAAACGGAAAACCCGTCACCTGATGCGGATATATCCTGATTTATGTATAACCTCGCGTGATCTTATCTTTGTCCCAATATGGAGGCGTGCGGTCCCTCGCCGCACGCCCCTTCCCTCTTGCCATTCTGATCATTCTGGCAAGCATAGGAACCGGCGGTCATCCCGCGGGACTCTTCTCTTGCATCGGGTTCATTATTTGTTTAAATTGATTTTATCTTTTGCGAACGGAAGCATGAAGGCCCGTACGGACTGAGACTCATCATGAGGACCGATTTCGAAAAAGAGGTCAGGCAAATCCGGCGCATCACAGGAGACTTCGAAGCCCTTCTATGCGCGGATCTCTCCCGCCGATTCGAGCATGGCCTGTATGCTCGCGGTATCTATTTTCTTCTCGACCCGCTGCGCCGTCCCGGAATACCGGGTATATATGGAATCCATGCGGAATCAGTTCCGATCGGGGTCCGGTCCGGAGAAGGACGGGGATCCACATTTTCTCTCTGCCCGGGCTTTTGGATGAAACCCGAAACCGCCGGGCAACCAACCGGAAATGATTATGTATGAACCGATTCGGATTCTAATGCTCGAAGATTCGTCCTCGGATGCGCGTCTGATCGAAATCGAGATCAAGGAAAGCGGAATCCCTTTCGTCTCAAAGCGGGTCGAGTCCCGCAAGGACTTTGAAGAAGCGCTGACGCAGTATGCACCGGATCTCATTTTATCGGACTATCTGCTTCCCGCATTCGACGGCATGAGCGCCCTGAAACAGGTGCAGAAACAGGGATTGTCCACCCCCGTGATCATCGTGACCGGCGCGCTCGACGAAGAAACTGCGGTGGAATTCATGAAAGCCGGCGCCGCGGACTATGTCCTGAAAAACCATCTGGGCCGCCTGGTCCCCGCCATTCGCAGCGCGGTCGAGAAATTCAGGGCGCAGGAAGCGCTCGCGGCCTCCCAGACACGTTATCTGCGCCTCTTCGAGTCCGCCCGGGAAGGAATCCTCCTCCTCGAGGACGATCTGATCGCGGATATCAATCCGTTCCTGCTGCGCCTGATGGGGATGGAAAAGGATACGCTCATCGGCAAATCCATCTGGGATATCGGATTGTCCCTGAATCACGAAGAAATCGAAAACAGGATCGTCCTCGCAGGCGGCGAAGGTTATGTCCATTTTGAGGAGCTGACCCTGCAGCTTCCGGACGGACGTCTCCGTGAGATCGAGTTGAATTACAACCGGTTTCTGAGTGACGGCAAGGTCATGGGACAGTGCAATATCCGGGATATTTCGGAACGGAAGCAGGCTGAAGCGATCCGGGCACAGCTTTTTCAGGCTCAGAAAATGGAAGCGATCGGAACCCTCGCCGGCGGCGTGGCACACGATTTTAACAACGTCATGACCGCCATCCAGGTGAGCGCGGATCTGGCCATGATGAAGATCTCGGATGAAGACCCGGTTTACAAGGAGTTCAACGAAATCCGTCACGCCGCACTTCGCGCGGCCGGGCTCATCCGCCAGCTCTTGCTCTTCAGCCGCGACCACCCCATGGAACCGATCGCGTTGCGCCTCAACAGCGTGGTCGAGAACCTGTCTAAAATGCTCAACCGCCTCATCAGCGAAGACATCGACATCGCGATCGAACTGGATCCGGAACTCTGGACGATCCGGGCCGACCTGAGCAACATGGAACAGGTGATCATGAATCTCGTCCTGAATGCGCGGGACGCGATGCCCAAAGGCGGGCGGCTGATGATTCAAACCAAGAATGTCGTCCTCGATGAGGTCTTCTGTAAAACCATGCCTGAGGCCCGGCCCGGCCAATTCGTCTGCCTCTCGATCAATGATACAGGCGTCGGCATGGACCAGGAAACCCTGTTGCGGGTTTTCGATCCGTTTTTCACCACGAAAGAACCCGGCAAAGGCACCGGACTCGGCCTCGCGGTTGTCTACGGCATCGTCAAACAGCATGACGGATGGATTCATGTGAACACCTTCCCGGATTATGGGTCTACTTTTCAGGTTTATCTGCCTGCGGTGAACCAGCCCCCCCAAAAAATCAAGGAACTGAAAGACTCGATCGACACCTATTTCGGAAAGGGAGAAACCCTTCTGTTGGTCGAAGATGAAGAGAAAGTACGCGAGTTCACCACCAAGGCCCTGAACAAATGCGGCTATTCCGTCGTGGCGACCTGCAGCGCACAGGAAGCCCTCAGAATATTCGAAACCCGAGAAAACGACTTCGACCTGATTTTTACGGATGTGGTGCTCAGTGATCAGAACGGGATCGAGCTGGTCGAAATCCTGCTGTCCAGGAATCCAAATCTGCGCGTACTTCTGAGCAGCGGTTATCTCGACCAGAAATCCCAGTGGCCGATCATCGTCGAGAAGGGTTTTCCCTTTCTCCAGAAACCCTACACCCTCTCCGGACTCTTGCAGGCGATTCGACTGGCCATGAGCCAAAGGTAACCCGGAATGGCACAATCGAAAATCATGATCTTCGAAGATGAATCCATCATTGCGATGGAATTAAAACGCAAAATCGAAGGGCTCGGTTATGTGGTCACCCATGTCGAATCTCACGGAGAAGGCGCCGTCCTGAAAGTCAAGGAGGCGCAGCCCGATCTGATCCTGATGGACGTGATGCTCGAGGGTGAGACAGACGGCATCCAGGCCGCTTCGGCGATCCGTCAGGTCTGCGATCTGCCGGTGATCTTCCTGACGGCCTATTCGGATGAGATCACGTTGCAGCGCGTCAAAGAAGCCGAACCTTACGGTTATGTCCTCAAACCGTTCGATGACCGCGAACTGCGCATGATGATCGAGCTGTCCCTGTACAAACATCAGATGCAGAAAGAACTCAAGAAAAGCGAAGAGCGATTCCGGTCCGTCGTCGAACACGCACCGACAGGCATCCTGATTCTCGATGACGCATTCTGGATCCTGTATGTCAACAATCCCTTCTGCCGCATGCTGGATTATTCCGTCAAGGAACTGATGGGTTCCGATTTCCTCAAATTGATCGAAACCGAACAACGCTCCGTCATGGGTGATTTGTTTTCCGCCACCCGGAAAGACGGGGCCTTTTTGACCCGGCATGAGACCGCCCTGATTCAGCGAAATGGTGAGAAACGCCGGGTGGAACTCAACGGCGCCCTCATGACAGATTCCCGGGAAGTCATCAATATCATCATCCAGGTGGTCGATATCACCGACCGTGTCCGGCTTGAGGAACAACTCCGGCAGGATCAAAAAATGAAAGCCATCGGCACACTCGCGGGCGGGGTTGCCCATGACTTCAACAACCTCCTCACGGCAATCCGCGGATGCACCGACCTGGCCAGCCGTCAAATCGAAGAGACCCACCCCGCCCAGCTGGAATTACAGGAAGTCCTGACCGCCTCATCCCGGGCGTCCGATTTAACACGCCAGCTCCTCGCGTTCAGCCGTAATCAGCCGCTGGAATTCAAGAACATCGATCTGAATCAACTCATCGAAGGGCTGCTCAAAATGTTGCGCCGTCTGATCGGTGAAGACATCCGGATCGAGACTGCACTGGCAGACGACCTTTGGCTCGTCCGGGCCGACAGGGCCGGCATCGAGGAGGTGATTTTGAACCTGGCGGTCAATGCGCGCGACGCCATGCCGGACGGCGGACGGCTCCTGATCCAAACCGAAAATACCCATATCGAAGAGGCTTTTACCCGACCCCAGACGGAAGTCCGCGGCGGTGAGTTTGTCTGTCTGACCATTTCGGACACCGGAGAAGGCATGAGCATCGAGACGATCGACCGGATATTCGAACCCTTTTTCAGCACGAAAGTGACCGGCAAGGGGACGGGCCTCGGCCTCTCTGTGGTATACGGCATCGTCAAACAGCACAACGGCTGGGTCTCCGTATCCAGCAAACCGGGACACGGCTCCGCATTCAAGATCTATCTGGATCGTGCGGAGGGTTTAGTCTCGGTACCATCCCAAAATGAAACCCTGCATTTGCTTAAGGGAAACGGAGAACGGATCCTGATCGTGGAAGACGAACACCGTGTCCGTCGGTTGACGGACAAGTTTCTTTCTGCAAACGGCTACGATGTGATGACGGCGGAAAGCATTGTTGAAGCCGGCTCTCTGTTCGACCAGGAGGACGGACGGTTTGATCTGCTTTTCAGCGACGTCGTTTTACCGGATGGAACAGGCATCGAACTGGCGGACATCCTGAGAAAGAAACAGCCGGAACTGAGAGTGCTCCTTTCAAGCGGATATACGGATCACAAATCGCAATGGCGGATGATTCAGGAGAAGAACATCCCCTTCCTGCCCAAACCGTTTACGCTGGATGGTCTGCTCAGGGCGATCCGTGAGGCCATTCTCTCCCATTCGTGACAAGAAGGTATGCATTTTGCGCACATTTCAAATGTTTGTCAATTTCAAGATGAACTTGACCAGAATATAAGGCTCCCGGTGAAACCGCTCAGGAAACCGCGCATCATGAGATGCAGAGCGATTTGTTTCACGATTCTCGCTCTGCCCTTCTCCTTGGCATCAGTTCCGGCCGAAAACATGCCTTCGGATCGACTCGGCGAATACGACGTGAAGGCCGCCTTCATCTATAATTTTGCGCGTTTTATCGAATGGACTCCCTGGCATAAGAACGGAGAGAATCCATTTTTCTCGATCGGTGTCCTGGGAGAAGAACCCTTCGGAAATGCCCTTGACGACACCTTTACGGACAAAACTATTGCGGGAAGTCATGTCAGGATCATGCGTGCAGGGAATCTGCAAGCCTTGATGGACTGTCAGATCCTTTTCATCTCCCAATCCGAACAATCCCGGGTCGATAAAATCCTGAACGCTCTGAACGATCGGCAAATCCTCACGATCGCCGATTTTCCCGGTTTTGCCGAGGCAGGCGGAATCATCGAATTGAGGGTGGAGGAAAACCGAGTCCGGTTTCTGATCAATCAGAAAACAGCGGTCGATGCCGGCCTGAAAATCAGCTCAAAGCTCCTCAACCTGGCACAGAAAGTCATCACGCGATGAACAAAGAATCTATGTATATAACGGAGGATGAGAAGACATCCATGGATACGATTAAGCGCATCCCGGTAAGGATTTTGTCTCCACCCGGGATAAAACAAACCCTTTGCGTCTTTTTCTATCTGATGCTTCTGTTTCAGACCCCGGTTCACCCGCTTCACAGAGATCTGACCGAGATGAGTCTCGAGGAACTTATGCAGATCGAAGTGGTGACGGTCTCGAAAAAAAGTGAACGCCTGTTTGATGCCTCTGCGGCAATCTTTACCATCACCGAGGACGATATGGCCCAAGCCGGGATTCAGACCATTCCCGATGCGATGCGTCTCGCCCCCGGGGTTCAGGTCGGCCATGTCGATGCGAACAAATGGGCGATCAGTGCGCGCGGTTTCAACATGTTGTTTGCGAATAAATTGCTGGTGATGAAGGATGGAAGAAGCGTGTATACCCGGATCTTTTCGGGAGTCTGCTGGGAGTCTCAGGATGTCCTGGTTTCGGATCTGGACCGGATCGAGGTCATCCGGGGACCGGGTGCGACGCTGTGGGGCGCCAACGCCGTCAACGGGGTCATCAACATCATCACCAAACCCGCCTCCGAAACACAGGGCGGCTACCTGCAACTCGGGCTTGGAACCGTGCAAAAAAAGGCGCTCGACTTCCGGTACGGGGGGCGGCTGTCCGAAAAGATCTGGTATCGGGTCTACGGGAAGTATGCGGACCACGGACCCCTGGTGTTCGCGGATGGCAAGGAGACTGAAGACGGATGGCAGACGGTTCACGGCGGATTCAGGATGGATATTCCCTGGTCGCCCCGGAACCGCGTGACGGTCATCTGCGAGGCAAACAGGGTGCACACGGGACAAACCCTGGCTCCCGATTACTTTGATCCCGATCTGCAAATTGAACGTATCGACGCCGGCCGGGTAACCGGCGGCCATGTGCTGGGTCGATGGGAACACACCTTCTCCGATGATTCGGATTGTGCGTTTCAATGGTTTATCGACACGTATCAACGGGACGATCCCTTGTTGGTTCAGGGGGGATATCAACGGTTGGATCTGGATTTTCAGCATCGTTTTGCCCTGACTGCCCGTCATCAGATCATCTGGGGAATCGGCAGCCGGTTTACCCGTGACTGGTTCGACAATACGATCGTCGTCAATTATGATCCCGCGGAACGCCGGTATTCCCTCTACAATACGTTCATTCAGGATGAGATCCGTCTCATTCCGGACCGGATTCATCTGACAGTCGGGACCAAGCTGGAATGGACGGAATCGACACGCTTCAGCCTGCAGCCGAATCTCCGCATGCGCTGGTCGCCTTCTTCCCGGCAGACGCTCTGGTGGGCCGCGTCGCGCGCCGTGCGTACACCGTCCCGTTCAGATCTGGATGTCCGCCTCGTCAAATACCTGTTTGCAGATGAAACCTACAAGACCTGGGGCCTACTACAGGGAACACCCGGAGTGCCCGTCGAAGTGCTTTATGCCGTCGAATCCGGATACAGGTTATCCCCCTCTGATCACTTTCTTGCGGACCTTGCGGTATTTTATAACCGGTATGACAATCTCAGGACCTTCAACCTCGGGACGCCGTTCACCGAGACAAAGGACGCGACCCAGAATATCTACATTCCGTTCATCGCCGGGTCTGACCGCCACGGAGAATCCGCAGGATTCGAAACCGCCCTCGAATTCCGGCCTTTTACGAAAAGCCGGATGCGTCTCGCATACACCTATTTCCGGTTGCGTCTTTTCATGGAGTCCGGCGTCACGAATTACAGGGGCAATGACGCAGAAACGGAATCGCCGCAGCATCAGGCGACCCTGTTTTTCTCAGTCAAACCGATTCGTCACATAAATCTGGGTGTAACCTGCCGCTTTGTGGACCGGCTCGAGTCCTTGTCGATCGATCGCTATTTGACCGCGGACATTTCGCTGGGATGGCGGATCAACCGCATGATCGAACTCTCTCTTTCCGGAAGAAATCTGTTCGGAGGTCCTCATGCAGAATTTATTGGTGAAACCGTGGCGCCTTTTGAAAAGGCTTTAGTCAGACGGGGTTTTCGTTTGACTTCGCATGTAACGTGGTAGGACTCCGGAACCCATCATGCAGCGCATCATCACAAAATGGCTCGGTCCGCTTTCGATCAAACGCAAGCTGATTTTGGTCACCATGATCAGCAGCGGAATTGCCTTGTTCGCCGCCTGTCTCACTTTTATTTCCATCGAACTGATTCAATACCGGAGGACCCTCCTCCGTGAAGTTGCCATTCTGACGCAGATCATCGGCAACAACAGCACGGCCGCCTTGATCTTCAACGACGAAGAAAGCGCGAATGAAATCCTGTCAGCCCTGGTCTATGAAAAGAACGTGATATTTGTGGGTCTCTACACCTCCAACCGCCTGTTCGCCGCCTATGCCAGGGATGAACATATCGGCCCGCCTCCGTTTCTGGAGCGGGAACAGAACGGACATTGGGATGAAGGGGCCGGATTGAACATGATTCGGCCCGTCACGTTTCATGACGAGGAAATCGGCCGGATTTTCCTGCAATATGATCTTTCCGTGATCACGAACCGTTTGGTTCAGTATGCCGTGATCGTCTTCGGCGTCTTTCTGGTCGCCGCGGCGATCGCACTGTTTATCACCCAGAAACTGCAGCGGACCATCTCCGGCCCCATTCTACATCTTTCGCAGATCGCCAACAGGGTATCAGACAAAAAAGACTACAGTGTACGTGCGGAAAAAGGCTATAATGACGAACTAGGGCAACTGATCGACCGGTTCAACGAAATGCTCTTTCAGATTCAGGAACGCGACAGGACCCTGGTGCAATATCAGGAGGAACTGGAAAACCGGGTCCTCGAACGCACGGAGGCCCTACAGCAGGAAATCCTCGAACGCGAGCGCGCCGAGAAAGAAAAAGAGGGGATTCAGGCCCAGCTGCTCCATGCCCAGAAAATGGAAGCGGTGGGTATCCTCGCCGGGGGAATCGCGCATGATTTCAACAACCTTTTGACCGGCATCCAGGGATGCACCGAGATGGTCATGCTGGAGAATGAAATCAGCGATCCGGTTTTCGACGATTTACGGCAGATCCAGATGGCCGTCGAACGCGCCGCGGATTTGACGAGACAACTGCTCCTCTTCAGCCGGAAACAGCCCATGGCGTTCACTTCCCTGGATTTCAACAAGGTGCTCGAAGACCTGATCAAAATGCTCCATCGTCTCATAGGCGAAGACATCAGCATCAACACCCATTACGAACGGAGACTCTGGCCGATTCGCGCGGATCAAGGCACCCTGCAACAGGTGGTCATGAATTTGACGGTGAATGCAAGGGATGCCATGCCACAAGGCGGCACCTTTACGATCTCCACGAAAAATATCATCCTTGACGAAGAATCGTGCACCATGCCGAACGCCCGCCCGGGTCGGTTTATCCGGATTTCCTTCGAGGACACAGGCGCCGGCATGGATGAAGAAACGCTCAAACGGATTTTCGAACCTTTCTACACGACCAAAGGGCTGGGCAAAGGAACCGGCCTCGGCCTTTCGGTCGTATACGGAATCGTCCAGGAGCATGAGGGCTGGGTCGAAGTCACCAGCCAGCCCGGCAAGGGCAGCCGTTTCGACGTATTTTTACCTGCCCTGGATTCCCGATCCGAGTATACCATCCGGACCCGTCAGACCCGGCTCAACCTGTTTCACGGAAACGGGGAACGTATCCTGGTCGTCGAAGATGAGAAGAACGTACGCGATTTCCTGGCAAGGGCCATGACCCGGTACGGTTATGACGTGACGCTCGCTTCGAGCGTGAAAGAAGCGCTCATGATCTACAAGAAAGAAGAAGGAAGATTCGACCTGCTCTTCAGCGATGTGGTCCTTCCCGATGGAAATGGCGTCTATCTGGTCGACTCGATCGCGTCCCACAATCCCGATATCCGGGTCATTCTCTGCAGCGGATACACGGATCACAAGTCTCAATGGCCCCTGATTCAGGAACGGGGATATCTATTCCTGTCGAAACCCTTCGTGCTGGCCACACTGCTCGAAGCCCTGTCCGAAACCTTTAAATCCAAATAAAACGGCCGTCCGCAGAACAAGCGGAAAAAGAACATTTTTTAGTTTCAACCGGCCGGAATTGCTTCTCCGGAAGATCAAATCCGGACTCCCGGGTCAATCCCCTTCTCGCCTCCTGCCGGCCGGTTTCGTCCGGGAAGGATACGGTGCTTCTCCTCTCCCGAGGAATCGTTCCGGAAACGCGAATCCGAAGAAATAGAGAAAGCTGACAAGAAGGAAAGAGAGGCCGTCCGACATGAGAGAGGGCGGCTGGGGCCTCATGGAACCCGGGAAGATCAGGCGGTGCACCCCGAGGAGCAGGCCGGTCTGGATCAGCGCGAGCAGGATGGTCGCCGAGTAACGCAGGCCCGACTCCAGAAACATCCTTTTCTCATACGCGAACACGAGCAGGCATCCTCCCAGAATCCCGAAGACCGCGATCATCCATCCGGGGAAAAAGAAACCCGGCAGCCGGGTGGCGCCAAAAATCCAGCAGATCCAGGATACGAGGACGGATACAAGGCATCCGGCGCCGGCGCGCAGTTTTCCGGAGGCGGTCGGGACGAAACGGTATGTGAAGTAAACCAGGGCGCCGGCCGGGAAAAACAAGAGAGACGCTTCCATCAATAGCTCTCCTCTTTTGAGGGATAGGACCCGGACCGGACATCCTCCGCATAGGCCTTGACCGCGTCACGGATGACGGACGCCAGATCCGCATAGCGGCGGACGAATTTCGGCCTGAATGATTCGAAGAGACCGAGCATGTCATGCGTCACGAGGATCTGTCCGTCGCAGCCGGGACCCGCCCCGATGCCGATGGTGGGGACGGACAGGGAGGCCGTGATTCCGGCCGCGAGATCCGCCGGAATTTTCTCGAGTACGATCGCGAAGGCCCCCGCCTCTTCGAGAATCCGGGCGTCTTTCTTCAATTCCTCGGCCTCGTCGTCGGATTTTCCGCGGAGGCGGTATCCCCCGAATTTCCGGATGGACTGGGGCGTGAGCCCCAGATGCCCCATCACGGGAATGCCGATGTCCGTCAGCCGACGGACGGTTTCGGCCACGGGTTCCCCGCCTTCGAGCTTGACGGCCTCGGCCCCTCCCTCCTGGAGGAACCGTCCTGCGTTCCGGACGGCTTCATCCGGACGGATCTGGTAGGAGAGGAAGGGCATGTCGGCGACGCAGAGCGCCCGGCCGACTCCGCGGGATACGGCGCGGGTGTGATAAACCATCTGATCCATCGTAACCGGAAGCGTGCTCTCGTATCCGGAAAAGACCATGCCGCCGGAGTCTCCGACGAGAATCACCTCGATGCCGGCCTGATCCAGTAATCCGGCGATCAGCCAGTCGTAGGCCGTGAGACAGGTGATCCGTTCGCCCGCCTGTTTCATCCGGATCAGATGGGGAATGGTCACCTTGGAATGCTCTGTCATGTTGTCCCCCCTGTGGGTTTGCCGGACAATGGCGCTTCCAGGTCGGTGATGCGTTTCTTCAGATGTGTCTGCTCGTCGAGAATCCGCTGAAGGGCATCGAGCACCGGATCGGGCAGGTTGGCGTGCTCGAGGTCCACGAGCAGGTGCGCATGCTCTCCCGCGATCCGGGCGGGGATGCCGACCACGGTCTTTTCGGGCGGCACGTCACGGATGACCACGGATCCCGCCCCGATCTTGGCCCCGTCCCCGATCCGGATGGGTCCGAGCAGGATCGCGCCGGCGCCGACGACCGCGTCGTTGCCGAGGGTGGGATGCCGTTTCTCCTTCTTCAGGGAAGTGCCGCCGAGGACGACCCCCTGATAGAGCAGGACGTTGTCTCCGATTTCCGTGGTCTCTCCGATCACGACGCCTGCGCCGTGATCGATGAAGAACCGCCGGCCGATCTTCGCCCCCGGATGGATCTCGATCTGAGTCGTGAACCGGTTCCACTGCGAGATGAGGCGCGCGAGCAGGCGGCACCGGTGACGCCAGAGCCAGTGTGCGGTGCGGTGCATCCAGAGGGCGTGGAGTCCCGGATAGCAGCACAGCACCTCGATCCACGACCGGGCGGCCGGATCCTTGGTGAATACCGTCTGGATGTCTTCCCTGAATGTCCGGAACAGGAACATGGCCTTTCCTTTATGGTTGCGCCGGGAGTTTTGAATGAGAGTCCGTCATGGACAACACGCATCGCCAATTGTCGACGCCTGCTGCTTTCCGTTTTCTAAACCCGAAACTCTAAACTCGGAACTCAAACCGCCAACTCACCTCTTGCCTCTTTTGCACAATATAATACAATTCACGACAGATTCAAGACGGAATCGATCCACGCCGACCCGAGCACGACATCCCCGCGGTAAAACACCGCGAGCTGGCCCGGGGTGACGGCCCGTTGGGGCCTGTCGAACCGGATGCGAATCGTCCCGCCGTCCCGCTTTTCGATGAGCGCCTTCGCCGCCCGGTGTTTGTATCGGATGCGGACATGCGCCCGCAGGGTTTCCGGGATGTCCCCTTCCGCGATCCAGTTCGGATCGGAGGCGAGGCATGCATCGCCGTACAGTTCTTTTTCTTCCCCCACAAATACCGTGTTGGATTCGGCGTCGATGCCGGTCACGTACAGGGGATTCTTTGCCGCGATGCCGAGCCCTCTGCGCTGGCCGATGGTGTAGCCGGCGATGCCCCGGTGTTCGCCCAGTAAGCGTCCCGGGCGGTCCCGGATCGGCCCGGGCGGAAACGGGCTTCCCCGGAGGGATTCCAGATAGGACAGCACGCCGCTGTCCGGCACGAAGCAGACATCCTGGCTGTCGCGCTTGCGGGATACGTCGAGGCCGAGGGATTCGGCCAGGCCGCGGATTTTCGCCTTCGGGAATCCCCCGACCGGAAAGAGCGTCCAGCCGAGTGCTTCCTGGGAAAGACGCGCCAGGAAATAGGACTGATCCTTGCCGCGTTCCCTGCCCCGGCGGAGCAGAAATCGCCCGTTCCCGGGATCCCGGGTGATTCTGGCATAATGGCCGGTGGCGAGCAATTCGCCGCCCGCCTCGCGCGCTTTCCGGAGCAGTTCGCCGAATTTGATGGCGGGATTGCACACCGCGCAGGGATTGGGTGTGCGTCCCGCGGCGTATTCCGAAGCGAAATACGCGATCACGCGCTCCTGGAACGGGCCATGCATCGGAATCACGTAATGAAGAATCCCGAGTTTGTGCGCCATGCGACGGGCGTCATGGACATCCTGTTCGGAACAGCATCGGCTTGCCGGGGTCGAGAGCGCCATGGTCATACCGATGACCTCGTATCCTTTTTTCTGGAGGAGCGCCGCCGCGGCCGTCGAGTCCACCCCGCCGCTCATGCCCACGACCACACGAATCCTGGTTTTCTTTCTCATATCGTTTTCGGACAGGATAACAAGATGAATAAGATTAGAATCCTGTTTATCTTGTTCATCCTCTCAGAAATCCTTGTCGGCAGGATCACACATAATCAAGCATTCTTTCGAGGGATTTCCGCGCGCGTTGGATCAGCGTATCGGACAATTCGATCGGATGCCGTTCATGGACAAGCGCCTGATGCAGGTCTTCGAGCCGGGTGACTTTCATCCCCCGGCACATCCGGGCCGATCCGAGGGAGAGGAATTGTTTTCCGGGATTCTCGCGCCTGAGCCGCTCGATGAGCCCGGCCTCCGTGCCCACGATCACCGTGCGGGCGGACGTCTCGCGCGCGAACCGGATCATGCCGCTCGTGGAGAGGACCTCGTCCGCCAGATCCGCGACTCCGGCCGGGCATTCGGGATGCGCCACGACCACGGCGTCGGGATGGCGCGCCCGCGCCGCCGTGACCTCGTCCGTCCTGAACTGATCATGGACGTAGCAGTAACCGTCCCAGGGGATGATCGTCTTCTCCGTGAACCGCTGCACCCAGGAGGCGAGGTTTTTATCCGGCGCGAAGATGATGCGGTCCGCCGCGACGTTTTGGACGACCTTCACGGCGTTGGCCGAGGTGCAGCACACATCCGTGACCGCCTTGACCGCGGCCGTGGAATTCACATAGCTGACCACCATCGCGCCGGGATGCCGCTCCCGGAGCGCGACGAGGCCCCCGACGTCCGCCATCTCGGCCATGGGACAGCCCGCATCGGTGCGGGGAAGCAGCACGGTCTTCCCGGGAGAGAGGATCTTGGCCGTCTCGGCCATGAACAGGACGCCGCAGAACACGATCATGCGTTCTTGAGCGTTCGCCGCGATCCGCGCGAGTTCGAGTGAATCGCCCAGATGATCGGCGAGAAGCTGGATTTCTTCGCGCTGATAATTGTGCGCCAGGATGAGCACATCCTTCTCCCGCTTGAGCCGGAGGATCTCCTCGCGTATGGCCTGCTGATTCATGTTTTCCTTTCACTGATTTTTCGACAGGATAAAAGGATGAACAAGATTTTCTTACAGCCTGTTTTCCGATCGAGGGGGTGTTCCTCGCCCCCGCGTACATTCTTCCCCTCCTGATCGTCCGGCATATCCATGCCGGACGGAAACATCCCGGCAATTCTGTAATCCAATAAATCATGGTTCAGAAATCTTTCACCGCCACCCCAACGCAGGATGGGAATCCTGCACCCCTAACCGCCCCGGAGGGAACTCCGGGGCGATCAATCGTCCGATACATCCATGCGGATCTCCCACCCCACCGTTTTCTACGTCCCGGATGGATCACCAGTATTATGTATTTAATTGCCCAATCCAATAAGTACCATACTCAAAATTGTCGTAAGGATTGATAT